>NZ_JBFAAL010000002.1:0-454063 GCF_040639715.1 Micromonospora sp. NPDC023737
CCCCCCCCCCCCCGCGAGGCATCACGTTGTGTAAGTGCGGCTCCGGGTCACCCGGCGTGACCGTGTGTGTCGGGTGGGCGAGCCTGCCCTGTGCCGTTCAACGTCCTTTGCTCTGCACCCGTATACGCACCGTCGCCGTGAGCTGGCGTTCAGTGCTTTCCTCCGGTCACGCCGAACGCCCGACGCGGATGCGGAGCGTGAGCGGCGCGTATAGGTATGCAGAGCAAAGGGTGGCGGAGGAGTTGGGTCTGGCGGCCTGGCGAATCACGCTTCGTGAGGGGTGTGGCTACCGTGCGGACTGCGGCAACGGCCCCGGCGGGTCGTCCCGGGGTGATCAGGTCTGGTCGGCCGGGTGCGGGGCGACCAGACCCTGGCGGGACCGGGCCGCGCAGAGTTCGGCCAGCTTCGCGTACGCCGGGGCGCCGATCAGCGCGGTGAGCTCCGGCCCGTAGGAGACGTACATCGGATCGGTGCCGACGTGCGCGTCCGTCGAGGAGGTGCACCACCAGTCCAGGTCGTGCCCGCCGGCGCCCCAGCCGCGCCGGTCGAACTCCGACAGGGTGGACACCAGCACCTTCGTGTTGTCCGGCCGCTTGACCCAGTCCTGGTCCCGGCGGATCGGAAGTTGCCAGCACACGTCCGGCTTGTACTCCAACGGGTGCACCCCGTCGCGCAGCGCCTGGGCGTGGAGTGCGCAGCCGCCGCCGCCCGGGAAGTCCGGGTCGTTGAGGAAGACGCAGGGCGCGTCCGTGTCGCGGGTGGCGGTCCGGCGAGCCGGGGTCTTGCCGTCGACGGTGTCGTTCTCGGTCCATTTCTTGAACCCGCGGCGGAAGTACTGCCAGGTCTCCGGGGTGAGCCGCTTGACGGCCGCGCGTACCCGCGTCTCGTCGTCCGAGTCGGTGAAGAAGGCGCCGTGCGAACAGCAGCCGTCGGCGGCCCGACCGGCGATGATGCCGTGACAGCCCTGGCCGAAGATGCACGTCCACCGGGACAGCAACCAGGTGAGGTCGGCCCGGATCAGGTGGCTCTCGTCGGCGGGGTCGGCGAACTCGATCCATTCCCGGGGGAAGTCCAGCGGCACCTCGCGGCTGCGTGGGTCGCCCGGGTCGTCCACCAGTACGCGGAGCTCCATCGTCACCCGGACCAGCGTACGCGTGGTCAGGCGTCCGGGCCCGGGAGCCGCGCAAACCTGTTGCCCTAGGGTCGAACCATGCGACTGGGGGTCCTCGACGTCGGTTCCAACACGGTCCACCTGCTGGTGGTGGACGCGCACCATGGCGCGCACCCCTGGCCGGCACACTCCGAGAAGGTGGTGCTGCGGCTGGCCGAGCAGATCGGACCCGACGGCGCGTTGACCGAGGTCGGCGCCGACATGCTGATCAGGGCGGTGAGTATGGCCAAGGCGGCCGCCGCCGGCCTGAACACCGACGACCTGATCGCGTTCGCCACCTCCGCCGTGCGGGACGCCACCAACGCGGCCGAGGTGCTGGCCCGGGTCCGTGACGAGACCGGCGTACGCCTGGAGGTGCTCCCCGGCGCCGACGAGGCGCGGATGACGTTCCTCGCGGTCCGACGCTGGTTCGGCTGGTCGGCGGGGCGGCTGCTGCTGCTGGACATCGGCGGCGGGTCGCTGGAGATCGCCGCCGGAATCGACGAGGACCCGACGGCCGCGGTCTCGCTGCCGCTGGGCGCGGGCCGGCTGACCCGGGAGCGGCTGCGGTTGTCACCGGAGGACCTGGCGCCGCCGTCCGCCCAGGCCGTGGAGGAGCTGCGGGAGTACGTCGACGGCCAGCTCGACCCGGTGATCAAGGAGATCGTCGACGTGGGCTGGGAACGGCCGGTCGGTACGTCGAAGACCTTCCGCACGCTGGCCCGCCTGGCCGGGGCGGCGCCCTCCGGAGCGGGCGTCTGGGCGAAGCGCAGCCTCACCCGTACCGGTCTGCGCCAGGTGATCGGCTTCATCCGGCACATCCCGCCCGGGCAACTCGCCGAGCTGGAAGGGGTGAGCATCGGCCGGGCCCACCAGCTGCTCGCCGGCGCGGTCGTGGCCGAAACGGTGATGCGCAAGCTGGACGTCGAGAAGCTGACGATCTGCCCGTGGGCGCTGCGGGAAGGGGTCATCCTGCGCCGGCTCGACCAGCTCGGTCAGCACTGAGCGCCACCCGGGCCCGTACGGCCGCTTTGTGCTCGCTCGTCACCATGTGTCGCGCGCGCCGCAGGGCTACCCTGGCTGAGTGACGTCCCGAGTCCCGGTGCTCCTCTCCAGCTCCTCGGTCTTCCCGGAGCGGACGGCGGCGGCCTTCCAGATGGCCGCGGCCCTCGGCTACGACGGCATCGAGGTGATGGTCTGGACTGACGCCGTCAGCCAGGACTCCGGTGCGTTGCGCGGCCTCGCCCAGCACTACGAGGTGCCGGTGCTCTCCGTGCACGCCCCCTGCCTGCTGGTGACCCAGCGGGTGTGGAGCCCCGACCCGTGGGAGCGGCTGCGCCGGTCGGCCGAGCTGGCCGAGGCGCTGGAGGCGCCGACGGTGGTGGTGCATCCACCCTTCACCTGGCAGCGCGACTACGCCCGCAACTTCCGCGAGGGGCTCGGCGAGATCGCCGACCGCTATCCGGATCTGCGCTTCGCCGTGGAGAACATGTACCCGGTCCGGATGGCCGGCCGGCAGTTCGTTCCGTACGTGCCGGGCTGGGATCCGACGGAGACCGGCTACCCCGCGTACACCCTCGACCTGTCGCACTGCGCCGCGTCGCACACCGACTCGTTGGAGATGGCCGACCGGATGGGTGACGCGCTGGCGCACGTGCACCTCGGCGACGGCACCGGCGAGGGGCGCGACGAGCACCTGGTACCGGGGCGGGGCACCCAGCCCTGCGCCGAGGTGCTGCGGTCACTGGCGGGGCGCGGCTTCACCGGCTCGGTGGCGGTGGAGGTGTCGACCCGGGGCGCACGCAGCCGGGCGGTACGCGAGGCCGACCTGCGTGCCGCGTTGGACTTCGCCCGTCAGCACCTGAGCACGCCGTCCCCGGTCGACGCCTGACCCGTCCGCGCGGGGCAGCGTCGGCGACGCTGCGCCCGGGCGGACGGCGGTGACCTCAGCTGACGGGCGTCAGTGAGTCGGCCGGTACCGGCTGAGCGGCGACGGTGGCCTGTTCGCCGATCGCGGCCCGCTTGCGGGCCCGGTGCGCGGCCACGTGCGAGCGGGTGGCACAGCGCTCGGAGCAGAACCGCCGGCAGCAGTTCGACGAGGTGTCCAGGTAGACGTTGCCGCAGCGCTGGTCGGCGCAGACCCCGAATCGCGCGCTGCCGTACTCGCACAGCCAGACCGACAGACCCCAGACCGCGCCGGCCAGGTACTCGGAACTCACCGAGGCGCCCCGGCTGGTCACGTGCATGTGCCAGTCGCTGGAGTCGTGGCCGGAGATGCGCGGCTGTACGGGGAACGCCTCGAGCAGCGCGTTGATTTCGGCCACGGCGTCGGCGTCCCGCCCGGAGGTGCCGTAGTCGAAGACGTCACGTAGGCGCTTCTGCGCCCGTCGGAAGATCGCGAGGTCCCGTTCCGCGACCTCATCGCGCATCCATGCGCTGGTCTCGGGGAAGAGGGCCCGCAGGTCGTCGAGGTCGTCCAGACGGGCGTTGACGAGGTCAACGCCGGTCCGGGCGTACGCGTCGAAGTTCACGCCCACAACGGTAGACGACTCAGACGCCACGTGGCGCGTCGATGTAGTGCGGCAGAAGGTGGGTGGTGGCGCACCTCCACCACCTCGCGTTCGGCTGCCAGGGGCTTCTCCGGTCGACGCGGCACACCGACCATGCGGCCCCCTGCCGGCCTGCGGGGCTGCCCCTCCGCGTCGGGCTTCGGCCGGGCGATACGCTCGCCCCATGCTCCGTTCCGTCATCCTCGCCGCCTCCCGGTCATCCCAGGTCGAGCGGCTCGTCGCGACGGCCCCGTTCACCCGGGACGTCGTGCGCCGGTTCGTGGCCGGCGCCAAGACCGATGACGCGCTGCACGCCACCCGTGCGCTCGTCAACGACGGTCTCGCGGTCACCCTCGACAACCTCGGCGAGGACACCGTCACCCCCGAACAGGCCAACGCCATCCGGGACGAGTACCTGGCGCTGCTGCGGTTGCTCGGTGCGGCGGGACTCACCCCGGCGGCCGAGGTCAGCGTGAAGCTCTCCGCGCTCGGGCAGATGTTCGACGAGCAACTCGCGTACGACAACGCGCGGGCGATCTGCGCCGCGGCCGACGCGGCGGGTACGACGGTCACCCTGGACATGGAGGACCACACCACCACCGATTCGACGCTGGAGATCCTGGCCAAGCTGCGCAAGGACTACCCGTCGACCGGGGCGGTGCTCCAGGCGTACCTGCGGCGGACCGAGTCGGACTGCCGGGAGCTGGCCACGACGGGCTCCCGGGTACGCCTCTGCAAGGGGGCGTACAAGGAGCCGGAATCGGTGGCCTACCAGTCCGCGCACGAGGTGGACAAGTCGTATGTCCGGTGCATGAACATCCTGATGTCGGGCGACGGCTACCCGATGCTGGCCACGCACGATCCGCGACTGATCGCGATCGGCGAGGACCGCGCCCGGTGGTTCGATCGGGGGCCGGAGCGGTTCGAGTTCCAGATGCTCTACGGCATCCGGCCGGAGGAGCAGGCCCGGCTGGTCGGCGAGGGCTACACCGTGCGCACGTACGTGCCGTACGGCGACCAGTGGTACGGCTACCTGATGCGCCGCCTCGCGGAGCGCCCGGCCAACATGGCCTTCTTCGCCCGCGCGCTGGTGTCGAAGAAGTAGGTCGGCAGGCTCACCGGTTCGACCAGCCCCGGGTGCTGAGCACCAGGCGGTAGCCGTCCGGATCGGTCAGCGCCACACCCCAGCGGTCCCAGTACGGGCCGGCGGAGACTCGTGTCCCGCCGGCCCGTTCCAGTTCCCGCACCAGGTCCTCGTCGATCGGTCCGTCGAGGTAGAGCACGAGCAGGTCCTCCTCGGTGGGGGTCGGGGCGGGTACGCCGGCGACCAGTTCCAGGTGCCACTGGGCGTCCGGCCAGCCCAGCATCAGCAGATCGTGCTCGTCCGGTCCGCCGGCGGTGGAGCGCCAGAGCACGTCGAGGGTGAGGCCGCCGACCCAGAAGCGTTCTGCTGCGGCGAGGTCGCGGGTCGGGCGGGCGATGCGCAGGTGCGGTACGGCACTTCGAACGTTCGGCATGCGGTCGATCGTGCGACTTCAAGTCGAGGTGAGGTCAAGCCCTTGACGACGAAGGCTAATGCAATTAGCTTATGAGTTATGAGCGTTAGTTACGTTGAGCGCCCCGACGGGCGCATCGCGTACGAGGTGCTGGGGGCGGGCCCGCTCGTCGTCCTCTCGCACGGCATGGGGGAGCACCGAGCGTCCTGGCGGCACCTGGTCCCGCTGCTCGTCGCGGCCGGCTACCGGGTGGCCGCCGTGGACGTCCGGGGGCACGGCGAGTCCACCGTCGGTTGGCCCACGTACGCCCCGGCGGAGGTCGGTGGTGACCTGCTGGCCGTGGTCGACGAACTCGGCGGACCGGCCGTGCTGGTCGGCAGCTCGTCCAGCGCAGCCGCGGTCGTCTTCGCCGCCGCCGACGGGCCCGAGCGGGTCGCCGGGATCGTGCTGATCGGCGCGTTCGTCGAGCCGCCCAAGGCGAACCCGGCGATGCGGCTCGCCCAGGCACTGGTGCTGCGCAGTCCGCGGCTGTTCGGGATGTTCCACCGGACGCTCTTCCCGGTGACCCGCCCGGCCGACGACGCCGCATACCGGCGGGCGATGGTCGCCAACCTGCGCGAGCACGGCCGGATGGCCGCGGTACGCGGGGTGATCGACCAGGTCGAGCCGCACTGGACCGTCCGGGCGCGCGAGGTCCGGCAGCCGGTCCTGGTCCTCATGGGCACCCGCGATCCGGATTTCCGCGATCCCGGCGCCGAGGCGCGCGCCGCCCGGCGGCTCTTCGGCACCGCGGAGGCGCGCATGATCGACGGCTCCGGCCACTACCCGCACGCCGACCAGCCGGAGCGCACGGCGGAGCAGCTCACCGCGTTCCTGAAGGTGAGCACCGGTGCCTAGGGCCGGGCTCAATCAGCAGATCGTCGTACGCGAGGCGGCCCGGCTCGTCGACGAGGTCGGCCGGGAGCAGCTCACCCTCGCCGCAGTGGCCGCGCGGCTCGGCGTGGCACTGCCCAGCCTCTACAAGCACGTCCGGGGAGCCGACGCCCTGGCCCAGAAGCTCTCCGCGTTCGCCACCGCAGAGCTGGCCGAGGAGCTCATGACGGCCGCCGTCGGGCGGGCCGGCGCCGACGCGCTGCACGCGGTCGCGGCCGCCTACCGGTCGTACGCGCGTCGGCACCCCGGCCGGTACCCGGCCACCCAGCAGGTGCCGGATCCGGCCGACCCGGACCATGTGGCGGCCGGCGAGCGGGCGGTCGGCGCCGTCTACGCGGTACTGCACGGCTACGGGATCACCGGCGACGCCGCGGTCGACGCCGCCCGGACGCTGCGCAGCGCGCTGCACGGATTCGTCTCGTTGGAGGTGGCCGGCGGCTTCGGCCTGCCTCGCGACCTCGACCGCTCCTACGACGAGATGGTCGGGTCGCTCGACGCCGCGCTCAGGGCCTGGGGCAGCGGGTGGACAAGTTGATCCGGGCGCTCGGGTTCGCCACGGTGACCGTCTGAGCGGCGACCGCCGCGCTGATCCGGTTCCCGGTCACGCCGGACGATCTGTGACGCCCGCCTCGACGTCCGTCCGCAGTGACCGGTGACGCCGGCCTCGCCGGATCCACCGATCGGTGGTTACCCTTCGCCGGGTGACTGACGGTCTGGACGAAGCCGCGCCGCGCCGGATCCGGCCCCTGTGGACGGTGCTCACCCTGGTCGTGCTGCTGTTGTGCACCTGCGGTGTGCCGGCGGCGCTGCTGACGGCGGCGATCAGGGAGCCCGACGGACGGGCGGTGGTGCAGCGGGCCGGCCCCGCGACGGGCGACCCGGCGACCCAGGCCGCGCGTGACCTCGCCGCCCGGATCGCCGCGGCGCTGGATCGGCAATCCACCGCCCTGCTCGCGGGCGATCAGGCCGGCTTCCTCGCCGTTGCCGAGCCGACCGCGCACGCCGACCTGCGCCGCCGGTTCAACTCGTTGCGGGCGCTGCGGGTGACCACCTGGCGGGCCGAGGTGACCGGCCTGCCCACCGCGATACCCGACCGGCCCGGCGAGTGGCGGATGCTGGTGCGGTTCCAGTACTGCTTCGCTACGCCCGGCTGCCGTCCCAGCCCGGTCCTGGCCGGCACCCGGTGGCGCGACACCGGGCAGCAGCCCCGGCTGGTCGCTGTCGAGGAGTCCAAGTCCGCGGAGACCGGCACCCGACCGTGGGAGGTCGACGAACTGGTCGTGGCAACCGGCGCGCGAACCATCGTGGCGACGACGCCCGCGCTGCGCGGGAAGCTGCCCACCCTGCTGACCCAGGCCGAGGCGGCGGCGAAGGTCGCCGACCGGTACGCGATGGCCGGCTCGCCGCCGGACCGTTACCGGATCTATTACGCCGGCCGCGCCGAGTGGGAGCGCTGGTACGGAGGCGGCCGCCCGAAATGGACCGGCGGGTACGCGGTCAACGTCGGCGGTGGCCAGCACGAGGTGGTGATCAACGCGGACGGGACGACGCCCGCCGGCCTGGACGACCTGCTCCGGCACGAGTTGACCCACGCCGCCTCGCTGCCAGAGCAGGGCTATCCGGGCAAGACCACCTGGTGGCTGGTGGAAGGGCTGGCCGAGTACGCAGGCACCGACGGTCAGCCGGTGAGCCGCTACCAGGGCCTGGCCCAGGTGCGCGAACTGGTCCGGGGCGGATGGAACGGCCGACTGGACGACCTCGCGCCGGCCGACGACGCGCCGGCCGCGCGGGTCGCCGGTAGCTACGGCCTCGGCTACCTGGCCGTCCGGCACCTCGTCGACCGTTTCGGTGAGCAGCGAATGCTCGCCTTCGTCGCGGCCGTGCTGCACGACCGTACGCCACCGGAGCAGGCCGCCGAGCAGGTCTTCGGCGAGGACTGGTCGGCTCTGCACAGCCAGTGCGTCGCCTACATCCGCACGCTGGCCGCCTGACCACCACCGCCGCCGCCCGGCGGACGGTTCGGTCGCCTCGGGTTGTGTCACCCCGTACTTCATGATCCACCGGTGTCGGGTGGTTCCGGCGTACCTGCGACACTGGTCCCGCTCCCAGCGCGGAGCCCCGGTGCCGCGTCCGGAAGCGGCCCGGGGCACCCGCCCGGTGGCTCCGGTGGCGCCACCGGAGCCACCGGGCGCCTTCCGCCGTTCGGCTGCGTTCGGTGGCGGAGCGACTCCGGCGTGCCCAGGTCCCGGCAATGGGACGCCCGGCGTGACCGGGCGAATATCGCCTGCTCGGAACGGGTGAACCCGAGGCCGGAATCATGATCAGTTGCACGAAGGGATCGCGCCGGTCACAACGGCCCCGCTACCGTACTGGTAACACGCGCGTCGCCGGTCCGTGCGGGAGCATTCCGCCGGCACTGGCGCGTGCTGGGCATGGGATGGGGTCGGGTGAGCCATGACCGGGTCGCAGTCCGACGGTCGACTGTCGGAGGTCAAGTTCCTGACCGTCGCCGAGGTGGCGACGGTCATGCGGGTGTCGAAGATGACGGTCTACCGCCTGGTGCACAGCGGTGAACTCACCGCCGTGCGGGTCGGCCGGTCGTTCCGGGTGCCCGAGCACGCGGTGCACGAGTATCTTCGCGGTGCCTTTCAGGAAACCGCCTGATCAGCCGGGTCGGCCCGGGCATCCGGGCCTGACCGGCCACGGCGGGCGCGAGGGATGAGCCGTCGGGCCCATGGGTGCGTACGGAAAGGCGTTTCGGGAAGCGCCGAGCGGGTCGCCGGACGTCGCGGTCGGGGCCACGACCCAGCTCCGGCGGCCACATCGACGGGGCCGCGTTGGTCCTGCTGATGCTCTCCCGCTACCCTGGAACCCGACCGTGACCGCACCCCGGTGCGCCCTGACGCCCGAACTGGTCCGGTCCGTTGTCCGCAAGCGGTCGCCGACGCCCACCCGCGTGGTGGTGGCAGCCGGTCCGCCCCGCACGTTGCATCGAAAGGCTTTCGTATGGGCTCGGTGGTCAAGAAGCGCCGCAAGCGCATGGCTAAGAAGAAGCACCGCAAGCTGCTGCGCAAGACCCGCGTCCAGCGTCGCCGTCTCGGCAAGTGATCGTTGCCGGGCCGACGGCCCGGCAACGGCGTCACTTGCCACCTGTCGACCCTCGGAGGCTCAGGTGATCAGGCCGTGGTTGTCCCGGCTCGATCCCGCCTGTCGAGGGAGGTGCGGAGGATGACCCCCGGTGGCACCCCTGGTGCTCCGGGGGTTGTCGTCGTCACCGGGGTGGGTCGCTACCTCGGCGCGCACGTCGCCGCCCGGCTCGCCGCCGACAAGCGGATCGGACGGGTCATCGGCATCGATCCGTCCGAGTCCGGTGGGGAGTTCACCGACCTGCCCGACGGGGTGGAGCGGCTCCGGGTCGACGGCGGCTCGCTCGGCAGCCTCCTCGCCGACCTGGACGTCGACGCGGTGGTACACCTCGCGCTCGTCACCGCCCCCGATCCGCAGCACGGCGGCCGCGGGGCGATGAAGGAGCAGAACGTCATCGGCACGATGCAGCTGCTCGCCGCCTGTCAGCGGGCACCCCGACTCCGCAAGCTCGTGGTCCGCTCCTCGACAGCGGCGTACGGGGCCTCGTTCCGGGATCCTGCGGTGTTCACGGAGGAGACCGAGCCCCGCGAGGTGCCGCGCGGCGGTTTCGGCCGCGACATCCTGGACATCGAGGGGTACGTCCGCGGCTTCCGCCGTCGCCGCCCCGACGTCACGGCGACGGTCCTGCGCTTCGCACCGTTCATCGGCTCGACCGCCGACACGACGCTGACCCGCTACTTCTCCCAGCCCCTCGTGCCGACCGTCCTCGGCCGGGACCCCCGGCTGCAGTTCCTGCACTTCGACGACGCCCTCGAGGTGCTGCACCGGTCCGTCGTCGAGGACCATCCCGGCACCTACAACGTGGCCGGGCCGGGTGTGCTCTCCCTGACGCAGGCGATCCGGCGGGCCGGCCGGGTGGCCGTACCGGTGCTGGAGCCCGGTCTCTCCAACGCCGCGGCGCTCGCGCGTACCCTCGGCTTCGGTCGTATCGGTCTGGACCAGGTCGACCTCTTCGTACACGGCCGGGTGGTGGACACCAGCCGGCTGGAGCGCGAGTACGCCTTCAGGCCGCGCTCCACCGCCGCCGCCTTCGACGACTTCATCCGCGCCCACCACGGTCGCGCGGTGCTGACCCGCGAGCAGTTGGCCGCCGCCGAACAGGCCGTGCTGGACGGGATCCGGCAGGTGCGGGCCGCCGTCCGGGAGCGGTCGTGACCGGGGCGGGGCAGGAGCACGGCGATGCCGCAGCGGGCGGCCGGTTCGACGTACCGATGGATGCCCCGGACCCGGCCGCCGACCCGGCGCGACGCAACGGACACCGACGCACCGAGCCCGCCGCCGAGCCGGCCGGGTCGACTCGGCCGGCCGGGTCCGCGGTGGCCGATGTGCCCGGAGATCCCTGGGACCGCAAGGTGGCGAGCGGTCTGGCGTTCCTGCGCCGGCGGCTCTCCGGCGACTACGAGGTCGACGAGTTCGGCTTCGACCCGGAGCTGACCGAGCGGGTCCTGCATCCGCTGGTGCGGGTGCTCTACCGGGACTGGTTCCGCACCGAGGTGACCGGGATCGAGAACGTCCCCGCCGACGGCGCCGGCCTGGTGGTGGGGAACCACTCCGGGACGGTGGCGCTGGATGCCCTGATCCTGGCGACCGCCCTGCACGACCGGCACCCCCGGCACCGGTTCCTTCGCCTGCTCGGCGCCGACCTGGTGTTCCGGATGCCGGTCGTCTCCGAGCTGGCGCGCAAGTCGGGCGGTACGGTGGCCTGCAACCCGGACGCCGAACGGCTGCTCGGCGGGGGTGAGCTGGTGGGCGTCTTCCCGGAAGGCTTCAAGGGCATCGGCAAGCTCTACGCCGACCGGTACAAGCTGCAACGCTTCGGCCGTGGGGGCTTCGTCTCGGCCGCGCTGCGTACCGGCACGCCGATCGTGCCGGTGGCGATCGTCGGCGGCGAGGAGATCTACCCGATGCTCGCCGACATCAAGCCGCTGGCCCGGCTGCTGAAGCTGCCCTACTTCCCGGTCACGCCGACCTTCCCCTGGCTCGGGCCGCTGGGCATGGTTCCGCTACCGAGCAAATGGCTGATCGAGTTCTGCCCGCCGATCCCGACGGCACACCTGACCGACTCGGCCGACGACCCGCTGGTGGTCTTCAACCTCGCCGACCAGGTGCGGGAGACCATTCAGCAGACCCTGCACAAGCTGCTCGAGCGCCGCCCGGACCCGTTCGGCCCATGACCGCCCGGTCGATCCGCCCGGTCAGTCCGGTCGGCGGCGCCGGTGCAGCGCCATGCCGGCGCTGACCGCACCGACCAGGATGCCGGCCGCGGCGGTGGACGGTACGGCGATCTTGACGGCCCGGCGGCCGGTGCGGAAGTCGCACACCTCCCAGCCGTGCTCCCGGGCGCGGCGCAGCAGCGCACCGTCCGGGTTCACCGCCACCGGTCGGCCGACGGCGGAGAGCAGCGGCAGGTCATTGGCGGAGTCGCTGTAGGCGGCGCAGCGGGTGAGGTCGAGCCCTTCCACGGCGGCGAGTTGCCGCACCGCCTCGGCCTTCGCCGGTCCGTGCATCAGATCGCCGGCGAGCCGGCCGGTGTACGCGCCGTCGACGATCTCGGCGACCGTGCCGATCGCCCCGGTCAATCCGAGCCGGGACGCGATCACCCGGCCGATCTCCACCGGTGCGGCGCTCACCAGCCAGACCCGCTCACCGGCGTCGAGATGACGTTGGGCGAGCTGGCGGGTGCCCACCCAGATGCGGGGCGCCATCTTCTCGTCGAAGATCTCCTGGGCGAGCCGCTCCATGTCGTCCACCCGCCAACCCTCGATGAAGGCGAGCGCGGCATCCCTGGCCTGCGACATGTCGCCGGCGTGTTCCCGAGCGAGCATCCGGAACCGGAGCTGCTGCCAGGCGAACCGAGCCAGGTCGGTGGTGGTGAAGTAGTTGCGGGCGGCGAGCCCACGGGCGAACCAGTAGATCGACGCGCCCTGCATCATCGTGTTGTCCACGTCGAAGAAGGCCGCCGCGGTCGGGTCCGGTACGGAAGGTGGCGGGGCCGACTCGGCCTCCGCCCAGCCGGCGGTGTGACCGTGGACGTCGGTGCTGACCGTCACCTTCCGGCTGCGAACCACTCGACCTCCCTCCGTGAACCGGTACGCCTCCAGCGAGCGTAGCCGGACCGGGGACGGCGGGCAGAGCTCTGACGGTGCCCGTCGGTCAGCGGTCAGCGGGGCAGGTGCCGGGAGCCGGGCCGAGGCTGTCACTGGCCACCGGCGCGGGGAGACCACAGCCGAGCGCGGCGCGTAGCGCGTCGGAGCGCTCGCGGACGCTGTCGAGCAGCTCCAGCGACTCACGGGTGCGGCTCCGGTTGGTGCGGTTGGCCCCGTCGAGCAGGTCGCTGACCGCGCGTCGCTGTTCGGTCACGAACGTGTTGACCGCGTCCAGGCTCGCCGCCTCGGCGCGCTGCACGGCGGCGGCGGTCAGCAGCCGTACGCCTTGCCGGGTGTCGGCGTCCATGTCGTCGAGAACGGTGCCGAAGCCGACGTGGTCGCCGCGCAGCTCGGCGGCCTCGTCGAGCCGGGTGCGGGCGAAGTCGAGGAAGAGTTGGCCGCGGCTGACGTCGGAGCTGGCCAGGGCGAGCTGAGCGCGTTCCGTCCCGCGCTTCATGCCGTACAGCGCGTCGCCCGGCACCGCGTTCTCGCTGGCGGCCGAGATGCCGGAAACGGCGATGGCGCCGGCCGCCACGCCGACCAGGATGGCACCGCGGGCACGGGCCCGCCGCGCCGTGACCGAGGGCAGAAGCGAGCCACGAGCACCCGTGGCGCGCTCGCCGGCCGGCTCGGTCGTCGCGGTGGCCGGTGTGCCCAGCCCTTCGCGCTCGGCGGTGGCCAGCAGCATGGCGCGCAGGCCGGTGCGGAACTCCGGATCCACGTCGACCTTCGGGCGCTCGGCGACGAGTCGCTGACCGACCGCCACGAGCGGGGCGAGCTCGTCGTCGACCCGGGACCGGACATGATGCCGCCGGGCGCCGTTGGCCTCGTCGAGAAGCTGGGCGAAGCGCTCGGCGCGCCGGCGGGAGAAGAAGGCGTTGTCCACCGCGGGCACCTCCTCTCGCTGGTCACGGCCGGTCGGCCGCCGTATGGGCGACGACCGGCGGCAGCGTGACACCGCGAGATGAGGTCGTGGGCAGGTGCGCCCGCCGACCTCGGAGTGCCCGGGGGGATACCGGGGCAACCACCGGTCGCACCCGGAGAAACGGAGCGCGCCGGGCACGGGTTACGGGCCCGGCGGGGCGGAAATCACAGAAAGTGACCGGAATCACCTTGCGAAATCGGCTCGGTACTGCGCGATCGGAAATCGCGCCACGCCGGTTCCGTCGGTTGGACTACGCCTGGAAGCCGTCGGGCAGGAGGCGGGCCAGGGCACGCACGGCGCGGTACTGCAACGCCTTGATCGCGCCCTCGTTCTTGCCCATCGCGCGGGCCGTCTCGGCCACGGAGAAGCCCTGGAGGAACCGGAGCACGATGCACTCCTGCTGCTCCGGGTTGAGCTGCTTGACCGCGCTGAGCAGGGCGACGTTCGTGATGTGCTCGACCACCGCCGCCTCCGGGCTCCCCTCCGGGCCGCGATCCTCGCGGTCGGCGTCGAGCACGTCGCCCGTGGTGACCTCCAGCCGGTAACGACCGGACTTGAAATGGTCGGCGACCAGGTTTCGGGCGATGGTGACGAGCCAGGCACCCAGGTCGCGGCCCTGCCAGGTGAAGCTGCCGATCCGCTTGAGCGCGCGCAGGAAGGTGTCGGAGGTGAGGTCCTCGGCCAGTTGCCGGTTGCCGACCCGGAAGTAGACGAAGCGGAAGACCGTGTCGACGTACCGGTCGTAGATGAGGCCGAACGCTTCGGCCTCACCGGCCTGCGCCCGTTCGACCAGGGTCCACACCTCGGTCGCCGGGTCGGACGGGTCGGGGCGGCTCGGATATCCGGTGGTGCTGCCGGTGCCGGTGGGCGCGGTGGCCGCCGGCACGGCGGGCAGCACGGCCGTCTCACCCGCGGAGGGATCGGCCACGGCGGGGGCGTCGTCGACGCGGCGGCTCTGTGCGGGCATGGTGGGCCGGGGTGGTGCGGCGACCCGGCCACCGGCCGGCATGGCGTTCCCGCCGGGTACCGCGGGGCGGGGCGGCGGCTCGTTGTGCGGCCGGTTACGCAGCCGCTTGGCGGTACCCTCGCCCTGCACGGCGAGCGCGGCGCCGTCGTCGTGGCCGCCCTGCCGGGCGGCGGCTCGTTCGTTCACCGTGCTGCGGGTGGCCTGACCGGTCAGGCCGACCGGGCGTTCCGTGTAGCCGAAGGTGCTCATCGCGCGCCTCCCGTCCAGCCGGCCATCGGCCGTGCCGGTCGTACCGCTCGACCGCGCCCGGCGGGCACGCCGGGGGCGGACATGGCGGTTCCGGGGTGTGCCGACGGGCGGCAGTTCCCCTTGAGGTGCTGGTCCAATGCACTGACGGGCACGGGGGCCTCCTCGGGCTGAGGGGTGTCGACTCACGGCAAATGGGGTGAGCCGACCCGAGTGATGATAGGGGCCAACGTCACCCGCGCGTGGCAAGTCCGTTACACAGGGCCGAAGTATTTCCCGCCGTGTCGCACCCATGGCGGACCGGTTGTCCGTCGTGTGCGGTTGACTTTGAATGGTTCCGGTGGTCTGGAGTGGAACTCCAGGTCAGTGCAGTCATATAGGACGCCACCCGGGCGTGTCGGCCGGCTCGCCGACCCGCCGGCGACGGGACGGCTGCCGCGCGGTGTCGCGTCCCATCGACGAGACGCGGTTGGATCACCGATGGCACAGCGCCCCGTCCCGTTGACGGGACCGCCCTGGCGGGTGGTGCGTGTCCGGACCATGGCCGCCGCCCGGCCGCTGTGCGAGACTCAGCCACCGTGCAGGACGCAGTGAACAGAGCCGTCCCGAACCTCGCCGACCGGGTACGCCGGGCGGCCATCGCCCACGGTGACCGACCCGCGCTGCGCTGGCGCGACCGGACGATCAGCTGGTCCGAACTGGACGCCTCGGTGACCGCAGTGGCGCACGCGCTGATCGCCGCCGTCGCACCGGACCCGGGCGGGCAGCCGCCCCGAGTCGCCATCGCCCTGCCCAACACACCGGACTTCGTGGTCAGCTACCTCGGCACCCTACGCGCCGGGCTCGTCGCCGTGCCGGTCAACGCCGGCCTCACCGGGCCGGAACTGCGGCACGTGCTCGCGGACTCCGGCGCGGCGATGCTCATCGCCACCGAACGGGTCCGCGACCTCGTCGCTCCGTACGCCGGGGAACTGCCGGGACTCACCGCGGTGCACACCAGCCCGCCGGCCGGCAGCGGCGACCATGCCGTCGACCTCCCGGTGCGCGGCGGTGGCGATCTCGCGGTGCTGCTCTACACCTCGGGCACGGCAGGCCGGCCCAAGGGGGCGATGCTGTCGCACGGCGCGCTGCTGGCCAACCTGGAGCAGGTGAGCCGCATCGAGCCACCGGTGGTCGGGCCGGAGGACGTAGTGCTGCTGGCGCTGCCGCTGTTCCACGCGTACGGGCTCAACTCGGGGCTCGGCGCGGTGATCCACCACGGCGCGACAGGTGTGCTGGTGGACGACCTCGGCCCCGACATGGCGCTCGCCGAGATCGCCCGGCACCGGGTCACCGTGCTGGTCGGCGTACCGTCGATGGTGCTCGCCTGGTCCACGGCGGACGCCGACGCGCTGGCCGCGGCGATGGCGTCGGTCCGGCTGGTGGTCTGCGGCGCGGCGCCGCTGGAGCCGGCCGTGGCGGCCCGCTTCACCTCCGCCGCCGGATGTCCCGTGCACATCGGGTACGGCCTCACCGAGACCGCCCCGGTGCTCACCTCCACCCTGGTCGGTCGCGGCCCCAAGTCCGGCTCGATCGGTCGGCCGCTGCCCGGTGTCGAGCTGCGCCTGGTGGGCGCCGACGGCACCGAACTCTGGTACGACGGGGTGCCCGCGCCCGACGACGACCCCGACGGGCCGGACCTCTCGGACGCCGCGCCGGGCACCGACCCCGGCCAGATCGTCGTGCGGGGCGCGAACGTCTTCGCCGGTTACTGGCCGGACGGACGGGATGGCCCGGATGCCGCCGGCTGGTGGTCCACCGGCGACGTCGCGTACGCGGACGAGGACGGCGACCTCTTCCTGGTCGATCGGCTCGGCGAGCTGATCCTGGTCAACGGCTTCAACGTCTACCCGCGCGAGGTGGAGTCGGTGCTCGACGGGCACCCGGGGGTGGCCGAGTCGGCGGTACTGGGTGTGCCGCACCCGCGGACCGGCGAGACTGTCCGGGCGTACGTGGTCCGGACGCCCGGAGCACCGGTGGCGGCGGAGGAGTTGCTCGGCCACTGCGCACGGAACCTGGCCCGGTTCAAGTGCCCGACCGGCATCGAGTTCGTCGACGCCCTGCCGCACTCGGTGATCGGTAAGGTCCGTAAGACCCAGCTTCGGTCGGCGACCGCCACGGCCGCCTCGGTGCCGTCCCCGGCGGTGCCGGTCGACGACCCGTCGGTTCCGGCCGACCCGCGTACGGAGGTGCCCGATGGCCACTGACGCCAGGCTCACCCTGATCACCCGACCCGACTGCCACCTCTGCGAGGAGGCGCGCGCCGCGTTGGGACGGGTGGTCGCGGTCACCGGCGACCGGTGGGTCGAGTGGGACGTCACCGAGGACCTGGAGCTGGAACGCGACTACGGCGACCGGCTGCCGGTGGTGCTGCTCGACGGCAAGGAGCACGGCTACTGGCGGGTGGAGGAGGATCGGCTGCTGCGGGATCTCACCACTCCCCAGCTGTGAGCGGGGCCGGGTAGCCTTCCGCGACATGACCCCTGCACGTCCCCATCTGGTCTGGGACTGGAACGGCACCCTGCTCAACGACCTCAGCCTGGTGGTCGCCGCCACCAACGCCGCGTTCGCCAGCGTCGGGGGCCCGAGCGTGACGGCGGACGAGCACCGGGTTCGGTTCCGCCGACCGGTCGCCGAGTACTACGCCGACGTGCTCGGCCAGGCGGTCGACGACGAGGCGTTCGGCCGGCTGGACCGGATCTTCCACGAGGCGTACCGCAACGGACTGACCACCTGCGAGCTGGCCGCCGACGCGCGGACCGCGATGCGGACGTGGCCCGGCAGCCAGTCGCTGCTCTCCATGTGGTTCCACGACGAGCTGGTGCCGACGGTACACGGCTTCGGGCTGACCGGGAACTTCCTGCGGGTGGACGGGTTCCGCGGCGGGCTCGGCGGCGACCGCAAGGCCGAGTCGCTCCAGAAGCACCTCGCCGAGCTGGGCCTGGAGGGGAGTTCGGTGGTGCTGGTCGGCGACTCGATCGACGACGCGGACGCCGCCGTCGCGGTGGGCGCCGGCGTGGTGCTCTACACGGGCGGCTTCACCGACCCGGCCCGGCTGCGCGCCTCCGGCCACCCGGTCGCCGACACCCTGACCGAGGCCGCGGAACTGGCCCGGACCCTGCCCTGACGCGCGCTGCCCGCGGCTAGTTGCGCAGGTAGGCCAGGACGGCCAGGACGCGGCGGTGCTGCTCGGTGTCGGGTGGCAGGTTGAGCTTGGTGAAGATGTTGCGTACGTGCTTCTCCACCGCTCCGTCGCTCACCACGAGGGTTCGTGCGATCGCGGTGTTGGAGCGTCCCTCGGCCATCAGGCCGAGCACCTCCCGCTCGCGCGGGGTCAGCTCGCGCAGCGGGTCGTCACGGCGACGCCGGGCGAACAGCTGGCCGACGACCTCCGGGTCGAGCACCGTGCCGCCGGCCGCCACCCGCCGCAGACCGTCCAGGAACTCGTCGATCGCGGCCACCCGGTCCTTCAGCAGGTAGCCGATCCCGCCGCCGCCGGCGCCGCCGGTGGTGGCCAGCAGGTCGTCGGCGTACGACACCTCCACGTACTGGGAGAGGACCAGGACCGGACTGCGCGGCACCAACTGGCGGGCCTGCACCGCCGCCCGCAGCCCCTCGTCGGTGTGCGTTGGCGGCATCCGCACGTCGACGATCGACACGTCCGGCCGGTGCCGCACCACCGCCTCGACCAGGGCGTCTCCGTCACCCACGACGGCCACCACCTCGTGCCCGGTCTCGGTCAGCAGCCGCACCAGCCCCTCCCGGAGCAGGACGGCATCGTCGGCGATCACCACGCGCATGGTGCTGTTGTCTATCACGTCGGCCTCACAGCGGCAGGTCGGCGCGGACCTCGGTGGGTCCGCCGGGCGGGCTGACCACCACCAGTTCGCCGCCCGCGGCCCGGACCCGGTCGGCGATGCCGGCCAGCCCGTGGCCCTTCGCCACGTGCGCTCCGCCCTGGCCGTCGTCGCCCACGCTCACCGCGAGCCGCGGGCCCGACCGTTGCACGCTCACCTGGCACTCCGTCGCCCGGCTGTGCTTGGCGACGTTGGTGAGCGACTCGGCCACCACGAAGTACGCCGTGTTCTCCAGGGCCGGGTCGAGCCGGCCGGTCGGGGTACCGAGTTCCGGATCGACCCGCAGCTCGATCGGGATCAGCCCGCGCCCGGCGAGCGCGGCCAGGGCGCTGGGCAGGCCGCGGTCGACCAGGATCGGCGGCGCGATGCCCCGGGAGAGAGCCCGCAGCTCGGCCAGCGTGTCCCGGGTCTGCGCGACGGCCTCGTCCAGGGTTCGCCCGGCCGCCTCCGGGTCGGAGGCGAGCTGCTGCCGGGCCCGGCTGAGATCCATCGCCAACCGGACCAGCCGCTGTTGGGGGCCGTCGTGGATGTCCCGTTCCAGCCGGCGCAGGGCGGTCGCCTCGGCGGAGGCCGCGGCCCGCTTCTGCTCCTCGAGCACGATGATCCGGTCGCGCATCTCCGCCACCCCGGTGAGCATCGCCCGGGAGAAGCTGGCCTGCAGCAGGGCGCAGCCGCGGACCACGATCGGCAGGGTGATCAGGAAGAAGACGCCGACGGCGGTGTAGAGGCCGACGCGGCTGAGCGTGGAGCTTCCCAGGCCGAGCAGTTCGGCCAGGTCGGTTTCGTCGGGGCTGCGCGGCAGCGCCCAGTCGTACGCCCAGTAGAGCGTGCCGCCGACGGCTCCCGCCCACCACACCACGGTCACCACGAAGGTGGTCAGCGTGACGATCAGCTTGAAGATGCCGTGCGCCAGATCGAGCCAGGACTGGGCGTCGGCGATCGGTACGAAGATCCGCCGCCAGGCGCTCGCGCCCGGTTCCGCCGCCCGGTAGTGGGGACGTACCCGGGGCTGGTGCAGTACGGAGGGCAGCCGTAGCCGTTCGATGTCGGCCAGGCCCCGGGCGGCGTACAGGGTGCCCGCGAGGACGGGCAGGCCGATCACCGTCACCATCAGGCCGATGCCGAGCGCCGTGCCGGCCAGGAGTACGACGAAGCTGGCCAGCGCCAGCGGAAGGCCGAGCAGCACGTAGCCGGAGTCGAGCAGGAGCTGACGGGTGACGGTCGGCGCCAGTTTCGACTGGTTGGCGGCGACGGTGACGGTGGTCATGTCAAAAGGCTAGGCAGAGCGTCGTGGCCGGCCCATCCCGTAGCCCGCCCTCTGCACCGTAGGGCTTCCCCTACCTTCGGCTTTTCGATCAGTGGTCGCCGTTGTTTCGGCTGAAAAGTGCCGGATCGAGCAGATTCAAAGGGCGAATAGGCGGCAGCAACGGCGCGGGATTGGTCAGAGAAGTCGGGATTGAGCAATAATCGCCGGGCGGTTCCGGCAGCTGCGCCGGATCGATCTTGCGGAATGGAGGGCCAGGTGGAGCCGCATCGCGAGCTGACAAGATCGCGATTTGTGCACCTCTTCACAAGCGCCTACTCTGTAATTTCGACGCGCCCTGCTAGCACAGCCGGCACCCTCGGTCGCCAGCGGGAGTCCCGAAGCGGCCGACCGCCGGAGTTGGCCGAGGATCGCACCGCACGGAGTCTCATGAGTCAGCACCGTCACCCTGGCGCGCCCGGTAGCGCCGGTGCCGTACCGGCGCTCCCGGACCTGCCCGAGGCGACCGTCGCGCGGCTCCCGGAGTATCTCCGCGCCCTGCACAACCTCGCCGACAGCGGCGACGAGACGGTCTCCAGCGAGGGGCTGGCCGCCGCCGCCGGGGTCAACTCCGCCAAGCTCCGCAAGGACCTCTCCCACCTCGGCTCGTACGGCACCCGCGGCGTCGGCTACGACGTGGCGCTGCTGATCGGGCAGATCGAGTCCGTGCTCGGGCTCACCCAACGCCGGGCGGTCGCCCTGGTCGGCGTGGGTAATCTCGGTCACGCCCTGGCCGGCTACGACGGGTTCGCCAGCCGGGGCTTCCGGATCGCCGCGCTCTTCGACGCGGACCCGGCCCGGGTGGGCGAGGAGATAAATGGCCTGGTCGTGCAGCATGTCGACGAGTTGTCCCGGGTCGCCGCCGAGGAGTCGATAGCGATAGGCGTGATAGCTACGCCGGCCGCCGCCGCTCAACCGGTGGCCGATCAACTGGTCGCGGTCGGCGTGACGAGCATCCTCAACTTCGCGCCGTGCGTACTCTCGGTCCCGGAGGGCGTGGACGTACGCAAGGTCGACCTCGCCATCGAGCTGCAGATTCTGTCGTTCCACGAGCACCGCAAGGCGTCGCTGACCGCGCTGCCCGCCGCCGGCGGGTCCGCCCTCACCGCACTGCCGGGTGGGCTCGCGGGCGGCGACTCCCAGGAGGCGATAGGTACGTGAAACTCCTCGTCGTAGGCGCGTCCTACCGCACCGCCCCGGTCGCCACGCTGGAACGGCTGGCGGCCCCGCCCGCCGAGTTCGTCCGCATCCTGGACCGGCTGGTCGCCCAGCCGTACGTGAGTGAGGCGGTGCTGGTCTCCACCTGTAACCGGGTGGAGGTGTACGCCGCCGTGTCCGGTTTCCACGGCGGTCTCGGTGACATCTGCGCCGTCCTCGCCGAGCAGGCCGACTGCTCGCCGACGGCGCTCGCCAACCACCTCTACGTCCACTACGACGCCGCGGCGGTGAACCACGTCTTCCGGGTCGCCACCGGGCTGGACTCGATGGTGGTCGGCGAGGCGCAGATCCTCGGTCAGCTCCGGGACGCGTACCACTGGGCCACCGACGCCGACTCGGCCGGCCGTCTGCTGCACGAGCTGATGCAGCAGGCGCTGCGGGTGGGCAAGCGCGCGCACGCCGAGACCGGCATCGATCGCGCCGGGCAGAGCGTGGTCACCGCCGCGCTGGAGCTGGCCGCCGCTCACTTCGACGGTGACCTCGCCGGCCGCCCCGCCACGGTGGTCGGGGCCGGTGCGATGGGCTCGCTGGGCATGGCGACGCTCGCCCGGCTCGGTGCGGGGCCGCTCACCGTCACGAACCGGGGGGCCGACCGTGCCGTCCGGCTAGCCGAGTCGTACGGAGCGACGGCCGTCCCGATGGCCGAGCTGACCGCCGCACTTTCCACAGTGGACATCGTAGTGGCCGCCACGGCGGCCATCGAACCGGTCCTCACCCGGCCGGTGGTGGCTCGGGCGCTGGCCGACCGGGACCCCGCGCGGGGGCCGCTGGTCCTGCTCGACCTCGCCGTACCGCGTGACGTCGAGGTCGGGGTGGCCGAGCTGCCCGGGGTCGAGGTGATCGACATCGAGCGGATGGCCGCCCTGCTCGCCGAGGGTCCCGCCGCCAATGACGCGCTGGCCGTGGAGCAGATCGTCACCACCGAGGTCGACAGCTTCCTCAACTGGCTGCGCGGCGCGGACGTCGCACCCACCGTCGCCGCCCTGCGTGGGCGCGCCGACGACGTGGTCAGCGCGGAGCTGCGCCGGCTGGCCCAGCGGCGGCCGGACTTCACCGACGACCAGCGCGCCGAGGTGGCCCGGACGGTGCACCGGGTGGTGCAGCGGCTGCTGCACCAACCGACCGTCCGCGTCCGGCAGTTGGCCTCGGAGCCCGGGGGCGACCAGTACGCGGCCCTGCTCCGCGAGCTGTTCGACCTCGAGGTGCCGCAGACCTCCCCGGTCGACACCGTCCCCGACGTCATGGAGACCGACCCCGCCCCGTCCACCGGAGGTGAACGATGATCACCCCGCTTCGCCTCGGCACCCGGGGCAGCGCCCTGGCCATGGCCCAGTCCGGCCACGTCGCCGAGGCACTCACCGCGGCCACCGGTCGCCCGGTCGAGCTGGTCGAGGTGGTCACCGCCGGCGACCGCTCGAAGGCGCCGGTGCGCCGGCTCGGCGTCGGCGTCTTCGTCTCCGCGCTGCGGGACGCGCTCGCCGCGCGCACCATCGACCTCGCGGTGCACTCCTACAAGGACCTGCCCACCGCGACCGCCCCCGGGCTGCACATCGCGGCGGTGCCGCTCCGGGAGGACCCGCGCGACGCGCTGGTCGCCCGGAACGGCCGTACGCTCGCCGAGCTGCCACCCGGGGCCACGGTCGGCACCGGCTCGCTGCGTCGTATGGCCCAGCTGCACGCGTTGGGGATGCAGCTGGAGGTCACCCCGATGCGGGGCAACGTCGACACCCGGCTGGGCCGGGTGCTCGGCCCCGACGCCGACCTCGACGCGGTGGTCCTGGCCCGGGCCGGTCTCAGCCGACTCGGGCGGGCCGGGGAGATCACCGAGACGCTCGACCCGATGCTGATGCTGCCCGCGCCCGCCCAGGGTGCGTTGGCGGTGGAGTGCCGGGCCGACGACCCGGACCTGATCGAACTGCTCGCCGTACTCGACCATGCACCGTCCCGCGCCGCGGTCACCGCGGAACGGGCGTTGCTGGCGACCCTCGAGGCCGGGTGCAGCGCACCCGTCGCCGCCTACGCCGAACTCGCCGAGGGCGACGCCGGTGAGGAGATCTATCTGCGCGGGGCGGTGATCAGCCCGGACGGCACCCGTGAGATCCGGCTGTCCCGCACCGGAACGCCCGCCGATGCGGCGGAGATCGGCAAGGCACTCGCCGCCGAACTCCTCGACCTCGGCGCCGACACGATCCTCGGCCACGAAGGACACACCGGCCCGGGGACCCAGCAAATTGGGAGCACAGAATGACCCGCACCCGTAAGCCCGTAGGCCGCATCGCGTTCGTCGGGGCCGGTCCCGGCGACCCGGGCCTGCTGACCCGCCGGGCGCACGACGCCCTGGTCGACGCCGACCAGGTGGTATACGACCGGGGAGTACCCGAGTCGCTGCTCGCCGCCGTACGCGCCGACGCGCGTGCGGACGCGGAGTTCACCCCGGCGGAAGGCGCGCCGGGAGACGTGGCCAAGGTGTTGATCTCCGCGGCCCGTGCCGGGCAGAACGCGGTCCACCTGGTCGCCGGCGACCCGTTCGGCCACGACTCGGTGGTCAAGGAGGTGCAGGCCGTGGCCCGTACCGCCGCCCACTTCGAGGTGGTGCCGGGTGTGGGCCAGGCGGAGGGCGTCGCCGCGTACGCGGGTGTGCCGCTGCCGGGCGTACGCACCGCGGCCGACATCGAGGACGTCAGCGCGCTGGACTTCGAGGCGCTGGCCGCAGCGGTCACCCGTGGTTCGGTCGCGCTCGCCGTGGACGCGGGTGACCTGGCCGCGGTCCGGGACGGCCTGCTCTCGGCAGGGGTGGACGGCACCACGGCGGTCGGCGTGACCGGCGACGGCACCGGGGAGACGCAGTACACGACCACCTCGACGGTGGACAGCTTCGTCGCGGCCGCGCTCGGCTTCACCGGCCGGGTGGTGCTCACCCTCGGCGAGGGCGTCGGTGAGCGGGACAAGCTCAGCTGGTGGGAGAACCGGCCGCTGTACGGCTGGAAGGTGCTCGTGCCGCGTACGAAGGAGCAGGCCGGCGTGATGAGCGCCCGGCTGCGAGCGTACGGGGCGATCCCGTGCGAGGTGCCGACCATCGCGGTCGAGCCCCCGCGTACCCCGGCCCAGATGGAGCGGGCGGTCAAGGGCCTGGTCGACGGCCGGTACGCCTGGGTGGTGTTCACCTCGGTGAACGCGGTCCGCGCGGTCTGGGAGAAGTTCGCCGAGCACGGCCTCGACGCCCGGCACTTCGGTGGCGTGAAGATCGCTTGCATCGGCGAGGCGACCGCGGAGGCGGTGCGCGCGTTCGGCATCCAGCCGGAGCTGCTCCCGTCCGGGGAGCAGTCGTCCGAGGGTCTGCTGGCCGAGTTCTCGCCGCACGACGAGGTACTCGACCCGGTCGGCCGGGTGCTGCTGCCACGTGCCGACATCGCAACCGAGACGCTCGCCGCCGGGCTCACCGAGCGCGGCTGGGAGGTCGACGACGTGACCGCGTACCGGACGGTCCGGGCGGCGCCGCCGCCGGCCGACATCCGCGACGCGATCAAGTCGGGCGGTTTCGACGCGGTGCTCTTCACCTCGTCCTCGACCGTCCGGAACCTGGTCGGCATCGCCGGAAAGCCGCACGCGCGTACCGTTGTAGCCGTGATCGGGCCGAAGACGGCGGAGACGGCCACGGAGTTCGGCCTGCGGGTCGATGTCCAGCCGCAGCACGCCTCGGTTCCCGACCTGGTCGAGGCGCTCGCCGCCTACGCCGTCGAGCTGCGGGAGAAGCTTGCCGCGATGCCGGCCAAGCAGCGCCGCGGCTCGAAGGTGCAGGGTCCGACCGCACTGAGGTTCCGGTAGTCGTCAGGAGTAACCCATGTCGTACCCCGAGGTCCGGCCCCGCCGGTTGCGCCGCACCGTCGCGATGCGGCGGCTGGTGTCCGAGACGCGTGTGGACCCGGCCGAGCTGATCCTGCCGATGTTCGTCAAGGAGGGGCTGACCGGTCCCCGGGCGATCACCTCGCTCCCGGGAGTGCTCCAGCACTCCCGGGACTCGCTCCGGAAGGCCGCCGTGGAGGCGGTCCAGGCCGGCGTTGGCGGGCTCATGCTCTTCGGTATTCCGGAGCAGCGCGATCCGTCGGGCTCCGGCGGCGCCGACCCGGACGGCATCCTGAACGTGGCGATCCGGGACGTGATCGCCGAGGTCGGTGACGCCACCGTGGTGATGAGCGACCTCTGCCTGGACGAGTTCACCTCGCACGGGCACTGCGGCCTACTCTCCCCCGACGGTGACGTGGACAACGACGCCACCCTGGCCGCGTACGCCGAGATGGCGATCGCGCAGGCCGAAGCCGGGGTCCACGTGGTCGGGCCGTCCGGGATGATGGACGGCCAGGTCGGGGTGATCCGGCGGGCGCTCGACGCCGCCGGTCACCAGGACGTGACGGTGCTGGCGTACGCCGCGAAGTACGCCTCGGCGTTCTTCGGCCCGTTCCGGGAGGCGGTGGAGTCGGCGCTGGAGGGGGACCGCCGCACCTACCAGCAGGATCCGGCCAACCTTCGGGAGTCGCTGCGCGAGGTGGCGCTCGACGTCGCCGAGGGCGCCGACATGGTGATGGTGAAGCCGGCGCTGCCGTACCTGGACGTGCTTTCGGCGGTACGCGACGCGGTCGACGTGCCGGTCGCCGCGTACCAGGTCTCCGGCGAGTACGCGATGGTCGAGGCGGCCGCGGCGAACGGCTGGATCGACCGGGAGCGGGCGATCCTGGAGACGCTCACCTCGATCCGTCGGGCCGGCGCCCAGATGATCCTCACCTACTGGGCGGTCGAGGCCGCCCGGATGCTCCGCGAGCGCTACTGACACGGCGCTCCCGGCGCGGTTCAGCCGGGCGGGTTCCAGCGATCGCGCGGCCGCACAACAGGTCAAGGCTGCCCCCGGAGTGGGATGCCGGGACGGTCCAGCCGAGATGGAATCCGTCACGGAGAGTAGCGACTCGGCCTCCCGCTCCATATCCGCGCAGCGCCTTTGCGCTGCGCCCGTATACGCGCCACTCACGCACAGCAACCGGTGCGTAGGAGGGTGCAGAGCAAAGGGTGTGGAGAGGGTTCCTGGGGGTCGCCGACCTCTACGTGGAAAGTTCCTGCTCAGGGTGGTTGAGTCGCGGGCGGGGCGGGCTGATCGTCGGTTTAGCGATCACGCAAGCGTCACTTTGGGTGATGTCTGAGTGTCGATGGCCGTTCGCTACTAAGCGTTAACCTGCCGTTGACTACTGCCGTGTGGGCGAGCGCCGAAGGGAACTGCGCCGGAGGCCGACGAGGGCGAGCGTTGTCCACAGGGCCCGACGTTGTCCACGAGCCGGGGGAGTGGTGGGCGAACATCTACGGCCTGGCGCGGCCGCCCGAGACGTTCTACCGCGACCGGGACGTCCGGGACGCGATGCGACGCCGCAGCCAGTGGGAGGTGCGAGTGGCGAAGTATCGCAACGTGCCGCCGCCGCCACGGCAGATCCGGTACGGGTGACGTCTCGCCTCGGTTGTCTCAGCGCGACGCGTCGAGGCGGTGCACCAACTCGGCCACGTCGACGCTGTATTCGCACCAGTCGCGGTCGGGCCGGTAGCCCAGCTCGGCGTTGACCTTCAGCATCGCCTCGTTGGCCTGGGCGTTCCAGGTCTGCACCTCGGTCAGCTCGGGTGCGGCCGAGCGCAACTCCAGCAGCATTCGTGCCTTGATCGCCCGGTCGATCCCGTAGCCGCGGTGGTCCTGCGCCACGATCGTGTCGTACTGGTCGGCGCGGGTCGGGTGCTGGGCCGGCACCACCACCTCGGTCAGGCCGGCCACCTCGCCGGTCTGCTCGTGCAGGGCCAGCACGATGTACGGCCGCATGCCACGTCGGTGCAGGCAGTCCAGGCTGTCCCGCAGCCGCTGGGCGTCGTAGGAGCTGGGGCGCAGTTCGCCGTCATCGATGTCCCGCACCTCGGCCTTCGCCCGCGCGTACGCCTCGATCAGCTCGTCCGGCGGCCCGTCCGGGTGGAACTCCAGGTGGTATCCGGCACCCACGCCGCCGGCCATCTCGGCCAGGTCCGCCCAGTCAACGGTCGAGAGGTCGAGCACGCTGCGGGTTTCGACGTACTCCCGAGTGAAGCCGAGTGACTCGTAGAAATCGACGGCGGGCGTATCGCCGACCACTTCGGCACCGATCGAGGAGAAGCCCTCCTGGTAGACCCGATGGGCCGCGACCCGGACCAGCTCACGGCCGAGGCCGGTGCGCCGTACGGCTGGATGCACCAGCACCTCCAGCACGCCGATGTCGCCGAGCAGCAGCACGTGCACCTGACCCAGGACCGCGTCGGACGAGCCACCAGCCGCCGACTCCGGCTGCGCGACCCAGGAGATCCGCCGCTGACCCGGCATCACCTCGGTGAGGTACTCCCGCAGCGAACCGTTCTGCCACGGCGGATCCTGCGGCATGTCGGCCGCGAGGACCGCGTTCAGCGTGTCCAGCAGCGACGCGATCTCGGCAGACGACGCGGTCCGGGCGTCCCACTCGCGCACCATCACCCGTCTAGCTTGCCGCTAATGGCAGCCTGGGGGAAGTGTCCAGTTCTCCAAATGTATGCAGACGATCACTTCACGTACGGCTGGCCTGTCCGTACTGGTTTGCGGTGTCGAACACCTTCTGCACGTAGGGGCGGACGTCGTTGTACGACAGGATCGCGTTCCACCAGTCGGTGGGGATGCTCAGATTGCGGCCGTTGCGGCAGAGGTAGTTGGCGGCCGCCAGGGCGGCGTCGTCGATGTCGTGCGGGTCCTTCTTGCCGTCGTTGTCCGCGTCCACGCCGACCTCCTTCCAGGTGGTCGGGATGAACTGCATCGGCCCGATCGCGTGGTCGTAGGCGGTGTCCTTGTCGAGCTCCCCCCGGTCGGTGTCGACGATGCGCATCCGGCCGCCCTGCCCGTCCAACGGCAGGCCGATGATCTCCGGTGTGGCTCGTCCGTTCTCATCGAGGCTCGCGCCGTTGGCCTGCCCGTGCGAGGACTCGACGAACCCGATGGCGGCCAGCGTGGTCCAGTTCAGCGCGCAGCTCCGGTTCGTCTGGGCGAGCACCAGTTCCGCGTAGCCGTACGCCTCCATGGCGGTCTGCGAGATCCCGACCTTGGGTCCGATCGTCTTGGCCCAGTTGGCCAGGGCGTCCGCGGGACGGCCCCCGACCACCGGCGCGGTCGGCTGCACCCCCGGGGCCGCGGTGGTGGGCAGCCCGCCCGGCAGGCCCCCGGGCAGCCCGCTCGGTGAGGTCCCGGGTACCGGCGCGGTGGTGTCGGCGGTGGCGTCGACCGCGACCGGGCGCGGCGCGTGTACCGCCGACGGGACGACCAGCGCCCCGGCGGCCGCCGTCGCCGCCACCAGCACGAGGAGGAACAGTCCCGGCAGTGTGAGCCGGCCACTCGGCCGTCGCGACCAGGCCCGGGTCGCCCGGGCGGCGGCGGCCGCGGCCCGACGGGGACGCAGGCGTACGGCGTGCGCGAACGGCACCCGGTGCCGGCTGGACCGCGCGGCGGGCGGGTCACCCTCCTTGGTGGTGGTGGTGTTGGCGGCTGCCCCGGTCGGGTCTTCCGGCTTCGGGTCGCTGCCCGTCTCGTCGGCGGCCACCGCCGTGCCGCCGTCGGACTCCGCCTCGGAGCCGGCCTTCGGCGTAGCGTCCGGCTTCGTGGTGGCGTCGGTCTTCGGGCCGTCGTTCTTCGTGCCGTCGGCCTGCGGCTCGTCGGTCTTCGGGCCGGTGTCCGGGCCCGCCTCGATCGGCGAGCCCGGTGTCGTTCCGTCGGCGTCGGTCGGGGCGCTGCCCGGGTCGGCCTTCGGTCCGCCATAAGCGGTTACCGCGGTCGGCGCACCGTCCGGCGCGGTCGGCTCGGCAGTACCGGTGCTTGCGGCCGGCGTCGGGTCGTCCTTCGGCCGGGATGAGTCGGCACTGTCCGTCGGCGCGGGCTCGTCCGGAGCGTGCGACCTCAGCCAGGGGCGTCGGGGGCGTGGCATCTGCCGGGGCACCGGATCCGGTGCCGCGCCGGACTCGGCGATCGCCCCGTCGGGCGGCGCGGCCGGTCGCAGGGGCCGAAGGGTCGATCTGTCCTCGCCGTCCACCACCCGTCGAGTATCACCCATCCCTCGCGACACGTCAGGACCCACGTACCCTGAATGCATGCCCCGGTACGACTTCCGCTGCCGCGCCTGCGGCGCAACCTTCGAGGTCAATCGCCCGATGGTCCAGGCCGGCGAGCCGGCCGCGTGCCCCGACGGCCATCTGGACACTGTGAAGCTGCTCTCCACCGTCGCGGTCACCGGCCGCAGCGGTGGCGCGTCCGGTGGCGCCCCGGCTCCCGCCGGGGGCGGCTGCTGCGGCGGCGCCTGCGGCTGCTGAGCCGGGCGACAGCGGCTCCTACGGTTCGTGTTCTTCCCGTTCTTCCCGGCGGGCGGCCTGCACACCGGCCTGAAACCGGGTACGCGCGCCGAGTGAGGCCATCAGCGTCGCGATGTGTCGCTGCGCGGTGCGGTAGCCGACGCCGAGCTGACGCGCGATCGCCTCGTCGGTGAGCCCGGAGAGCAGGAGCGCGATGAGCCGTCGGTGCTCGACCGGAGGGCGGTGGTTCGGTGGCGCGGCCGGAGAGGGTTGCAGTGGCAGGGCGGACCGCCACAGCCCTTCGAAGAGGTGCCCCAGGGCGTCGAGGAGCGCGCAGGGCCGGAGCAGCACGGCGCTCCCACCCTCGTCGTCGGACCGGCGGATGAGCAGGCCGTACCGACCGTCGGCGAGGTAGAGCTTGAGCGGCAGGGTCGGCAGTACCCGGGCCTGCTGGCCGGCGGCGACGAGCTGTTCGAGCCCGTGCAGGGCGCCCGGCTGCTCGAGAGAGGAACGCTCGTAGATGGTGCGGGAGCGTACGCCCCGCCGGAGCAGCTCGACCCCACCGCTCGTCGCGCCGGCCCCGTCGAGGTACGGGGGCTTGTCCAGGCAGAGGATCTCCGTTTCGGCCGTACGCCGGAGGCGGTGGAGCCGTTCCAGCACCGCCTCCCGCCCGCTGACCACCTGAAGCACGGCGGTCGAGTCGGTCAGGCTGGAGTCCGCGCGGTGGACCGCGGCCAGGCGGTGGAGATGCTCACGGGCGGCCCGCAACCGCCGCTCGTACGCCCGGATCGGTGCGTCGAGGGCGACCTCGGGGTCGACGGCCGTGTAGGTGGTCGGTTCGTCGTCGCCCGCCACGACCAGCCCGGCGGCGGCGAGCCTGCCGAGCGCGTCACGCAGCGGCTCGGAACGGATCCAGGACCGGTCGAGGTCGACCGCCGTGGCACCCGGCTGCGCGACGACCAGTTCGTACGCCGCGGACTCGACCGCGGTCAGGCCGGCCGCGTCGAGGTCGCCCTCCGGATGCGTCGGCACGGTCAGACCACGCCTCCGGACGTGGTGATCCAGCCGCGGCGGATGGCCTGGTAGCCGGCCTGGAACCGGCTGGCCGCCCCCAACCGTCGCAGCATCGCGCTGATCCGGCGACGCACCGTGCGTTCGGTGCAGCCCTGCTGGGCGGCGATCGCCGCGTCGGTCAGCCCGGCTGCGAGCAGGGGTAGCAGTTCGCCCTCGACCGCCGACGGCGCGTCGCCGACCTCCACGAGCTGCGGGTGGCCGTCGCGTACCCGCAGCGGGACGCCCCGCTCCCAGGTGATCTCGAACAGCGCGCCGAGCATCTCGATCAGGGTCGGGTCGCGGACGAGCATGGCGGACTCGACGTTTCCGGGGTGGACCGGGAGCAGCGCCAGTGGGTGGTCACTGAGCACCAGCTTGATCGGCACGGTGGAGACACGGATCTCCTCGCCGACCGAGAGCCCTTCTGCGAAGTCGGCGAGCCGACCGGGATCGTCGAGCCCCCGCCGGTCGTAGATCACCCGGTAGCGGATGCCCTGACGGAGCAGTTCCAGCTCCACCGGCTCGTTCAGGGGCGGGACGTCCACGTAGGGCGGCGCGTCGAAGACCCGTACCTCGTGGCGGGCGCTGAGCTGGACGTCGATGAACGCTTGCTTGATCGCCTGTTTTCCGTGCAGGATCTCGACGAGACCTCCCGCGTCGTGCGGGTGCTGACCGGCGCGGAAGACCGCCGCCAGCCGGGCGCGCCGGGCCCGGGCGCGGGACAGGGCGCGTTCACCGGCGAGGGTCAGCACATCGGAGACCTCGTCCGGTGCCACCGCCTGGAACCGCGCCGGGGCCCCGGGCAGTCGTAGCGCGAGCCCCAACTCCTCGAGCCGGGCGAGCAGCGGGCGCGCCTGCCCTCGCCACGGCTGGTCGGTCGCCGACCCGTCGAGCGTCTCAAGGGAAGCCGCCGGGCGTTCGAGCAACCACTCGTAGAGCGCCTGCTCGGCCGCCGTGACCCCCAAGATCCGCAGCACCCGTTCATCGTGCGGCAACCTCGGGTTGATGTCCATCCTGTTCCCGCCGGTGGCGTGAACCGGACGTCACAACTGCCTTCTGTCGAATCGACAGTGGTGGCATCGTCGGCAGGCGCGCTCGCCAGGAAACCTGTGCCGGTGCCGGATGCGCTCGTGACCATGGCCGATCGGCTCAGCCGGCGGGCGTGGTCGTGAGTCGACTCGCCGGAGGAGAGTGCGGAGCGTGTCATCCAGAGCAGTACCCATGAACATGACGGGGCGGCAGGTGTTGTTGCCGCCCGAACCGGTGCCCTCGTGCGGCAGCCGGGTCATCGCCGGGCTCCGGCCTGGAGGTGCCCGATGAGCGCCGGCCGGGCTGCCCGGCGGGCCCGGTGGGCACAGGTTCTCAGCCTGGTCGCGGCGCTGGGCCTGGTGGCCGGCGTGGTGTCCGTGACCGGTGGGCCAGGCGAGCCCGCTGCCGCGGCCCCGGAGAAGATCCAGCCGGAGTTGCGGGCGAGCATGAAGACCCTTCCGGCGCAGCCGTTCTGGGTACGCCTGGACGCCCGCGCCGACCTGTCCGCGGCGTCGGCCATCAAGGACTGGGACGAGCGTGGCGCGGCGGTCGTCGAGGCGCTGCGGAAGACGGCCGAGAAGAGCCAGGCGGACGTCGTCCGCCGACTGAAGGCGGAGGGCGTGGAGTACCACACCTTCTACGCCTCCAACACCGTGTACGTCGCCCGCGGCACCCTCGACCTGGCCGAGAGCCTGGCCAAGGAGACCGAGGTCAGCGCCATCCAGGTGCACCGCATGTACGAACTGCCGGAGCCGCTGAAGGCGCAGCAGGTCGCCGACGTCGACGACGTGGAGTGGGGCGTCCACGCGATCGGCGCCGACCGGGTGTGGGCGGACGGCACGCGCGGCGAGGGCATCGTCGTGGGCAGCATCGACAGCGGGGTGCAGTACGACCACCCGGCCCTGGTGAAGTCGTACCGGGGCAACATGGGCGAGGCCGGCTTCTCGCACGACTACAACTGGTACGACCCGGCCCAGGTGTGCGGCTCACCGTCGCTCGCACCCTGCGACAACAACCAGCACGGCACGCACACGATGGGCACGATGGTCGGCGACGGCGGTCCCGGCAACCACATCGGTGTCGCGCCCGGCGCCCGCTGGATCGCCGCCAAGGGCTGCGAGGAGCGGGGCTGCTCCGACTTCGCGCTGCTCGCCTCCGCGGAGTGGATGCTCGCGCCGACGAACCTGGCCGGCCAGGACCCGCGCCCGGACCTGCGCCCACACATCGTGAACAACTCGTGGGGCAGCGACAACGGTCCCGCCAGTGACCCGTGGTTCGCCGACATCGTCGAGGACTGGCGGGCCGCCGGCATTTTCCCCATGTTCTCCAACGGCAACGCGGGCGAGAACGGCTGCGACACCTCGGGCACCCCGGGGGACTACGCGTCCACCTACAGCGCCGGCGCCTTCGACGTGACCGGCAAGATCGGGTACTTCTCCAGCCGGGGCCCCGGCGTGGGCGGCATCACCAAGCCGAACATCGCCGCCCCCGGGGTGGACGTCCGTTCCAGCGTTCCGGGCGGTGGCTACGGCGTACTGAGCGGCACGTCGATGGCCAGCCCGCACGTGGCCGGCGCGATCGCTCTGCTCTGGTCGGCCGCGCCCGGACTCGTCGGGGACATCGCCGGCACCACGGCAGTGCTCGACCAGGTCGCCGTCGACGTCAGCGACACCAGTTGCGGCGGTACGCCGGCCAACAACAACGTCTGGGGTCAGGGCAAGCTGGACGCCTACGCCGCGATCGGGGAGGCCCCGCGCGGTGAGACCGGCCGGTTGACCGGCAAGGTCACCGACGCGAAGACCGGCGAGCCGCTCAGCGGTGCCGAGGTCAAGATCAGCGGCCCGATCCACCGTACGGTCACCACCGGCGCCGACGGCAGCTACACCGCCACCCTGTCCGCCGGCGAGTACGACGTGACGGCCTCCGTCTACGGGTACGGCGACGGCAGCGCGTCCGCGACGGTCACCGCCAACGCCACCGCCACTCGGGACGTCAGCCTCCAGCGGACGGCCGAGGCCAAGGTCAGCGGTACGGTCACCGACGACTCCGGACACGGCTGGCCGCTGTACGCGCGGATCAGCGCGCCCGGTCTGCCGGTCGGGCCGTGGTTCACGGACCCGGAGACCGGTCGGTACGAGCTGAGCCTGCCCGCCGACTCGACGTACCACCTGACCGTGACCCCGGTCTATCCCGGTTACCAGACCAGCGCGGTGGACGTCCCGCTCGGCGAGGGAGACGTGGTCCGCGACGTCCGGACGCAGATCGTCGAGGCGTCCTGCCTGGCCGCTGGCTACGCGTACCCCTTGCGGGCGGATTTCGAAGGCTGGACGGACCCGGGCGAGCGGGCGGGCTGGACGGTCGAGGACAACCTCGGCGGCGGGCACGCCTGGCAGTTCGACACCCCCGGTGGTCTGGACAACGTCACCGGTGGCACCGGTGGCTTCGCCAGCGCCAACTCCTGGCACAACGACCTCGCCGAGGAGGACACCAACCTCGTATCGCCGGTGATCGACCTGTCGGGCCAGAGCGCGCCGCAACTCGCGTTCAAGTCGCTCTACCTGGGTGAGGGCGGGACCGCGCGGGTGGGCATCGACCTGAGCGTGGATGGCGGCTCGACCTGGACCAACGTCTGGCAGAAGGGCACCGAGAACGTCCTCGGGCCGGTGAGCCTTCCGCTGCCGCAGGCCGCCGGTCAGGCGCGGACCCGGCTGCGTTTCCACTACGCCGGCAGCGGTATCGCGCTGTGGCAGGTGGACGACGTCAGCGTCGGCTCCTGCGGCCCGATCCCCGGCGGCCTCGTCACCGGTGTGGTGCGCGACGACAACACCGGTGACCCCGTCGTCGGCGCGAAGGTGGTCGACAAGGCGAGCGGGAGTGAACTCGCGGTCAGCGCCGCGACGCCGCTCGACCCGAACCTGCCGGACGGCTTCTACTGGCTGTTCACCTCGCAGGCGAAGCCGACGTTCACGGTCAGCTACCCCCGGTACGCCACCGGGGAGGCAACCACCACCGTGTCGCCGGATCGTGTCACCAGGAAGGACTGGCGGCTGCGCGGCGGACGACTGAAGGTCAGCGAAGGGACCCTCGACCTCACCACCCGGCTCGGGAAGTCGGCCACCCGCACCCTCACCTTCACCAACGACGGCAGCCGTCCGCTGCACGTCAAGCTGGGTGAGCAGGTCGTCACCCCGACCGGCCCGGCGGCTGACCGGGTCGCCGAGGAGACCGGTGCGCCGCTGCGGCGCGTGAAGGCGGATCCGCCGCGGACGGGGCCGCTGCCGAAGGCGCCGGCGGGCCAACCGGTCCAGCCGACGGAGCCGACCGTCCAGGATGAGGCGATCCCGGACGTCGGGCCGTGGACCAGGATCGCCAACTACCCGACCCGGATCCTGTACAACACCGCGGGCTACCACGCGGGCAAGCTCTACTCCGTGGGTGGCACCACCACCGGCTTCCTGGAGGGAATGACCCGCGCGGGGTACGTCTACGACCCGGTGACCCTCGAATGGAGTCCGATCGCCGACACCCCGGAGGCGGTCGCGAGCGCCGCGAGCATCTTCCTCGACGACAAGATGTACGTCGTCGGTGGCACGAGCATGCAGGGCACGGTGCTCAAGACGGTGTACGTCTACGATCCCGCCCAGGACTCCTGGGGGCGGGCGGCGGACCTGCCGCAGGGCCTCAGCTCCCCCGCGATCGCGGCACTCGACGGGCGTCTCTACGTCGTCGGCGGCTGCGTCGGATCGTGTCCGGAGCAGGCCGCCACGGTCTACCGGTACGACCCGAGTGGGGACTCGTGGACCCGCCTCGCCGACTACCCCGTCGGGGTGGGTGCCCCCGGCTGCGCCGGGATCGCCGAACGGGTCGTCTGCGCGGGCGGGTACGACGGTGACTCGGTGGTCGCGTCGACCTTCCTGTTCGACCCGGCCACCGGCGCCTGGACCCGGGGCGCGGACGCGCCGTACGGCGTCTTCGCCATGGGGGCCAGTGGCGCCTACGACAAGCTGCAGCTCTTCAGCGGCATGCAGAACGGCGCCGTGCTGACCAACGAATCGATCGAGTACGACCCGGTTTCGGACAGCTGGGGCCGGCTGCCCAACGTGAACTACCCGAGCACCAACGCCGCCACGGCCTGTGGCGCGTACCGGGTCGGTGGTTCGGTGACCCTGTGGACCCCGTCAGTCACTGCCGAGATGTTGCCCGGGTACGACTACTGCGGTGGTACGGCGGACGTGCCGTGGCTGTCGGTGGACAAGCCGGAGTTCGACGTGGCTCCGGGCCGGTCGGTCCAGGTGACCGTCCGGGTCGACGGCGACGCGGTCACCCAGCCGGGTGAGCTGACCGCGCGGCTGGTCGTGCTCGGCGACACCCCGTACCCGGGGAGCAACGTGGCGGTTACCGGTCACTTCGAGGCGCCGCCGAACTGGGCGACGCTGAGCGGAACGGTGACCGACGCCGCCACCGGTGGCGCGGTCGCGGGTGCGACCGTGACCGTCTGCGGCGACTACCAGGCCGACGGGCACGGACAGCAGGGCTGCGGGCCGGTGAGCTACACCGTCGTGACCGACGCCCACGGCCGCTACCAGCTGCGGCTGGCGAAGAACCAGCAGGTCCAGGTCACCGCGGCCGCGCCCGGATTCCAGCCGGCGTCGACGGTGACCACGATCCGGGGGGCGAGGAACACCTTGAACATCGCCCTGCGTACCGGCTGAGGCCGGCGCCACTCCCCGGGCCAGTCCCGCCGGAACCGGTCAGCCGGTCCCCGGCGGGGCTGGCCCGCCCCGTCAGCGGGGCACGATCGTGGGCCGAGGCCTGCCGGCCGAGCGCCGGACAACCACCGAGCGGAGGGCCGACCTTGCCCTGGGCGGGGCCGAGTGGCACCTTGAGTCCGAGCCCGGCCGGTCCGTTCTCACGATGCGTGACCACCCGGCTTCGGGCAGCATGAACCCGACGTCACGGGCGGAGGTTCGACGCATGGCGGAACGGATCCAGCTCCCGACCGGGTGGGTGACCTTTGTGTTCACCGACATCGAGGGCTCGACCCGGCTCGCGCAACTGCTCGGCCCGGACTACCGGCCGGTGCTGCGCGAGCACCGCCGGCTGCTGCGCCGGACACTGGCCGGCACCGGCGGCGCGGAGCTGTTGACCGAGGGCGACTCGTTCTTCCTCGCGTTCGCGGACGCGACCGCCGCGTTGACCGCCTGCCTCACCGCCCAGCGGGCCCTGACCAGCCACGACTGGCCCACCCCGGAGGCCGCGCCGAGGGTGCGGATGGGTCTGCACACCGGCTACGCCGAACCACGCGACGGCGAGTACGCCAGCCCCGAGGTGCACCGTGCGGCCCGGATCGCCGCCGCCGCGCACGGGGGCCAGGTGCTCTGCTCGGCGTCCACCGCCCGCCGGGCCGACCCGCTGCCCGCCGGCGCCTCCCTGCTCGACCTGGGCCTGCACCGGCTGCGCGGATTCGACGACCGGGAGCGCCTGTTCCAGCTGGTCGCCCCTGGCCTGGAGCGGCAGTTCCCGCGACCGCGTACCGCCGACGCGGTGGCACACAACCTGCCGACCCAGGTCACGTCGTTCGTCGGCCGCGAGCCGGAGCGCGCCGAGCTTCGCCGGCTGGTGCAGGAGCATCGCCTGGTCACCGTGCTCGGCGCGGGCGGCGCGGGGAAGACCCGGCTCGCGGTCGAGTTGGCCGCCGGCGTGGTCGAGACGTACCCGGACGGCGTCTGGTTCGTCGACGTCGCCGCAGTGACCGATCCCGGGCTGGTGGCCTTCGAGATCGCCGCGGTGCTCGGGCTGCGCCCGGAACCGGGCCGTCCGGTGGTGGACACCCTGGTGGAGTACGCTGCCGCGCGCCGGATGCTGGTGCTGCTGGACACCTGCGACGCCCAGCCCGCCGCCTCCGCCGAGGTGATCTCCCGGCTGCTCGCCGGGGGCCGTGGCGTGCGGGTGCTGGCCACCAGCCGCGAGTCGTTCGGGCTTCCCGGCGAGGTGGTGTGGCGGATTCCGCCGCTCTCGGTCGAGCCCCGGCCGGACGGCGCGGAGAGCGACGCCGTGGCCCTGCTGCTGGACCGGACGGCGGCGGCCCGCGGCGGCCGGCCGCCGGACCAGACCGAGTCGGCCGACCTGCGCCGGGTGGTGCAGCGGCTGGACGGGCTGCCGCTCGCCATCGAACTCGCCGCCGCCCGGCTGCGGGTGCTGTCGGTCGGCCAGCTCGCCGAGCGCCTCGACGACATGCTCGGCACCCTGGACGCCGGCCGGGAGGATCCGGAGCCGCCACCGGTGGACCGGGGCTGGATGGGTAACCAGCAGGACACCGTGGACCTGGTGGCCGCCGCGGCGGGGACGTCGCCGCCGACCCCGGCGACGCGGGCGGTGCAGCGCTCCGCGACCGAACGGCACCTCACCATGCAGGCCACCGTCACGTGGTCGTACCGGACGCTCGGGCCGCGCGCCGCGCGACTGCTGCGCTGGCTCGCCGTCTTCACCGGCCCGGTCGACCTGGCGACGGTGGAGTGGCTGCTCGGCGACGACCCGCTCGACCCGCTCTCCGTGCTGGTGGACAAGTCGATGGTGCTGGCCGAGCCGCACGCCTCGGGCTGCACCTACCGGATGCTCGACCCCATCCGGGCGTACGCGGCGCGACGGCTCGCCGAGGCGGGCGAGGAGCAGGCTGCCCGGGACCGGCACGTGGCCTGGTCGGCGCACGCCCTGGAGCAGGCGCACCTGGGCCCGGACGCCCGCCCGGTCACCCTCTCCCTGTACGCGCTCGATCCGCTCGCCGGTGAGCTGCGGGCCGCGCTGCGCTGGTGCGCGACCGGTGGTAGCGCGGCGGCGGGGCTACGGCTCGCGGGCGGCCTCGACCAGTGGTGGCGGGAGCGCGGGCTGGCCCGTGAGGGGCGGCTCTGGCTGTTCCGGCTCTACGGGCGGATCGCCGAGACCGGTGAGCGGATTCCGGAGTCCGAGCTGGCCGCCGCGTACCACATGCATTCGCTGCACGCCGGGGCGGACGGCGAGTTCGCCGAGGAGCTGCGCTACTCGCAGCGGGCCGAGGCGGCCGCTCGGCAGGCCGGTGACGCGGGGCTGCTGGCCCGGGTGCTGGCCGGGCGGGCCGCGCCGCTGGTCGACATGGGACAGCTCGCCGAGGCCGAGCGGGTCTGCCGGGAGGTCATCGACTGGGCGCACAGCCAGGATGTGCTCGGCGACGCGCTGCTCGCCGTCTACAGCCTGGCCGAGTTGCTCTGGCGACGCGGTGCGCTCGACGAGGCGGCGGAGCTGCTCGGGGCGGCCCGGCCGGTGGAGGCGGCCCGCCCGCTGGAGCGCGGCCGGCGTTCGGTCGACATGCTGCTCGGCATGGTCGCGCTGGCCCGTGGCGACCTCATCGCGGCGCACGAGCACCTGCTGGTCGCGCTCCGGTCCCGGATGAGCCACGGCTTCCACGGCCGGGCCTGCGACACGTTGAACGCGATCGCGGTGCGCTGCGCGGGCGGAGGTGAGCTGCTCGTCGCCGCGCGGCTCTTCGGTGCGGCCCAGGCGACGGGGGCCGACCTGCGCTGTGCGTCCGGCGTCTACGCCGGTTACTGGGCCGAGCAGCAGGCGGCGTTGCGCGAGCGGCTGGGCGACGCGGCGTTCGACGACGCGTACGGCGAGGGCGCCGAGTTGAGCCTGGAGGAGGCGGCGGCGTTGGCGCTCGACGTGGAGCATCCCGATTTGGCGGCCGACTCGACCCGGTTCAGCGCGACGGCGGCCCGCCCCGCGCCGCGCCAGGCCACCGCACCCGAGCCGGACCGCCGCCCGGCCGGCCGGAGCGAGCGGGCCTGAGCCGCCCCGGGTGGCTCTGCTCGCGGCGGGCCCGCGCCGGCGGTTTCGCGACGGCACGGGCCCTGGGCTGCGGTGCGCCGGGCGGACCCGGTGACCCGGTTCGGGTCAGGCGCGCAGCCCGGCGCGGCGCTCGGCGTCGGCCTTCATCTTCGCGGCGCGTTCGATGTCGGCCGGGTCCACCGCGGCGGGCGAGCCGAAGATGCTGACCGCCTGGTAGTAGGTCCAGGCCAGGCTGAGGCAGGCCGGTCGGACGATCGTGTCGTAGGTGGCGCACACCCGCTTGAGGTCGGAGTAGAAGGCGCTGTCCAGGCGTGACTTGTTGGCCGGGAACTGGCCCATCGCCTTGTAGTTGCGGTAGCCGAAGTCGTGCCGGTAGCAGGAGAGCTCGAAGCGGAACCCGAGCGGATTGTCCGGGCTCGACGAGCAGTAGTCGGTGGACCAGTCGAAGGCGTACTCGGCCCAGGGGGCCTTGTTCAGCCGGGCCGAGTTCCAGGCGTTGTAGCTGCTGGCGCTGGTCTGCGTCCAACTGGAGAGGACGGAGAGCTTCTGTGCCGGGGTGACGGCGGCGCTGGCGGGGGCGGCGACTCCCAGCGCGACGAGCAGCGCGAGCGCGGCCGAGGCGAGGAGGGTGGTGAGTCGTCTGGGCACTGGTACCTCCGCGGGGGTGTGCGGGTCGGACGTAAGTTACCGGCGGGTTACCGGGTGCCGATCAGTCTCGATCAATCGATGGGCGCAGATGTTGCGTCGGTCCTGACTATTGGTGACATCCGTCGAAACAGACGAATGCCCCGGGCGCGCGGCGCCCGGGGCATTCGATTGGCGAGGATCAGCGCAGGACGAACGCCGGGGGACTGGCCGGGCTCTCGTTCGCCAGCCGGTCGAGCGCGGTGACGTAGTAGGTGTACCGCTCGCCGGGCTGAGCCGTGGTGTCCACCCAGGACTGCGCTCCGTCGCCGGTGGCCCGGATGGTGTCCATCAGGTGCTCGGCGTCGGCGCGGTCGCAGGTGCTCGCCACCTTCACACCGTCGAACCGGTAGATCGCGTACGAGGTGGCCGTGCCGAACGGCCCGACTCCGTCGGCGGGCTGCCGCCAGCTCAGCCGGACCCCGTCGTCCTGCCGGGCCGTACGGGTGACCACCGGCATCAGCAGCGGCCTGGACGGCAGGTGCGACATGGTCGGGATCAGTGCCGGACGGGAGTAGTGCTCGGACGCGTAGATGTCGGTGGCGCCGAGCCGGTTCGCCCGTACCTGCACCGCCGAGAAGTGCACGTTGCCCTGGACCTCCGGGTAGGACCGGTTGAGCAGCAGATGGTCCGAGAGCTCACGCGGGTTCATCCAGAACGTGCCGTACGCCGGGTCGCCACTCTTGTAGTCGGCCTGCCCGATGTAGAGCTGCACCCGGGTGCCCCGGACGGTCTCCGCCCACCACGGCACCAGTCGCGCGTAGTCCGCGGCCGGGTACTGCCCGATGTACCAGTAGAGCTGCGGTACGACGTAGTCGATCCACTCCTCCTTGACCCACTTCCGGGTGTCGGCGGAGATGATGTCGTACGACTGGCTGCCGGTGGTGTCCGAGCCGCGCGGGTCGGCGGAGGCGTTCCGCCAGATGCCGAACGGGCTGACACCGAACTTCACCCAGGGCTTGACCGCCTTGATCTTGGCGTTCATCTCCTGGATCAGCAGGTTGATGTTGTCCCGCCGCCAGTCCGCCTTGTCGGTGAAACCCCGGTTGTACGCCGCGAACGTGTCGTCGTCGGGCACCTGGTACGTGCCGCTCGGGTACGGGTAGAAGTAGTCGTCGAAGTGCACGCCGTCGATGTCGTACCGCTCGACGGCGTCCATCATCGCGGTCTGGACGAACTCGCGGACCTCCGGGACGCCCGGGTCGTAGTAGAGCCGGCTGCCGGCCACCCCGGCGGGCGGGTAGGCGAACGTCCAGTCCGGATGCTGGCGCGCCGGGTGGCCGGGGGCGAGTTGGTCGAGGTCGGCTCCGGCGCCGCCCGGGGCCGGCATGGAGACCCGGTACGGGTTGAACCAGGCGTGGAACTCGAGGTTGCGCCGGTGCGACTCGGCGACCAGGAAGGCGAGCGGGTCCCAGCCCGGGTCCTGGCCCCGGACGCCGGTGAGGTACTCCGACCAGGGCTCGTACGGCGACGGCCAGAACGCGTCGGCCGTGGGCCGGACCTGGACGACGACGGCGTTGTGGTTCAACCGTTCGGCCAGGTCGAGCCATTCCAGGTACTCGGCCTTCTGCCGGGCGACCTGGTCCGGAGCGGTCTGCGACGCCTTGCTGGGCCAGTCGATGTTGGTGACGGATGCGATCCACATGGCGCGGAACTGCCGCTTGGGAGTGGCCGGGTCGGTCACGCAGTTGGTGGTGGTGCTCGCCGCGTCGGGCGCGGCGGTCGCGGGGGCGGCGGCGACGAGCGCGCCGAGCAGTGCCGCGGCCAGCCCGGCGGCGCCGAGCCGAGTTGCCTTCATGGGTGTGTCCCTTCGTTGGGGCTCCCGTTCCGGTTTCGTCGCGGCGGCCTCGGCAACATTCGCCGTCGGCTATATACCGCTGGTAGGAAATTTTCATATCGACGTACGTCTGCGCAAGGGCCTGCCCGGGATCTGCCCGTACGTCCGATCCGTGCGCCGGCATGCGGGAACGTCCCCCGATCCGGTCGGGGGCCTTCCCGGGCTCGGTGGGCGGCCCCGACCGGTGCCCGAAGCGTGGTGATTGACGACGATCCGTGGTGGGTAGCAACGCCGGTCACCGGCCGCGCTGGGCGGTCGCAGGTGGGAGGGGTGAGCGCCGGTGTCCGTGCTGCGTACGAAACCGATCAAGGACGTGCTCGCGCAGGGTGACGCGGACGGCGGCGACGGTCGGCCCGGGCTGAAACGTCGCCTCGGTGCGCTCGACCTCACCGGCTTCGGCATAGGCATCGTGATCGGCACCGGCATCTTCACGCTCACCGGTATCGAGGCGCGGGACAACGCGGGACCCGGCGTGGTGATCTCCTTCGCCATCGCCGGCGTGGTCGCCCTGCTCGCCGCCTTCTGCTACGCCGAGCTGGCCTCCAGCGTTCCGACCGCCGGCAGCGCCTACACCTACGCGTACGCCACGATGGGCGAGATCGTCGCGTGGATCATCGGCTGGGACCTGCTGCTGGAGTTCGCCCTCGGCGCGGCCGTGGTGGCCCGGGGCTGGTCCGGCTACCTCGCCGAACTCCTCAACCTCCCCGCCACCTGGTTCGGTGAGGAGGGGAGCATCGTCAACGTCGGTGCGGTCGCCATCGTGCTGATCCTCGGCGTGGTCGGCATCGTCGGCATCCGCGAGTCCGCCCGGGTGACCAACCTGCTGGTCGTGGTCAAGGTGGCGATCTGCGTCTTCGTGGTGGTCGCCGGCCTCTTCTTCGTCAAGGCCGCGAACCTCACCCCGTTCATCCCGCCCACCGAGCCGGCCTCCGACGGGGACGGCGGCATCAAGCAGCCCGTCACCCAGGCCATCTTCGGCCTGGAACCGTCGGTCTTCGGGTTCGTCGGGGTGCTCAGCGCGGCGGCGGTGGTGTTCTTCGCCTACACCGGCTTCGAGGCGGTGGCCAACCTCGGCGAGGAGACGCGCAAACCGCGCCGGGACCTGCCGTTGGGGCTGCTCGGCACCCTGCTGATCTCGACCGTGCTCTACATCGGCGTCTCGCTGGTGGTCGTCGGAATGGTGCCGTACACCGAGATCGACCGGAGCGCCCCGATCGCCTCGGCCTTCGAGTCGGTCGGGGCCGGCTGGGCGGCGACCCTCGTCTCGATCGCCGCCGTCGCCGGCCTGACCAGCGTGATCCTGGTCGACCTGGTGGCCATGGGCCGGATCGGCTTCGCCATCTCCCGCGACGGGCTGATCCCGCCGTCGATCGCCAAGGTGCACCCGCGCTGGGGTACCCCGTACCGGATCTCGGCGATCATGACGGTCGGGGTCGCGCTGCTGGCCGGCCTGCTGCCCCTCTCCGCGCTCGCCGATCTGGTGAGCATCGGCGCGCTCTGCGCGTTCGTGCTGGTGTCGGTGGCGGTGCCGATCCTCCGCCGGACCCGACCGGACCTGGAGCGGCCCTTCCGCGTGCCGTTCTCACCGGTGCTGCCGATCGTCTCCGCCCTCGCCTGCTTCTACCTGATGCTCAACCTCTCGGTCGAGACCTGGCTGCGCTTCCTGGCCTGGATGCTCCTCGGCGCGCTGATCTACTTCGGCTACGGCTACCGCAAGAACCGCCTGGCCCGCCAGGAGAACCCTTCCACCCCCGCTCCCCCCACCCCCACCCCCGCTTCCCGCTGACCCCTCACCCCTCACCCCACCCCCACTCGTCGGGGCCCCGTACACGGAAAGAGTGGCTATCCGATGCCGGATAGCCACTCTTTCCGTGGAAGTGCGCGCGGGAGGGGAGTGGGTGGGGTCAGGGGTTGCGGGTAGGGGTTCGGGTGGGGCCCTGCACTACGGGCTTGCCGTTTTTCCAGACGACCTCGTTCAGCCAGGTCTGGCGGCCGGGGTCGACGCTGCCCTCCTGGCCGGGCGGCCAGGCGTGGTAGAGCAGCCAGGTACGCCCGTCCTTGACGACCATCGACGCGTGCCCCGGCCCGGAGGCCACCTCGTTGCTCATCAGGATCGGGTTCTCCGGGGCCTTCACACACGGCCCGCTCGGCGACTCGCAGATCGCGTACCCCTCGGCGTACTCCGCCCTGTCGTACGCGTTCGCCGCGAAGAAGAGGTACAGCTTCCCCTCCCGGCGGTGGAAGAAGGGCCCCTCGACGAGGTTGCCCTCCCACGGCTCGGTCTGCTTGAGCAGCTTCGTCGGCTCACCGACCAGGCTCAGCCCGTCCTCGGAGAGACGCTGGGAGAAGATCCAGGTGTCCACCCCGATGGCGTTGCCGTCGTTCTTCCACAGCAACCACAGGCTGCCGTCGGTGTCCCGGAACGGGCTCGCGTCGATCGCCCCGCCCAGCTCGGCCTGGCAGATCAAGGGGCCGGCCGAGTCGTCCCGGTACGGACCCTCCGGCGCGGTCGCCACGGCTCGCCCGACGCACTGCCGCCCCGACTCCCGGCCGGCGACGGTGTAGTAGAGCACGAACGACTCCGGCCCGAGCTGGATCGCCTCCGGGGCCCAGGTCTTCCCAGGGTCCGCCCACTCCGGCAGCACCGGCAGGGCATCCCCGGCCGGCGTCCAGTCGGTCAGGTTCGCGGAGGTGTGCACCGGCACGTTCCGGCCGCCGGCGTTGGTGTGGAACAGGTACCAGGTGTCGCCGACCCGGATCGCCTGCGGGTCGGGGGAGTCGGTGCGGATGACGGGGTTGGTGTACATGCTCGGGTCGCTCCCCGTACTCGTGGGTGTGGGTTCGTCGGTGTCACCGCAGCCGGCCACGAGCAGTGCGGCGGCGAGAACCGCCGCTGCACCGCCTCGCCGGCGCCTTCCGCGCGTCATCCCTTCAGGCCGCTGCGGGACACGCCCTGGATGATGTGCCGCTGGGCGAGCACGAAGAGGATCAGCACCGGCACGCTGGCCAGCACCGCACCCGCCATGATCACCGGGTAGTCGGTCACGTAGGAGCCCTGGAGCAGTCCCAGGCCGGGCGGAAGGGTCAGCTTCTCCGGGCTGAACAACACGAAGATCGGCCAGAGGAAGTCGTTCCAGTTGGTCAGGAACGACAGCACCGCCAGGGTGGCCAGCGCGGGCTTCGAGAGCGGTAGCACCACCCGGTAGAAGATCTGCCACTGGTTCGCGCCGTCCAGCACCGCGGCCTCCTCCAGCTCCTTGGGCAGGGAGAGGAAGAACTGGCGTAGGAAGAACACCCCGAACGCGCTCGCCGCGCCCGGCACGACCACCACGGCGAGGGTGTCGATCCAGTTCAGCGAGTCGACGATCAGGAAGTTCGGGACGATCAGCGAGGTCGGCGGGATGAAGAGCGTCCCGACGATCAGCGCGAAGGTCACGCCGCGTCCCCGGAACCGCATCCGGGCCAGGGCGTACGCGGCCATCGACGCGGTCACCAGCACCAGCAGCGCGTGCAGCGTGGCGGCCAGCATGCTGTTGAGGAACCAGCGCAGCACCGGGTTCGCGGAGTTGGTGAGGATCTGCTGGTAGCCGTACCCGGAGAGCGGGTCCGGCAGCCAGTCCGGCGGGATCCGCTGGGCGCCGTCGTAGGTCTTCAGCGAGGTGATGAGCATCCACGCCAGCGGGATCAGGAAGACCAGGGCCAGCGCTACGAGGATGGCGTAGAGCCCGACCCGGCGCAGTGTGTGGGTGGGAGCGGTACGCGTGGGCGTCGTCATGGCTGTTCCCTCAGTCTTCCCGGTAGCGGAAGAGCCGGAAGTTGGCGAGGCTGACCACGGCCAGCATCAGCGCGAAGACGATGCTCATCGCGGCCGCGCGCCCGGCGTCGTTGTTCCGGAGCCCCTGCTCGACGATGTACCAGACCACGGTGCGGGTCTCCGTGCCGGGCGCGCCCTGGGTGATCAGGAACGACTGGCCGAACACATTCGCCGAGGCGAGCACGGTGGTGGTCATGACGAAGAGCAGCACCGGACGCAGCCCGGGGAGCGTGACGTGCCGGAACCGTTCCCAGGCGGTCGCGCCGTCCACCCTTGCCGCCTCGTACAGCTCGGGCGAGATGTCCTGCAGACCGGCCAGGTAGATCACGGCGTTGAACCCGGAGGTCCACCAGACCGTCACCCCGACCAGCGATACCCACGCCCACGGCACGTCGGTGACCCAGGGGGTGTCCGCCGGTAGGCCGACCACGCCGAGCAGCCGGTTGACCAGGCCCAGGTTCGCATCGAGCAGGAACCGCCAGAGCAGGCCGATCACCGCCACACCGAGCACGTACGGCGCGAAGTAGACCGCCCGGAAGAAGGTGCGGCCGGGGAACGACCGGTTCAGCAGCAGCGCCAGCCCCAGCGGGACCACCATCAGCAGCGGCACCGAGATGACCGTGAAGATGGCAGTGGCCCGGACGCTCTGCCACCAGTCCCCGAAGACCGCCGAGTCGCTGGAGAAGAGTTCCTTGTAGTTGTCCAACCCGACGAACGGCCGGTTGGGCAGTTGGAAGTCCCACTGGTGCACGCTGAGATAGATGCCGAGCACAATCGGCAACAGGCCGAACACCGTGAACAGGACCAGATACGGGGCGAGGAACAGATACGGCGTCGCCCGACCGACCCGGTTCGCCGACTTGGCGCCCCGGCGGGCAGCACTGGCCGCCGGGGGCGGCGCGTCATCGCGCGCCGCCCCGACCTCGATCACGTCCGCCACGGGGAATCAGCTCCCGTACTTCTTGCGGTTGTCCTCGAGCTGCTTGTTCGCCTTCGCCACCCCGTCGTCGAGCGCCTGCTTGGGCGACTTCTTGCCCAGCGCGGCCTCGTTGAACGAGTTGTAGAAGGTGGTGATGACCTCGCCGAGGCCCGGGGTGGCCGGCGGGAAGGCCGCGTAGTCCAGCTCGGGGGCGAGCGCGCTCACCTCGGCCAGCGCCTTGAACTCGGCGCTCTCCCGGACGGCCTTGCGGGCCGGCACCTGGCCGCCCTTGGCCCAGTCGAGGGAGTGCTGGCTCAGCCAGTTGATGAAGACCTTCGACGCCGAGACCTTGTTGGCGTTGTTGGCGCGCTGCTTGACGATGGTGAAGTTGTGCGAGTTGGCCCAGGCCGCCGGCTTGCTGCCGATCTGCGGCAGGGGCGCGACGCCCCACTGGACGTCGGGGCTCTTCTTCAGATCGTTGATCTGCCAGATGCCGTTGAAGGTGAAGGCGTTCTTGCCGCTCTTCAGGGCCAGGTACTCGGCGTCCTGTCCGACGTTCGCCGGCGAGTGCCCCTGCTTGATCATGTCGACCATCCAGGTGCAGGCTTCGATCGCCGGGTCGGCGTTGAAGGTGGCCTTGCTGACCTCGGCGTCGAAGAGGCTGCCACCGAACTGGTAGATCAGCGAGTAGAAGGACATCCCGCCGGTGAACTGGAACGGGCTGATCCAGAAACCCTGTACGCCCGACTTCTTCAGCTCGGTGAGCGCGGCGGTGAAGTCGTCCCGGGTGGTCGGCGGCTTGTTCGGGTCCAGCCCGGCCTTCTCCATCACCGACTTGTTGTAGTAGAAGCCCAGCGGGTGCATGTCCAGCGGGATGCCGTACCGCTTGTTGTTGTAGATCCCGCCCTGCCAGACCGTCGGCGCGAAGTCCGCCTCGGTCAGCTGGAGCGTCTTGGCCACGTCGTCCAACTCGCTGATCACGCCGCGCGCGGCGAACGTGGCGAGCTGGTCCATGTGCATGACCGCGATGTCGGGCCCGTTGCCGCTGGAGGCCGCGCTGGGCAGCTTGTTGTAGTAGTCCTCCCACTGGTACGTGGCGACCGAGACCGCGATGTTCTGGTGCTCGGAGTTGAACTGGTTCACCAGCGTCTTGAAGATCTCACCGTCGCCGCCGGTGAACCCGTTCCACAGCTTCAGGTCCACCTTCGGGCCGGTGTAGTCCTTGCCGCCGTTGCCACCGGCCGCCGGGCCGGACGAGTCGTCACCACCGCCGCAGCCGGCCAGCGTCAGCGTCGCCGCGGCACCGAGCCCGAGGCCGAGGCCGAGGAGCCTGCGCCGGCTCATTTCGTTGTGGATCATGCCGTATCTCTCCTTGGGGGGACGGTATGAAGTGTGCCCTGCTCAGATCGGGTTTCCGAAGCGCAGCACGTTCCAGGAGACAGCCGGCAGGCGCACTGAGCACCGGCCGCCGTCGATGGTGGGGGTGTTCAACTCCCGGGGCGTCACCCTGTCCGGTTCGGCCTCGGTGTTCGTCGCCTCCGGAGCGTCTCCGGCGGCGAGGCTTACGTGGGACAACGCGGACATGGCGGGCAGGCCGCGCAGGTCGAGATCCAGCGCGAGGTCCGTGTCACCGCGGTTGACCGCGAAGACGGTCAGCGCGCCGGTCTCCTCGTCGTGCACGGCGACGGTGTCCAGCACCGGGACGTCCCCGTACTTCTTCGTCTCGTAGCTGGGCGAGACGGGCTCGGTACGCAGCACGGTGCCGCGCGCGTACCGGGCGGTCAGGGCGAACGGGTGGAAGATGCTCTGCCGCCAGGCCGGTCCGCCGTTGCGGGTGCGGATCGGGGCGATCACGTTCGCCAGCTGCGCCTGGGCGGCCACGCCGACCCGGTCCGCGTGCCGGAGCAGGGTGATCAGCAGGTCACCGACCACCACCGCGTCGACCGCGGTGAAGTCGTCCTCGATCAGCGCCGGTGCCTCGACCCAGCCGCGCCGGTCCAGGTCGGCCTGGAGGCGGGACTCGTACCAGACGTTCCACTCGTCGAAGGAGATCTTCAGCTTCCGCTTCCGGCGCTGCTTCGCGGCCACGTGGTCGGCGGTGGCGACCACCTCGGAGATGAAGTTGTCCATGTCGACGGCCGAGGCCAGGATGCTGGCCCGGTCCCCGTCGGAGGGGTCGTAGTAGGTGTGCGCGGAGATGTAGTCGACGTGCTCGTAGGTGTGCTCGAGCACGGTCGCCTCCCAGGAGGCGAAGGTGGGCATCCGCCGGTTGGAGCTGCCGCACGCGACGAGGCTGATCGACGGGTCGACCATCTTCATGGCGCGGGCGGTCTCGGCGGCCAGCCGGCCGTACTCGTCGGCGGTCTTGTGTCCGACCTGCCAGGGGCCGTCCAGCTCGTTGCCGAGGCACCAGAGGCGTACGCCGAACGGCTCCTCGGCGCCGTTCTTGCGGCGCAGGTCGGACAGGTGCGTGCCGCCCGGGTGGTTCGTGTACTCCAGCAGGTCGAGCGCCTCCCGGACGCCGCGGGTGCCGAGGTTGACCGCCATCATCGGCTCGACTCCGGCCTCGTCGGCCCAGGTCATGAACTCGTGCAGGCCGAAGGCGTTGGTCTCGATGGTCTTCCAGGCCAGGTCGAGCCGGCGGGGGCGGTCGCCGACCGGGCCGACGCCGTCCTCCCAGCGGTAGCCGGAGACGAAGTTGCCGCCCGGGTAGCGGACCACGGACACGCCGAGTTCCCGGGTCAGGTCCAGCACGTCACGCCGCAGCCCGCGCTCATCGGCGTCGGGGTGGCCGGGCTCGTAGATCCCGCCGTACACGCACCGCCCCATGTGCTCGACGAAGGAGCCGAAGAGTCGTCGATCGGCCGGCCCGATCGCGAATGCGGGGTCGATCGTGAGCTTCGCGGTCCGCACGAATGTCACCTTTCGTCATTTCTGCTGCCGGGTGGCCGTAGTCACCGACCAGCCGGTGTCCCTGGTTTCTACAACGTTGTAGTCAACGTTGTAAAGAGTCGACCACAAGGTAAAGTGCCGGTTGTTACATAGGGGGAGGGGTCGAATGCGGCACAGGCTCAAGGACGTCGCCGAACGGGCCGGAGTGTCGGTGAAGACCGTCTCCAACGTGGTGAACGGCTACGCGCACGTCCGGCCCGACACCCGGGCCCGGGTCGAGGAGGCCATCACCGCGCTCAACTACCGGCCCAACCTCTCCGCCCGCAACCTCCGCAAGGGGCGCACGGGCGTCATCGCGCTGGCCGTACCCGAACTCGACATCCCCTACTTCGCCGAGCTCGCCCGGCACGTGGTCAGCGCCGCCGCCGAACTCGGCTGGACGGTGCTGATCGATCAGACCGGCGGCGGCCGCGAGCAGGAGCGGGTCGTCGCGTCCGGCATCACCGACCACCTCATCGACGGGCTGATCTTCAGCCCGCTCGCGCTCACCGCCGACGACCTGGTCAACCTGGACGGCACGCCGATGGTGCTGCTCGGCGAACGGGTCGACCGCGGCCCCGCCGACCACGTCGTGATCGACAACGTGGCCGCCGCCCGGGAGATCACGAACCACCTGGTCGGGCTCGGCCGCCGCCGCATCGCGGCCATCGGTTCCCAACGCACGCCGGAAGGCGCCAGCGCCCGGCTCCGCCTCGACGGCTACCGGAGCGCGCTGGTGGAGGCCGGCCTCGGCTACGACGAGGCCCTGGTCGCGCCCGCGCCGGTCTGGCACCGCGCCGACGGTGCGGCTGCCATGCGCCACCTGCTCTCCTCGGGGGTACGCCCCGACGCCGTGTTCTGCTTCAACGACACCCTGGCCCTCGGCGCGCTACGGGCCCTGCACGAGACGGGTCTGCGCGTGCCCGAGGACGTCGCGGTGGCCGGCTTCGACGGCATCGAGGACGGGCGGTTCTCGGTGCCGACCCTGACCACCATCGCCCCCGACAAGGAGCGGATCGCCCGGCTCGCGGTCGAGCTGCTGGCCAACCGGATCGACGGTGATCGCAGCGCCTCACCCCGCGAACTGGCCGCCCCCTACCGCCTGGAACCCCGCGAATCCACCCAAGGCCGCCACCCCTGACCCACCCCACCCCACCCCGGCCCCCGGCCGCTCCCCCGGTGATCATGAAGTTATTGCCCGACATGGCGGCGTGTCGGAGCAATAACTTCATGATCACGCGTGCCCGACGGCGGCCGGGGGCTGGTGTGGGGTTGGGTGGGGTGGGGGTTAGTCGAAGAAGCGGGCCAGGTGGGATTTGGTGGGCGGGTCGGCGTCGGGCGGGACGGGAGTGAGGTCGGCGAAGATCGAGGCACCGTCGCAGCCCGCGTGCAGCGGGTACCAGCGCGGGGTACCCGGCGGACGTTGAAGACAGATCCCCTTGAACGTCTGCACGTCGAGCAGCCGTACGTGGGTCGGGTCGGCCACCGCGTTCACGTGCCCCCACCACGGGCTCATCACGTGCAGTACGCCACCCGGCCGGAGCACCCGATGGCACTCGTCGAGCAGCGGCAGGAAATCGATCAGGTGCTCCAGGATGTGCACCGTGAAGAACACGTCGACCGAGTCGTCGGCCAGCGGCAGGGAGCCCGACAGGTCCGCCACCGCGTCCACCCCCGCCGCCGGGAAGATGTCCAGTCCCAGGTTGCCCGGCCACTGCTTGTTCGGTCCGCAGCCGAGGTCCACCACCACCGGATCCCGCCCGGCGATCCGTACCTTGCACCAGACGCCCAGCACTCCGGCCAACTGACCGATCCGATCCCGGGCCAGCCGCAGCTGCTCCGGATCGGCGACCTCGCCGGTCACATGGGCGACCCCCCGGTCGAAACGCACCTCCACGGCGAGTTCGCGCAGCCGGTCGTCGTGTGCCTGCCGATCCGCCCACGCCTCGGCCAGGAAGCCGTCGATCGCCCGCAGGCGATCGCCCGACGGCGGGGTCTGTGCCAACGCGACCATGTCCACCTCCGGCCGCCCGTTACCCGCATCGGCGTCCGGTATGCCTGCCGCCGCGGCACTCCTGCGGCTGAGCGCCGAGCGACGCGGCGGTGGCCCGAGCCTCGTCGAGGCCAATCTGGCGGCACGCTCGTTGCTCCAGCCGGCGGTGGCGGCGACGTCGGGGACCAATCGCCGCGCCGTCCGCGCCCAGGTCAGCCGGTGGCGGTACGCCGCGGCCGGCCGCCGACCCGCATCCGCTGCCGCGGCGGAGGCGTCGCCGGTCTGGGCCGCTTGAGGTGGTAGCGGTGCAGCTCGTTGTTGCCGGACATGGACGGGTCCTCGCTCATCGCGACCAACTCCCAGCCCTGGTCACCCGCCCGGTTCAGGTGGGCCAGCGCGGTGTCCCCGTACGGGGTGACATCGACCATCGAGCCGTCCGGGCCGTACCAGACGAACGTGACCTCCCAGCCGAGGTCGGTGGTCGCCGCCTGACGCCGGCGGACCAGCAGCGCGTACTCCCACTTGAGCATGGGGTCATTCTCACCCCGGACGGCGCCGTCGGCACGGCATCAATCCTCGGCGATCCGCCCCGCGTCCACGCGCAGCCGCCGGTTGGTCGCCACCGCCTCGAGCATCCGCCGGTCGTGGGTGACCAGCAGCAGCGTCCCCGGGTAGCCGGCCAGCGCCGACTCCAGCTGCTCGATGGCGGGCAGGTCCAGGTGGTTCGTGGGCTCGTCGAGCACCAACAGGTTCACCCCGCGCCCCTGCAGCAGCGCCAGCGCGGCCCGTGTCCGTTCGCCGGGGGAGAGGGTCGCGGTCGGTCGCAGCACGTGCCCGGCGCGCAGGCCGAACTTGGCGAGCAGCGTCCGCGCGTCCGCCGGCGACATCTCCGGTACGGCGGTCCGGAACGCGTCGATGAGCGGTACGTCGCCGAGGAAGAACCCCCGGGCCTGGTCGACCTCCCCGACCACCACGCCCGGGCCGAGCGCGGCGTGGCCGGCGTCGAGCGGCAGCCGACCCAGCAGGGCCGCCAGGAGCGTGGACTTGCCGGACCCGTTCGCGCCGGTCACCGCCACCCGGTCGGCCCAGTCGATCTGAAGGTTCACCGGTCCGAGCGTGAAGCTGCCGCGGCGTACCACAGCGTCGCGGAGCGAGGCCACGACGGCGCCGGCGCGGGGCGCGGCGGCGATCTCCATCCGCAGCTCCCACTCCTTTCGCGGCTCCTCGACCACGTCCAACCGTTCGATCAGCCGCTCGGTCTGCCGGGCCTTCGCCGCCTGCTTCTCCGTCGCCTCGGTGCGGAACTTCCGCCCGATCTTGTCGTTGTCGGTGGCCTTGCGTCGGGCGTTCTTGACACCCTTCTCCATCCAGGCGCGCTGCGCCCGCGCGCGGGCCTCCAGGGCGGCGCGGGTGTCGGCGTACTCCTCGTAGTCGGCGCGGGCGTGCCGGCGAGCCACCTCCCGCTCCTCCAGGTAGGCCGCGTAGCCCCCGCCGAAGTGGTTGACCTGCTGCTGCGGCAGGTCCAGCTCCAGCACCCGGGTCACCGTCCGGGTCAGGAACTCCCGGTCGTGGCTGACCAGGACCGTGCCGGCGCGCAGTCCCGTCACGAACTCCTCGAGTCGCTCCAGGCCCGCCAGATCCAGGTCGTTGGTGGGCTCGTCGAGCAGGAAGACGTCGTACCGGCTGAGCAGCAGCGAGGCCAGCCCGGCCCGCGCCGCCTGGCCGCCGGAGAGACCGGTCATCGCCTGCTCCAGGTCCACCGCGAGGCCCAGCTCGGCGGCGACCTGCTCGGCCCGTTCGTCCAGGTCCGCGCCGCCGAGTGCCAGCCAGCGCTCCAGCGCCTCGGCGTACGCGTCGTCGGCGCCGGCCCGCCCGGCCGTGAGCGCCTCCGTGGCGGCGTCCAGGGCGACCTGCGCTGCGGCCACCCCGGTGCGGCGGGCCAGGAAGGCGCGCACCGTCTCGCCCGAGCGCCGCTCCGGCTCCTGCGGCAGGTGCCCGACACTCGCCGTGGGCGGGTTGAGCGTGACGCTGCCGGCCTCCACCGGCAGCAACCCGGCGAGCGTACGCAGCAGCGTCGACTTCCCGGCGCCGTTCTGTCCGACCAGGCCGACGACGTCGCCCGGCGCGACGACCAGGTCCAGTCCGGTGAAGAGCGGCTTGTCGCCGTGGCCGGCGGAGAGGTTCTTGACGATCAACGTGGCGCTCATGAGGAGGCGAGCCTATCCGGCCCGGCGTACGTGACCCGTCCGGAAGGTGCAGACTCGGCGGAGTGGTGACCACACTGGCGATCGACTGCGGTGGCGGGGGCATCAAGGCCTCGGTCCTCGACGAGGCGGGCACGATGCGGACCCGGCCGCTTCGGGTGCCCACGCCCTACCCGCTGCCCACCTCGCTCTTCGTCAAGACCCTGCTCGACCTGGGCGCCCAGCTGCCCCCGGCGGACCGGGTGACCGTCGGGCTGCCCGGCATGCTGCGGCACGGTGTGGTGGTGGCCACGCCGCACTACGTCACCCGGGCCGGGCCGCGTACGAAGGTGGATCCGGACCTGCTCGCCGAGTGGTCCGGCTGGGACGTGCGGTCGGCGCTGGCCGACGCGTTCGGGGTGCCCGCGCTGGTTCTGAACGACGCCGAGGTGCACGGCGCCGGGGTGGTGGCCGGCACCGGGCTGGAGCTGGTGCTCACCCTCGGCACCGGGCTGGGCTCCGCTCTCTTCGACGGCGGGGTGCTCGCGCCACACCTGGAGCTGTCGCACGCGCCGGTGCGCTGGGGAATGACGTACGACACGTACATCGGTGAGCCGGAACGGCGGCGGCTCGGCGATGCGTTCTGGTCACGGCGGGTACGAGGTGTGGTCGAGGGCCTCCGACCGGTGTTCCGCTGGGACCGGCTCTACCTGGGCGGGGGCAACTCGCGGCTGGTCCGGCCGGACCAGCTGGCCCGGATGGGTGACGACGTGGTGGTGGTGCCGAACACGGCCGGGATCGTCGGCGGCGTACGCGCCTGGGACCTCGCCGCCGCCCGTCCCGCCTGACCGGTCGGGGGCTTTGCGGCAGGGTGCCTGTTTCCGGGCACCCGGGAACAGGCGACACCCGGGCGGCGTTATGCGAGCGTCAGGGGAGTGACCGACACGAGACGAGGGGTGGTAATGGATCTTCTGGCCGACTACCGGCGGGCGACCCTGTTCTTCGAGATCGGTGACGCCACCGAAGCCGCCCGGCTGCTCGAGCCGATCATCGAGGCGGAGCCGAGCAACGCCTCGGCACGGCAGCTGCTGGCCCGGGCCTACTTCAAGTCCGCCCAGCTCAACCGGGCCGAGGAGCACCTGCGGGAGCTGGTCGATCGCGACCCGAGCGACCACTACGCGCACCACGTGCTGGGCCGTACGCTCGAGCGGCTGAACCGGTACACGGACGCGCTCCGGCACCTGCGGATCGCCGCCGCCATGCACAACGACAACAACGACTACCGGACCGCGGTCTCCCGGGTGGAGAACCGGGTCAGCGGCGGTCGCTGACATCAAGCAAACGGACAGGGCAGCCCACGCGGGCTGCCCTTCGCCGTCTTCGGGCCCCGGCCCGCCGGACCTAGGATGAACTGGTGAAGCTCAAGCTCGATCTCCACGACATCTACAACAAGGGTCACGACATCGACCGCGCGCTGCGGGCGATCATGGACGAGGCGGTCGCCACGAAGGCCACCCTCGTGGAGATCATTCCCGGCAAGGGCTCCGGTCAGCTCAAGAAGCGGGTGCTGCGCTTCCTCGACCAGAAGGACGTCAAGCAGCTCTACCACCGGGTGGAGAAGGACTCCAAGAACTTCGGCCGCCTGTTCGTGCACTTCCGCTGGAAGTAGTGACGAAACGCCCTCTGACCTGCATCGCAAGCCCCACGGACGGTCGGTGAACCATGATCATGCCGTTTCCGGGCCGTCACGGGCTTCCGTGCCGTCTTCGTCGGCCTGGTCCTCGCCGAGCGCCTTGTCGATAGCCCGGCGAGTCCGGTCCTCGCTGGTCGGCAGTAGGTGGGTGTAGGTCCGGAGGGTGAAGCCGGGGTCCGCGTGGCCCAGGTACGCCGACAGGGCCTTGATGCTCTCCCCGGCATCCAGGAGCACTGAGGCATAGGTGTGCCGGAGCACGTGCATCCCGTTGTGCCGGTCGTCAGGGATACCGGTAGCGCGGATGGCGGGTTTCCAGACGCCGGAGTTGAATATCGAGCGAGTCAGCGCCGTCCCCGTGGGTGTGGTCAGGTACAGCTCGACGGTTCGCGGTTCGCCTGTCAGAGTTCCCAGGGCAGCGTCACTGCGACCGGGGGGCAATCCTCGGCATGGCGCTTCAACGCCTCGCGTACGACGGTGCGCTTGGCGCTTTCCGCCCTGAAATCGCAGGGACTTATCGGGTCGGGTCAGGGGCAAGGCACCTACGTGCGGAAGACCCGGCCTCTCCGCGTTCTGGCCATGGATCAGGACCGGCGGGCTCGTCGCGCCGAGAACCATGCGGCTACGTTCAACGCCGAGGTGGCCCGGCAGGGCCGAATCGGGCGTCAGAAAATCATTGACGTCGGACCCACGTCGGCCACGGCGGAGGTCGCCCGGTGGCTGGCGCTGCCCGAAGGCGCACCAGTTCTAGTCCGGCGACGCATCATGCTCGTGGACGAGGAGCCCTACCAACTCGGCGACAGCTACTACCGGCACGAGTTGGTGAAGGAGACGCCCATCGCGCAGCCACAGCCGGTCGAAGAGGGCGTCCTCGCGGTGCTGGAACGGGTGCACGGCAAGCCGATCTCGTACTACATCGACGAGCTGAGCTTTCGCATGCCGACGCCGGAGGAGACCAAGCTACTCAAGCTCGACCCGGGTGTCTGCGTGGTGCGTGCCGTCCGGATCGCCTACGACGAGGACGGCACTCCGTTGGAGGCGTTCGATCAGCTTCTCGCCGGTGACAAGCACGTCCTGGTCTACGAGGTGTCCGCCGAATGAGGCCGGAGCCGATGACCGTTCGCCCAGTCGAACTGAGCGGAAGCATTGTTCGGCTCGAGCCCCTGTCGATGAAGCACCTTGGCGACCTCGCTGAGGCAGCCAGCCACGATCAGGTCTGGACCTACCTCGACGAGGCGACACCGACGACCGAGGAGCCGGTAGCGGTGCTGATCCGGGAAGCGCTCGACGAGCAGCAGCGGGGGGAGCGGTTGCCTTTCGCCATCATCGACGTCGGCTCCGGCAAGGCAGTCGGCAGCATCAGCTACATCGACATCGCGCGGACTCACCGCGGACTGGAGATCGGCTGGGCTTGGCTCGCGCCGAGCCACTGGCGAACTGGCGCGATCCGCGAGGCGTCCCACATGCTCATGCGCCACGCCTTCAACGAGTTGGGCGCCATCCGCGTGGCCTTCAAGACGGACAGCCGGAACACCAGATCACAGCAGGCCATCAAGGGACTTGGGGCGACGGAGGAAGGGACCTTCCGGAACCACCGCATCCTGCGAGACGGCCACATCCGGCACTCGGTCTACTACAGCGTGACCGCCGAGGAGTGGCCGACGGTGAGCCGTATGCTGGACGCCGAACGGGCAGCCAGGGGACTCCCCACGCTGGGATGAGTCGGCCAGCGCCACCTGGCGCTTTACATCGCGGTTCTTTGACCGCCAGCGCCTGCCTGCGGGGCGTGCCGGCGAGAAGTCCGCTCATGCCGAGAAGTGGATGTTGGGCAAGTGGGCGCTTGGTGCAGACCGCTACGCTTCGCACCTGAGTTGTGAACTCGACTCTCGACCTCCCAGGCTTTGGGGGTAGTGGTGCCGGTCGTACTTGGGCCATACCCGCTGTGTTTGACGTGCCAAAAGACCAACGGCGGCCTGATCGCCGTCAGACACCGCCAGATTCACCTCCGAGCTCACGGCAAGGAGGCGTGTGTAGATGGCGGCCTTGCCGGACTGCTGGCTAGCTTGTGGGCTGTCTGCGACACGCGGAGCTGTTGCGAGAACGACGGCGGGCGTGCGTACGTCGTGCCGACTGCGGATACCTGTGACGCAGCAGCACATCTGCTAACCAAGCTTGGACTGCACCCGAGGATCCTCGACGGAACCATCTATTTCCAGACGCCCAGCTCATTCCGATTGGACGACGTTGACCAGGTACGACGAGTGCTCGAACAACCAGGCGGTGCACACTCGCGCTGGCGGGTAAACGAGAACGGGGTGTTCGAACCCGTCCGACCCGTCGACGAGTCTGCCGTCCCTGACGCCTGAACATGAGGAGCGTCCTCTTCTGCCGCGAGTCGCGCGGTTGCCGGCTCGCGAGCATGTCCAGCGCCTTTCGAGGCCACGACGTCAAGCATCACCCGCCGCAGGATAGCCGGCCGGCAGCCGGCGTGCCGGGCTCCAGTTGATCCGTTACACATCAGCTCCACTTGAAGGGTGACAGTTGGCCGACTCTCTCCGGGCTCGACTGTCACGGTGCGTAACCGGCGGGCCGCCTGTCGCTGGGCACGCCATCCTCGATGCCGGTCAAGACGCCCGGTCAGCGGCATGAGCGGATGTCCCGAGAGGCCTTTCGACCCGGTTCGGGCTCGCCAGTGCCTTGCGCCCGTCGAGGCGGACTGTCAAGATCCGCCGATGGATCGCGTAGAGGTGGCAGAGATCGCGCCGGGTGAGTACTCCTTGTCCATGGAGGCGGGAACCGCCGACGTGGATGACTTGATCTCCGAGCTAGGCCACGAGCCCAACGGTTACTTCTGGGAAGGCATCGTTGAGCTGCTCGTCAGGACCGAGGCCCCCACCCTTGAAGGTCGCTTCTCGTCCGACCCAGAGGGCGGAGCCTTCTACGCCACCAGCACGGATCGAAACGCGCTCGACGACTTGGCTGTCTTGCTGCGTGCGGTCGCGGCTGACGGGCACCGCCTGCGGCGGCTCATGGAGTTCGCCGAGGCCAGCGGTTTCGAATTTGACGACTGAGCCCGCCACGACGGCCGCAGAATGCGGTGCACTGTCATCGGCATGTCCGGACACTGCGAGGGCTGCTGGGGTGGTCACGCTCCGCAGCGCGCGGATCGCGGCAGATGAGTTAGACGTTCAAGGCTGCTCGGGCAGGAACGGCGCGAAGTGCTCGGCCACCAGGTCGGCCACGGCTTCGGCGTCACGTGATCCGTCGATCTCGATGACGCGGACCCCCAATCGGTGCGCGTTGCGGACCGCGTCTGCGGCGATCAACCGGTCACGCTCGACGCGGTTGCGTTGAGCGAGTTGCGGGTCGCTGACCTGATGACCGATGGTGCCGGCACGGGGTAGCCGGGCGACCTGGCGTTGCCGGAACTCCTCGGTTGCGACCATGACCACCATCCGGCCGATAGAGCCGGCGACCGGCGCGACCAGTTCTGGGCGTAGCCCCCAGCCGTCAGCAAGGATGGGCCGAGGGGAGAAGAGGGCACGCAGGTCGTCTTGCACCCACTGGAAACGGTCCGGGAAGTCGTCGATGACCTGGTCGGCCATCTCCTCTGGCGTCGCTTGGATCCAGACTGCCTCCCAGCCCGGTCCGGTTGGGGACTCGCCGCGACGGACCCGCTGTGCTATCCGCCGATCATCATGGCCGCGAGCGTCGTGGTAGTCGTAGTGGTAATGGGTGAGGCCGTACCGCTCAGCGAGAATGCCGGCGACAGTGGATTTGCCGGCCCACTGGCCGCCTCCAATCCACAGGGCGCGTTGGAGCGTGGTTAAGGGGTCCCAATTCATGTGTCACAGCGTGAAACCACCACGCTGCAAGATCAAGTCTTGTTCTTCCCGCGGGGACCTGATTATCTGAAGATAGGCTGGCCGGCATTTGATGTCAGGTGACGGAAGAGTCAACATCACGACCTGCCACACCAGCGACATCTGCGGCCGCTGAACCGCGGATGGCCTCTCATCGCAGAAGCGGATGACTTGCACACCAGCCGTCGGGGACGGTCGGCGTCACGGTCCGTATCCGGCATGCTCAAGGCCGTGTAACCCATCAACTGAAGTCACCGTGTAACGCGTCAAGCGAAGTACGACAGGCCGGCAGCCGGCGAGTTGACGCTCCTATTTCTGTCAAGGGACTGCGTGGGCCAGGCTGATCAGGTCGCGCCGGTCAGGAGTTGGCGTGTCGGGGAGTAGTCGATCTTCCAGTCGGTGTAGACGCCAAGCGTGCCGTCCTGCGTGCAGCGGAGTCCGACGCTGACCCACCGGACCTCTTCGTCATTGCGTCGGCGCACTCGTCTGGATACATGAGGCGGCAACGTGGACGCCGCAGACGATGATGGACGCTGCGACCTTCGCCGGAACCGCCTTGTAAGCGAGACGTCGGGCAGCAGCGAGGCAGCAAGAAGGCAGCGCGGCATTGACGAGGGCCGGACCCGGACGGCAGGGAACGAGGTCTGGCCCCTGCCCATTGACGTGAGCCGTTACGACTCGGCAGCAGACGACAGTCTGAGACCGCATCCCCCCGGCGGGGGTCACAAGCAACGGGTCGGAGGTGCCCGAGCCGACGGGATGCCGTTGCGGCGGGTCACCAAAGCTCATCGAGAGCCGCGATCTGCTTGCGGAGGGTTCGGGCGTCCTTCGGCGGCAAGACGGCGACGGCGACGTCCAGGATCCAGCGCAGCTCCGGCGGGTTCGGACAGCACTCCATCACCCCACAGCCGGCGGTCGGATCCCACAAGCGATGCCAGGGGTGGCGCACGAACCATGACCAGGTCCGCAGTGCATCACACACGGCTTGGTCCCAGAGGCGGGTGCGTTCGAGGTAGGCGATGGCTTTCGAACCCCGGGCCGAGAGCCCGGGGACGACAGAGGTTGACCCATCAAGCGGTCGCCGGTAGATGGAGTCGGCACGCACTTGTGCGGGGCGCCTACGCGGCATTGCCCTTTCGTGGAGTCGACATGACGATCATCGTCGCACACCCGCCTTCGACTCACCTGCCCGAGAACCTACGTGCGGACCATCAAGATCAGGCCGTCTCCAGGCCGTCTGAGGTGAACCAGCGGCGACCACCGATGACCATCGATGACTGGTCCTGGCCCAGGTCACATCACCTCTCGTCCGGTTTGAACGACTACGCCCCTGACCCAGATCAATACCGCTGGAAGTAGTGCTCCGAGCGCCGGTCATCCGGTCATCGTCGGGCTGGCGCTGTCATCAGCGCGTCGATCTCCGCGAAGCCCAGTGATCCATCGAGGGCCTGGTAGGTCCCGGCGGTCAGCAGTTCGCGGGTGGCGCGCCGCGCCGCCGCGTACGCGGTGAGGGCGACCGCCGGGCCGAGGCTGATCCGGGCGACGCCCAGGTCGGCGAGCTCACTGATCGAGGGTGAGGCCGGACCGGCCATCACGTTCAACGGCACCGTGAGCTCGGCCGCGAGCACCGTGATGGTTTCGGCGTCGGCCACGCCGGGCACGAAAATGCCGTCCGCGCCGGCTGCGACGTAGGCCGCCGCCCGGTCCAGCGTGTCCCGCAGCCGGGTGGCGGGATCTCCGAGCGAAAGCAGGTAGGTGTCGATCCGGGCGTTGATGAACAACGCCCCACCTGCGCTCTTCCGCGCGGCCGCGATCCGTTCGACGTGTTCGGCGGCCGGCCGCGGACCGTCTTCCAGGTTGACCCCTACCGCTCCGGCGTCAAGCACCCCGCGAATCGTCTCGGCGACCCCGTCGGCGTCCTCCGCGTACCCGCCTTCGATGTCGGCGGTGACCGGCACGCTGACCGCGGACGCGACGCGGGCGATCACGTCGAGCGCGCGGTCGCGGCCCATCGTCTCGCCGTCCCCCGCGCCCAGGCTCCAGGCCACCCCGGCGCTGGTGGTTGCGATGGCGGCTGCGCCGGCCTCCTCGATCAGCCGGGCGCTCGCGGCGTCCCAGGCGTTGGGCAGCACCAGGGGCTGACCGGGACGGTGCAGGGTGCGTAGGTGCCTGGCTCGTTCGTGATGCGAGTTGGTCATGGACGTATTCAAACCGCCGACGGGCAGCGGTTCTGGCGGGTATCGGACCACACCGTCGCGGTGCCACGCCGCTGCGCCGGCCCCGACCCGTCGGCGGGTCGGTGGCTCAACGCGGCCGATCGGTACCCAGCACCGCACGGAAGGCGCGCTCGCCGATGCCGTACATCAGCGGGTTGTCCGCCGAGTGCGTCAGGAAGACCAGGGACAGGACGAGCGCCCAGCCGCGGGACCGCTCCCAGGTCGCGTCGTCCGCGCGGCCGTACGCCTGTCGAAGGGCAGCACGTTGCTCCGCGGTGAACAGCATCCAAGCCACGGACAGGTCGGTGGCGGGATCGCCGCAGGTTAGGTCACCAAAGTCGATCACGGCGCTGATCTCTCCGTGGTCGACCAGGATGTTGGCCGGGTGCAGGTCCCCGTGCAACCACAGCGGCGGACCGTCCCAAGCAGGCGCACCGCTGGCCGCCTCCCAGATCCGCAGTGCGGCAGCGCGGTCGGCTGGATCGACGTACGTCAGTCCGGTCAGGACTCCCTCGGCGCGGCCGGCCAGCGGAATGCCGCGGAACCGGTTGACCGGCGCCTCCGCAGGAGCCGGGGTATGCAGCGCGCCCAGGAAACCGCCGAGCGTCGCCGCGGCCGACCAGAGGTCGTCCGGCGCCGATCGCGCGGCGATCCGGCCCGGGAGAAAGGGCACGACACTCCAGGACCACGGATACTGCGCGGTCGGCTGCCCGACCCGCACCGGCGCCGGCACCGGCAACGGCAGGCGGCCGGCCAACTCCGGCAACCAGCGCTGCTCGTGGGCGACGAGTTCGGCGGCCATGGCGCGCCGCGGCAACCGGACGAGGAACTCCTCACCAAGCCGACACACAAGGTTGTCCCAGCCGTTGGCCAGGACCTCGATCGGCAGGTCCGCCAGGTCGGGGTGCTGCTCATCGAGCAGACGGCGCACCAGTTCGACGGAGACGGGAACCTCCGCAGCGGGCATTCGCTGAATTGGCACAGCGAGAACCCTACGGCCGCACCCCGGCGCGCTCGAATGCATGCGAGGACGACGACTGCGCAGCGCAACACCATCACGTGCTCCGCCGGACACGGCCGGGGCCGGCGGATCGGCGTCAGACCGGATAGGTACGGGCTACGGCGAGCATCTCCGAGCTGTGCGAGCCGACGATCCCGACGTCCGGCGGGCGAGGCTGGAAGCCGGGCAACTCGCCCAGGCCGTCGCTGGCGTCCATCGCCCGCAGCCGCAGGTCGTCGTGGGCCCCCATGACCAGGGTGATCTCGATGCCTTCGGGCGGCGGGGCGTGGAAGACGATCCCGAAGCCCCACGGCCGGCCGTCGGTTGCCCGGCCTCCCGGGACACGCCGCCCGTTCACCACCGCGTACTCGACGATTGCGCCCGCGTCGACGTGCAGGCTGGCCAGGCGGACCGGACGCTGCGGGATGACCCGCACCCGCAGGGTGCGCTCACCCCCTGCGCTGCTGTCGGCGAGGACCTCGACCTTCGGGGCGGGCAGGTCCACCGGCTCCGCCGGGCCGCCGCGGAAGGGGTGGTCGCCGAGCGCCGGGAAGTCCGCGACCGAAGCCGGACCGTCGACGTACCGGCTGGTCCACGGCTGCGGATCGGTCTCGTCGGTGAGCCACCGGGCCGAGTTGGCGTCGGCGTCCAGGGCGTACATCAGATGGGTGGGTGCGGGATGCGCGGCGTCGAAGCGGTCGACGCGGAGCCCGACCCCTGCGCAGACCACCGCCGCGACCGTGGCGGCCAGCGCGGGAAGCGCGCCGAGCCGCCGGGCCCGTAGCGCCACCAGGCCGCGCTGCCCGCCGGCCTGCGGGTGCAGCAGATCCACCACCGGCAGTACGGCCAACCCGAGCAACACGGTGACCAGGGCGGCAACCCCGCCCATCGCCATGCCGAGCGCCGGGAAGAGCAGCACCACCGTGGGCAGCAGGATGACCACGGCCACCGCGCCGCCCGCGGTGACGGCGACCACCGGCCACGGCCCGTCGATCCGGGTGCCGAGCGCGACCAGGCCGGCGAGCGCGCCGACCAGCGCCGGGAGGGAGGCGAGGTACGCCCCGCCCGGCACCAGCACCGCGAGCACCACCCCGAGCAGGGCCAGCCAGGCCAGCCCACCGACGGCCAGCGCGGCCGGGCCGATCCGGCGGCGGGTCAGCGCGTACCAGGCGAAGACGACCGCGGCGGCGAGCGCCAGCACGGCGAGCCGGTACCAGGTCGGCCGGTACGGGTCGAGCAGCTCGGCGTAGCCCGGCCGGATCGTGGTGATCAGCGCCCAGAACGCCTGCGCGGCGAGCGGGGCGGCCACGATCGGCATCAGTGCCAGGCCGAGACCGGCCACCAGCCGGCGACCGTCGGTGCGGCCGCGCCGACGGGCCAGCCAGCCCAGCGCGACGACCGCGGCCAGCGCGAGCAGCGCGAGCGGGAGGCTCAGCTGGCCCGGGTAGCGGACCAGCCCGCCGGGCACCGGGAAGTAGGTGTTGTCCCCGTCGGCGGTCAGGTCGGTGAGGTCGATCCGGCCGAATTCACGGGCCATTCCGAGCGCGTTGTCGCCGTGCTGCTGGAGGCTGGCCCGGTCCAACGCCGCGGCGGCGTCCAGCGGGGTGTGGTAGATGGCCCCGCCGTCGATGTACGCGGAGTTGAGGCCGACGAAACCATGCCCCGTGAACGCGGTGAAGTCGGTGTCGTTGGGCAGTGCCCGGTAGATCTCCACGGCGAACGAGGTGCCGACGGGGTGCGGCGCGGCCCGGGCGAAGACGTCCACCAACTTCGCGTTCCGTGGCGACGTCTCGAACATGATCACCGGCCCGGTCGAGCCGCGCGCCTCCAGGTTGAGCACCACCCCGCCGTCGCCGGCGAGGGGGTGGTCGGCGGCGAACCCGGACGCTCCGCAGAGACATGCCTCCTCGGCGTCGGTGAGCACGAAGACGATGTCGTTGCGGGGGCGCGGTCCGGCGGCCAGCGCCCGGGCCACCTCCAGGACGGCGGAGGTGCCGGCGGCGTCGTCGTTGCCACCCGGGCCGGACTGCACCGAGTCGTAGTGGGCGACCAGGAAGACCCGGCCGGTCGGATCGGTGCCGGGCAGCCGGGCGACCACGTTGCGGACCCGGGCCAGCGTGGCACCTCCGGCCGCCCCGCTCAGTTGCCCGGCCTCCGGTGCGACGGCGTCCTGCACCTGTGTCTCCAGGCCGAGCCCCCGCAGCACCTGCTCGACGTGTGCGCGGACCTCGTCGTTCGCGGCGCTGCCGGCCGGGTGCGGGCGCGCGGCGATGACCTCGACGTTCCGGAAGGCCCGGTCGGCGCTGAACTCGCCCGGCGGCGCGTCGGCCGGTCGGGGCGCCGGGGGCCGCAGATCGACGAGGCTGACGGCGCCGACGGTGACCAGTGCGGCGACGGCCGCCACGGCGGCGAGCAGCCGGCGCCGGGGCCTCGCGAGTGACCGGTCGGCGCCGGGCACGCCCGGGATCGGGTGGGCGGGTGCGCGGTCCGGGGCCGGGATGGGAGGTGCGCCCACGGGAAACTCCTCGGGGACGGGGCCAGGGGTGGAATCATCCTGCACCGCGTCGGCCGGGAATGGACGCCCGCCCGTCGGCGACTTCAACGCCGTCCGCCCGCCCGTCGGCGGCTTCGACGTCGTCCGGCCACTGCCCGGCCGGCGGGTTCCGGGCGGAGGTCGACCGTCCGGTCGACGGGACGCTTTCTGCCTGGTTTGCCCGCTTATCTGGTAGTGATTCGGCCCATGCCCGGCCCCACCGAGTCCGTCGTGTTGTGTGCGACCGTTGTGTAATACAGGATCAGCAGGGCACTCGGAAGGAGCCCGACATCACCAGCGAACTCCCGCGTCTCGCGGCGGTGACCCGGCCGAATCGGGGGACCGGTCTGGCCGGTTCCTCCGTGGTGCCGTACCCGCACGGCGGCCTGGGACGGCACCCTCACCTGCCGCCCGGCGAGCGGCTGCGGGTGCTGCTGGTCGAGGACGACGAGGGCGACGCCTTCCTCGTCGGGGAACTGCTGGCCGAGACCAACTCGATGATCGACCTGCTGGTTGCGACGAGCCTCAGCGAGGCACGCCGACGGGTGACGGGCGTGGACTGCGTCCTGCTCGACCTGGGTCTGCCGGACGCCCAGGGCCTCGACGGGCTGCGCCAGGTGCTGGAGATGGCCAGCGGTGCGGCGGTCTGCGTCCTGACCGGGCGGAGCGACGAGCACCTCGGCATCGTGGCGGTGGCCGAGGGCGCCCAGGACTACCTGGTCAAGGGCCAGGTCGACGGCGTCCTGCTGACCCGGGCGCTGCGCTACGCGGTCGAACGTAAGCGCGCCGACGAGAACGCCCGCCGGTTGCGTGAGGTCGAGCTGCGCCAGGCCGAGTCGGCCCGCCTCGAACGGGGCCTGCTGCCGCAGCCGCTGATGACGACCGACCAGGTCGCGGTGCACACCTTCTACCGGCCCGGACGACATGCCGCGCTGATCGGCGGCGACTTCTACGACGTGGTGCAGACCCGTCCCGACCGGGTGGACCTGATCGTCGGCGACGTCTGCGGGCACGGGGTCGACGAGGCGGCGCTCGGCGTCGAGCTTCGGGTCGCCTGGCGTGCCCTGGTGCTCGCCGGGGTGCCCGACGACGAGGTGCTGCCCGCGCTGGAGCAGGTGCTGATGAGCGAGCGCCGACTTCAGGAGATTTTCGCGACCGTCGCGACGGCCCGACTCGACCTGAACCAGAACCGGGCCGTCGTACGGTTGGCCGGTCACCCGCCGCCGCTGCTGCTCGCCGGTGGTGAGGTGGCACCGGTGCCCGCCCCCGGCGGCCTGTTGCTCGGCGTCCGGCCCCGTCCGCCGGTCGCCTACGACCTGGAGTTCGACACCGAGGACTGGTCTCTGTTGATGTACACCGACGGCCTGATCGAGGGACGCGTGGGCGACAGCGACGATCGGCTCGACGTGCCCGGGCTCAACGAGCTGCTGGAGGAACCGGCCAGCCGGGGGGTGCCCCTGCCCGAGCTGCCGGCCTGGCTCGTCGGGCGGGCCGAGCAGATCAACGGTGGTCCGCTCGCCGACGACGTCGCCATGCTGCTGGTCTCCCGGGGAGGTGGCCGGTGACCGGCGCTGTGCGCGGCTGGAGCCTGCGCCAGCGGGTGGTCGCGCTGCTCGCGGTCGTCGGGGTGCTGCTGATCGGGCTGGCGGTGACGGAGGCGTCCCTGGCCGAGCGGAGCCGCAACCAGGTCGACGCGCTGCTGAACAAGACCAGCCCGCTACGGGTGCAGTCGCAGGAGCTGCTCAACGCGCTGCTCGACCAGGAGACCTCAGTCCGTGGCTTCGCCGTCAGCGGCGACCGGGCCGACCTCGGCCCGTACGAGGCCGGGGTGCGGCAGGAGCAGGACATCGTCTCGTCGATGCGGCGACTCCTGGCCGACTACCCGCAGATCGAGGGAGAGCTGCGCCAGGTCGAGAGCCGGGCCGACCAGTGGCGGCGGTTGGTCGCGGAGCCGGTGATCACCACGACCGAGCAGCGTGGCACCGCGGCCGGCCAGGCCCTCGTCACCGAATCGGCCCGGCAGCAGTTCGACGGCGTCCGGGTCGCCGTGGACGACCTTCAGGCCGAGATCCTCAACGCCCGGGAGAGCAACGCACGCGAGGTGCGCCGTACCGGCAACCTCCTGGCCGTCCTGCTGATCGTCGCCGCCCTGGTGGTGGTGGTCGCCGGGGCATTGCTGCTGCTCTCGCTGGACCGGACGGTGGTGCGTCCGCTCACCGGCCTCGCCCAGCAGGTACGGGAGGTCGCCGAGGGCGATTTCGCCCATGTGATCTCCGGTTCCGGCCCGCCCGAGTTCGTGCAGCTCGCGGAAGACGTGGACGCGATGCGCCGCAGGATCGCGGCGGACCTGGCCGAGGTGCGGGAGGCCCGGGAGCGGATCGAGTGGGTCAACAGCCAGCTCCAGAAGCAGGCCGAGGAGCTGACCCGGTCCAACCGTGACCTGGAGCAGTTCGCGTACGTCGCGTCGCACGATCTCCAGGAGCCGCTGCGTAAGGTCGCCAGCTTCTGCCAGCTGCTCCAGCGCCGCTACGCCGGCCAGCTGGACGAGCGGGCCGACCAGTACATCGCGTTCGCGGTGGACGGCGCGCAGCGGATGCAGCGTCTGATCAACGATCTGCTGGCGTTCTCCCGGATCGGCCGGCTGACCACCGGCTTCACCGAGGTCGACCTCAACAAGGTGATGGGGGACGTGTCCGGCCAGACCGAGGCGGCCCGGCAGTACGCGGACGCCGAGCTGACCTGGTCGGAGCTGCCGGTGATCCGGGGCGAGGAGCCGCTGCTCACCAACCTGCTCGCCAATCTCGTCAGCAACTCGATCAAGTTCCGTCGGCCGGACGTGCCCGCGAAGGTGCACATCTCCGCCCGGCTGGTGGGCGGGGAGTGGGAGATCACCTGCCGCGACAACGGCATCGGCATCGAGCCCGAGTTCGCCGACAAGATCTTCGTCATCTTCCAGCGGCTGCACCCGAAGGACGCCTACCCGGGCACCGGGATCGGGCTGGCGATCGTCAAGAAGATCGTGGAGTACCACGGCGGCCGGGTCTGGGTGGACACCGACGTCGCCGAGGGTGCCGCGATCCGGTTCACGCTGCCCGCGCTGCCGGAGGACCTTCCCGCGACGGGGGAGGGCCCGGACGAGACGTCGGCTGCCGGCGCGGACGCGGAGGCGGGTACGACGGCCGGCGGTGGTTCGAACAGCGCACCGGAGCAGTCCGCCGGGGCGGAGCGTACGGAGGAAGCGCCGGCAGGCGGTAGGACGGGCGGCATGAGGGAGACGGTGGGATGACCGTACCGGCGGACGGCAGGAGCCCGATCGAGGTTCTGCTGGTCGAGGACGACCCGGGCGACGTGTTGATGACCCAGGAGGCGTTCGAGGAGCACAAGCTGCGTAACCGGCTGACCGTCGTCTCCGACGGGGCCGAGGCGCTGGCCTACCTGCGCCGTGAGGGCCAGTACGCGGACGCGGTGGCTCCGGACCTGATCCTGCTCGATCTCAACCTGCCGCGCCGGGACGGCCGTGAGGTGCTCGCGGAGATCAAGAAGGACGAGCAGCTCCGCCGGATCCCGGTGGTGGTGCTCACCACCTCCCAGACCGACGAGGACATCCTGCGCAGCTACCAGCTGCACGCCAACGCGTACGTGACCAAGCCGGTGGACTTCGATCGGTTCATCGCGGTGGTCCGCCAGATCGACGAGTTCTTCGTCAGCGTGGTGAAGCTGCCGCCGCGTGGCTGACACCCTGATCGACGACGTGGGTGGGCTGCTCCGGGAGGCAGCCGACCAGGTCGTCGTACCCCTGTTCCGGAAGCTCGACGACTCCGACGTCGCGGAGAAGGCGCCCGGTGACATCGTCACCGTGGCCGACCGCCGGGCCGAGGAGATGATCTCGGCGGCGCTGCGCCGGCTGCGTCCCGGCTCGGTGGTGGTGGGTGAGGAGGCCGTCGCCGAGGACCGGGAACTGCTGCGGCACCTGCGTGACGGCGGGGACGTCTGGATCGTCGACCCGATCGACGGCACCGCCAACTTCGCCGCCGGCCGCCGGCCGTTCGCGCTGATGGTGGCGCTGCTGAGCGAGGGGCGGCCGGCCGCCGCCTGGGTGCTCGACCCGCTCGCCGACATGCTCGCCACCTCCCGCGCCGGTGAGGGGACGTACGTCGACAGGCACCCGGTCCGTACCGACGAGTCGACACCGGAGTTCGGCCACCTGCGCGGCATGGCGATGACCCGGTTCCTCCCGACGGCCACCCGCGAACGGGTGAACGCCGGCGGCGACCGCCTGGGCGAGCTGCTCCCCGGGCAGCACTGTGCGGGCCGGGAATACCTGGACATCCTCGTCGGGCGGCAGCAGTTCGCGCTCTTCTGGCGCACCCTGCCCTGGGACCATGCCCCCGGGACCCTGCTGGTGGAGTGCGCGGGTGGTGTCGCCCGCCGGTTCGACGGCGCCGACTACCACCCGGCCGACGAGGGGCAGGGCCTGCTGGTCGCGGCGAGCGAGCAGATCTGGAACGACGTCAGCGCGGCCCTGCTCGACGGCTGATCCACGCGCTCGGCGACCGTCCCGACACCGTACGTCGGCGCGGCGCGCCCTCGGCCTTCACGGGACGGGCCGGCGCCGCTCGGTCCGGTATCGTGACCGGCGGTCACCGCCAGCAGGCCGCCGACCGGGGCCGGCGGGACCGCCGCCGCGCAGGTTGTACGGGGGGCCGGCGGTCGACGGAAGGACGCTGTCGTGCCCAGGACCATGCCCAGCCGGCGTCGCGCCCGCGGCCCGCTCAGAGACCGTCGGGAGACCCTGCAGCGGCTGCGGCGGGCCCAGCCGTCGACCGGCGGCGTCGGAGTTCGCCCCGGGGTTTCCCGACGGTCTCTGATCGCCCTGCTCGCGGCCGTCGCGCTGATGCTCGGCGGCGGCGCGGTGCCCGCGTACGCGGAGCCGAACGAGGGTGGCACCAAGAAACTGCGCGACGCGCTGACCGCCACCGCGCGGGCGCACATCGAGGCGAAGCAGAAGCTGGACAACTCCAAGCGCCGGCAGAAGCAGTTGACCGACCACCTGGCCGGGCTCCAGGTCCGGGTCGACGACCTGAGCGCGCAGGTCGGCGAGGTCGCCGCGCGTTCCTACCGGATGGGTCGGCTCACCCCGGCGTCGATGCTGCTGGGCAGTGCCTCCCCCGACGCGTTCCTGGAGCGCGCGGCCAACCTCGACCTGATGGCGCAGCGGGACGGCAAGCGACTGCGCGAGCTGACGGAGACCCGCGAGCAGGCGCGGCGGGCCAAGCTCGCCATCGACGCCGAGGTGCGGCAGCAGGCGAAGCAGCTCGCCGTGATGGCGAGGAAGAAGAAGGAGGCCGAGGCGGCGTTGGCGGCGGTCAGCTCCGGCGGCAGCGGTGGGTTCGGCGGCGCCAGCTCGACCTCGGCGAAACCCGCACCGCGCAACTCGGACGGCTCCTGGCCGTCGGAGTCCTGCTCGGTGAACGACCCGACCACCTCCGGTTGCATCACCCCGCGCACCCTCAACGCCCTCCAGCAGACCAAGGCGGCCGGTTACCAGCGCTACGTCTCCTGCCACCGCAGCGGCGGCGACGGCGAGCATCCCAAGGGTCGGGCCTGCGACTTCTCGGCCGCCGCGGGAGGCTTCAAGGACCAGAACGCCACCGGCGGCGACAAGGCGTACGGTGACAGTCTGGCCGCCTGGCACGTGCGCAACGCCGATCGACTCGGTGTGCTCTACGTGATCTGGTACCGGCAGATCTGGCACCCCGGCACCGGCTGGCGCTCCTACAGCGGCAGCGGCAGCCCCGCGGCCAGCCATACAAATCATGTTCATCTCTCGATGTACTGACCCGCGCGGACTGATGGGCTGCGTACCATCGCGACGATGAATCTCTCACCGTCCAACGTCGCGGACCCACCCGCGCCACCCGTGCCGGTCACCGGGCGGGCCCTGCCCCACGGGCTCGCCGCCTTCCTCGTCTTCTTCTCCAGCGGAGCCGTCCTGGTGCTGGAGACGGTCGCGCTGCGCCTGGTCGGCCCGTACGTAGGGGTCACCCTCCAGGTGACCAGCTCGGTGATCGGCGTCGCGCTCGCCGCGATCGCGTACGGCGCGTGGACCGGCGGGCGGCTCGCCGACCGGCGTGACCCTCGTCCGCTGCTGGCCCCCGCTCTCGTGCTCGCCGGCATCGCCACCGCCGTCACGCTGCCGGCCGTCCGGTACGCCGGCGAGGTGCTGCGTGGCGGCGCGGCCAGCGCCATCCTGCTCCTCGTGGCCCTGGCCGTCTTCGTGCCGGCGCTGCTGCTGTCCGCCGTCACCCCGCTGGTCGTCAAGCTCCAGCTCGCCGACCTGCGCCGTACCGGCCAGGTGGTCGGGCGGCTGTCGAGCATCGGGACGCTGGGCGGCATCACGGCCACCCTGCTCACCGGGTTCGTGCTGGTCGCCGCCCTGTCGAGCACGGTGATCCTGCTGGCGCTGGCGGTGTCGCTCGGCGTCGCCGGCCTGGTCCTCGGCTGGTACCTGCACCGGCAGGGGGCCGCGGAACTGCCCGGCCCGGGGCGGGTCAAGGCGGTACTGGCCGTTCTCGGCCTGGTCGGTGCCGGGTTGAGCACCGTCGCGCCGAACCCGTGCGACATCGAGACGGCGTACCACTGCGCGAAGGTGGAGGCCGACCCTTCGCGGTCGAGCGGCCGGACGCTGCTGCTCAACTCGGCGCAGCACTCGTACGTGGACCTCGCCGACCCCCGCCACCTGGAGTACGCGTACACGAAGTGGTTCGGTGCGGTCGCCGACGTGATTGCGCCCACCGGGCAGCGGCTGGACGCGCTGCACCTGGGCGGGGGCGGCTTCACCGTGCCCCGGTATCTGACCGCCACCCGTCCCGGCACCGACAACCTCGTCTTCGAGATCGACAGTGGGTTGATCGAGCTGGGCGAGCGGGAACTCGGCGTACACCAGGGGCCGGACCTGCGGGCGGTGGCCGGCGACGCGCGGCTGCTGGTCGCCGCCGAGTCGCCGGAAAGCCGTGACCTGGTGGTGGGCGACGCGTTCGGGCACCTGGTGGTGCCCTGGCACCTGGCCACCCGGGAGATGGTCGCCGAGGTACGCAGGGTGTTGCGCCCGACCGGCGTCTACGTGCAGAACGTCATCGACTACCCGCCGTTGCGCTTCATCCGCAGTGAACTGGCCACTGTCGCCGCCGAGTTCCAGCACGTCGCGCTGATCGCCCCGCCGGAGGCGATCATCGGCGAGCAGGGCTCCAACTTCGTCCTCGTCGCCTCCGACGCGCCGCTGCCGCTGGACGCGATCGGCGAACGGCTGATCGAGGTGGACCCCCGGACGAGCCTGGTCGCCGATGCCGAGCTCGACGAGTTCGTCGGTGAGGCGTTGGTGCTCACCGACGACTACGCGCCGGTGGACCAACTGCTCGCCACCGCCTGATCAGGTGAGTTCCCGACCGATTTCGACGAACGAGGTGTAGCCAGGGCCGGTCCGGGCAACAACCCCCACCATGGGTGGAGGGGACCGGTTCGGTGTGCGGCCGCTCGGTGGGCGGTACCGGCTCATCGAACAGCTCGGCGCGGGTGGCATGTCCGTGGTCTGGCGCGGCTACGACGAGGTGCTCGGGCGTCAGGTCGCCGTCAAGGTGCTGGCGTCCCGGCTGGCCAGCGACCGTGCGTTCCGGCACCGGATCCGGATCGAGGCGCAGGCCGCCGCGCGACTGTGCCATCCCAACATCACCAACGTGTACGACTACGGCGAGGCCGAGCACGACGGCGTGACCACGCCGTACGTGGTGATGGAGCTGATCGACGGCCATTCGCTGAGCAGCCGTCTCGGCCGGGAGCGGCAGCTGCCCTGGCGGGACGCGGTGACGATCGCCGCGGAGGTCGCCTCGGCGCTGGCCACCGCGCACGTCCGCGGGGTGGTGCACCGGGACGTCACCCCGGGCAACGTGATGCTGACCGCCACCGGGGTGAAGGTCGTCGACTTCGGCATCTCCGCCCTGGTCGGGGAGAGCGAGAAGGGCACGGACGGCGCTCTGCTCGGCACCCCCGCGTACCTCGCGCCGGAGCGCCTCGACAACGGCCAGGTCTCGCCCGCCACCGACGTGTACGCCGTGGGTCTGCTGCTCTACCGGATGCTCACCGGTCGGCTGCCCTGGCAGGCCAGCACCACCACCGGGATGCTGCGGGCGCACCTGTACAACGACCCGGAGCCGATGCCCACGGTGCCGGCGCTGCCCGACGAGGTGGCCGACCTGGTGCACCGCTGCCTGGCGAAACGCCCCGAGGAACGGCCCCCCACGGCGGAACTCGCCCGCACGCTGGCCGACGCGGCCGGGCTGCTCACCGCGGTGCCCGTCTCGCCGGCCGCCGGTCCGGCGGGCCCGGCCACTTTGGCGGACGCCGGCACGACGATCCTGCCCTGGTCCGCCGAGACGGGAGCGTTGCCGCTGCCCACCCGGCACCGGCGGGCCGTGGCCCGGCGACGGCGCGTCGAGGTCGGGGTGGCGGCGGCCGGGGTGGTGGCGGTCACCGCGGCGCTCTGGGGAGTGACCGGGCGGAGCCCGGCGAACGGCGATGCCGAGCCACCGGCCGAGGCCCGGATGGAGTTGGATCGAGCGCCCGCCTGCCAGGTGTCGTACGCGCTGCGCAGTGACTCCGGCAAGGACTTCGCCGCCGAGTTGACCCTCACCAACACGGGCGATCGGGAGTTGCGCGACTGGGCGATGAACTTCGTCTTTCCCGGCCGGCAGACCGTGATCCGGGCGACTCCGGCGTCCGCGAGCCAGCAGGGGCAGGCGGTGGTGGTCCGCCCGATGGCGGCGCAGCCCGCCCTGGCGCCGGGTGCTACGGAGAAGGTCAGCCTCACCGGCCGCTACACCGGGGCGAACCCGCTGCCGGTCTCGTTCAGTATCGGCGGCGAGAGCTGCGGGGTGCAGGTGTCCGGGGTGGCCGGTCGGGCACCCACCCCGGCAGCGCCCAAGTCCCCGGTAGCCACGAAGTCCCAGGCCAAGGCCACCACCTCGAAGACCACCACCAATTTGCGTGCTGCCGGCTCGGGCGGCCATGGCGGCCACGGCGGTGCCGGCGGCCCCGCCCCCAAACCCAAGCCCGACAAGCCTGAAAAGCCCACGAAGCCCAAGACGGGCAAGAAGTAGCCATCTCCGCGCCCGACCCACACCCCACCCCCCAAGATCCGCCCCGCACCCCCGCCCCAAGATCCGCACTCCTTCCCGGAAGGCGTGCTCATTCGGGCTCGAATAACCACTACTTCCGGGAAGGAGCGCCCTTCCGGGGCACGGTGGGGTCAGGTGAGCTCGGCGAAGTGTTGGAGCTGGTCCAGGTTGCCCTCGACCACCAGGACGCCCTCCGGTCTGAGCACGGTGGAGTCCGACGCGTACTCGAACGGCTCGCCGGGGAGCTTGGCGCCGAGTATGCGTATGCCGTAGTCGTCGATCGGCCGTATCTGCGCCAGGGACTTTCCGGCCAGCGCCTCCGGCACGCGTACCTTCGCGATGGCGAAGTCGTCGCCGAACTCGATGAAGTCGAGCATCCGGGTGACGATCAGGTGCGCCACACGCTCGCCGGTCTCCGCCTCGGGAAAGATCACGTGATGCGCGCCGACCGCGGCGAGGATCTTCGCGTGCTTCTCGGAGGTGGCCCGGGCCCAGACCTGTGACACGCCGAGTTCCACCATGGCCAGCACGGTGAGCACGCTCGCCTCGACCGACGCGCCGATCGCCACCACGACGCGCTGGAAGTCGCTGATGCCGACCTGACGCAGCGCGTCCTCGTCGGTGGCGTCGGCCTGCACGACCCGGTCGAGCTGGTCCGACCAGCGTTGGACGAGGTCGGCGTTGCGGTCGATGGCCAGGACCTCGTGGCCGAGCCGGATCAGCGCCCCGGCCAGCTGGCCTCCGAAGCGACCCAACCCGACCACCGCGACGCCGCCTGCCTCGCTCTCCCTATCCGACAATGGGTTGCTCCTCTGGATAGCGGTAGAGCCTCCGCCGAGTGTTCAGTGCGATCGCGGACCCGAGGGTGAGTGGTCCGACCCGGCCGATGTACATCAGGACGACGAGCGCGAGTTGGCCACTCTCGGGGAGCGTGGGAGCGAGCCCGACGGAGAGCCCGGTGGTGGTGAACGCGGAGGTCACCTCGAACAGCGTCTGGAGTGCCCGGGTGTTCTCCGTCATCAGGATCAACGTCACCGTGCCGACGACCACCAGTGTGACGCTGATCAGGGCCAGCGTGACCGCCTGCCGCTGGCTGGCGTCCGCTACCCGGCGTCGGCCGATGGTCACATCCGGCTCGCCTCGCAGCTCGGCCCAGATGACGAAGGCGAGCAGGAAGAAGGTCGCCACCTTGATGCCGCCGGCCGTGCTGGCGCTGCCGCCGCCGATGAACATCAGCGCGATCATCAACGGGTAGCTCTCCTCGTCGAGGGCGTCGATGGCGAAGACGTTGAACCCGCCGGTACGGATGAACGCGTCCTGGGCGAACGCGGCGAGCAGCTTGTCGGGCCAGCCGAAGCTGCCGATGGTGCGCGGATTGGCCCACTCGGCCAGAAGCAGGCCGAGGAAGCCGACCAGGAGCAGCGCGGCGCTGCCCCAGACGGTGAGTTTGGTGGCGATGGCCCAACGGGAGGGTTGACGCCACTCCCGTGCCGCTTCGAACAGCGCGGGGAAGCCGAGGCCGCCGATGATCGCGCCGAGGGCGAGCGGCAGGGTGATCCACCCGTCCCTGGCGAAGCCCGCCAGGTTGTCCGAGTAGAGCGCGAACCCGCCGTTGTTGAAGCCCTGGACGGCGTGGAAGACGCCGTGCCAGAGCGCTCGCCCGAGCGGATAGTCGTAGGTGAGGTGGAAACGGAGGGTGAGGACGGCGGTGATCACCGACTCGCAGATCAGCGCGGTGGCGGCGATCCGAAGCAGCAGGCGTCGTACGTCCCCGAAGCCGAACTCCTGCGTCTCGGCCTGCACGAGCAGCCGGTTCCGCAGCCCGAGTTGCCGGGCCACGAGAAGGATGACCACTGTGGCGCCGGTGACGATGCCGATCCCGCCGATCTGGGTGAGCACGGTGATCATGACCAGGCCGAACGGGTTCCAGTAATCCGGGGTGCCGACCACCGACATGCCGGTCACGGACACCGCGGAGGTGGCGGTGAACAGTGCGGTGACGAACGGGGTGGTCCGGTGTTGGTTGGTCGCCCAGGGCAGCATCAGCAGGCCGGTGCCGAGCAGGATCGTCGCCAGGAATCCGAACGGCACCAGCCGCACGGGGTGACGGAGAAGCCGGCGCACCAGACAATCTTCCTGTTCCCCCGGGATCGGGGAGGCCGAACCAGCGCACCCACCACGACTTGGCGAGCGCGGCCGGGTGGATGCGGTCGCGCGCGACCTCAAGGAAGTCGGGCGAGCAGGGGGTGCGCGACGACCCGACTTCCCTGAAGGAGAGTCGATCTTCCGGGACGGGGTCGGTGGTCGATGGCCGGGGCCGACACATGTGGTACGGCGGAACCGGCTTCCGCCGCTACCGTGAGGCGGCGCCTGGATGGCTGTGCACGGCCCGTTGTAAGGCCCGGCCACCCCGCTTCGGTTACTTGTGTGTATCGACCACATAGCTCGTGGGTGACGTCACTTCTAGCGTGAGCCGACAATGAGTTCCCTCCCTCCGAGTCCTCACGTGGAGTCGCAATGACGGTCCGGACGACGCGGCGGGTGTTCCTCTCCGCCGCCACCATGATGGCCGCGGCCCTGGCCGCCACGGCCTGTGGCAGCCCGCAGGACACCGCCTCCGGTGGCGGCGACAGCGCCGCTCCGGTCAAGGTCGGCCTGGTGTACTCCCAGTCGGGTGCCCTGGCCAGCTACGGCAAGCAGTACATCGAGGGTTTCAAGGCCGGTCTCGACTACGCCACCAAGGGCACCAACAAGGTCGGCGACCGGGCCATCGAGGTCACCGAGGTCGACGACGCCGGTGACCCGGCGAAGGCGGTCTCCGCGGCGAAGGACCTGATCGGCAAGGGCACGAAGATCATTGCCGGCTCCACCGCCTCGGGCGTGGCGCTCCAGGTCGCCCCGATCGCGGCCCAGAACAAGGTTCTCTTCATCTCCGGTCCGGCGGCGACCGACGCGGTGACCGGCGCGAACAAGTACACGTTCCGCTCCGGACGGCAGTCGTACCAGGACGTGGTGACCGCGAGGTCGTTCATCGGCGACCCGACCGGCAAGAAGGTCGTGGTGTTCGCCCAGGACGGCGCGTTCGGCGACGCCAACGAGGCGGCCGTGAAGACCGTCATCGGCGGTGCCGGGGCGACCGTCAGCAGCGTCCGCGCCCCGGCCAGCGCCACCGAGTTCACCCCGTTCGCCAGCCAGATCAAGGCCGCCAAGCCGGACCTGCTCTTCGTCGCCTGGGCCGGCACCACCGCCCCCGCGATGTGGCAGACCCTCGACCAGCAGGGCGTGTTGTCGTCCACCACGGTCGTCACCGGCCTGGACATCCGCGCCTCCTGGCCCACCTTCGGCGCGGCCGGCAGCAAGATCTCCTTCCTGTCGCACTACTTCGACGGGGCCAGCGACACCGAGGCCGCCAAGGCGCTGAAGGCCAAGGTCGGCACCGTCGACCTGTTCCACCCGGACGGTTTCGCCGCCGCCCAGATGGTGGTCCGGGCCGTGCAGGAGGGCGGGGACGACGTCGACAAGATGGTGGCGGCCCTGGAGGACTGGACCTTCGACGGGATCAAGGGCAAGATGACGATCCGCGCCGCGGACCACGCCCTGCTCCAGCCGATGTACCAGGCGAAGCTCACCGGCAGCGGCACCGAGTTCACGGCGTCCGCCCAGAAGAGCCTCACCGGTGACGAGACCGCGCCGCCGGCCGTGGCGATGAAGGGCTGACCTGATGCTCGCCACCCGCGGTCTGACCTGGCGGATCGGCGAGGTCGCCATCGTCGACGGCGTCTACCTCGACCTGGCGGCCGGGGAGTTCCTCGGCGTCATCGGGCCGAACGGCGCCGGCAAGACCTCGCTGTTCAACCTGATCACCGGCCTGCGCCGGGCCACGGACGGTCGGGTGCTCCTGGACGGCAAGGACATCACCGATCTTCCGCCGCACCGCCGTGCCCGGCTCGGGCTCGGGCGTACCTTCCAGGCGTCGTCGGTGTTCGGCTCGCTCAGCGTGCGGGAGAACGTCCGGCTCGCCGTGCAGGCACACCGCGGGGGCTCGATGAAGCTGTGGCGGCGGGCGGCGGCCGACCGGGAGGTGGCCGCCGCCGCCGACGCGACGCTCGACCGGGTCGGCCTGGCCCACCGGGGTACGGCGCTCGCCGGCACCCTGGCGCACGGGGAGAAGCGCAAGCTGGAGATCGCGCTGCTGCTCGCCGGCGAGCCCCGGGTGATGCTGCTCGACGAGCCGATGGCCGGGGTCAGCGCCGAGGACGTTCCGGAACTGGTCGCGGTGATCCGCTCGCTGACCGGCGACAGCGGTCGGTCGGTGCTCATGGTGGAGCACCACATGGACGTGATCCTGGAGCTGGCGGACCGGATCGCCGTGATGCACCACGGTGCTCTGCTGGCGTGCGACACCCCGGAGACGGTGATGGCCAACGCCACCGTCCAGGAGGCCTACCTGGGGGAGTCGCTATGACTGCCGTGACGGAGCCGTTGCTCACGGTGGACGACCTGTCGGTCCGGATCGCGGGGCTGCACATCCTCCAGGGGGTGTCCTTCACGGTCGCCCCGACCGGCGTGACCGTGCTGCTCGGCCGCAACGGCGTCGGTAAGACCACCACGCTGCGCGCGGTGGTCGGGTTGACACCGCGCAGCGGTGAGGTGCGCGGCACGATTCGCATGGGAGCGCAGAGCCTGCTCGCCCGCCCCACCTACCGGCTGGTCCGTGGCGGGCTCGGCTACGTGCCGGAGGACCGATGCGTGTTCGCCGGCCTGACCGTGGCGGAGAACCTGCGGCTGGCCGAACGGCGGGGCAGCACCCCGGCGTACGACAAGGTCTTCGCGCTCTTCCCCGAGTTGGAGCGGCGCGCGCGGCAGCGGGCCGGTTCGCTCTCCGGCGGGCAGCAGCAGATGCTCGCGATCGGTCGGGTGTTGCTCAACGACAACCGCCTGCTGCTGATCGACGAGCCGACCAAGGGGCTGGCGCCGAAGGTGGTGACCGAGGTGACCGAGGTGCTGGAACGGGTCGCCGAGTCGGTGCCGGTGCTGCTCGTCGAACAGAACCTCGCGGTCGTCCGGCGGCTCGCGAAGGACGCCGTGGTGCTCGCCGCCGGTCAGGTCGCCTGGACCGGCGACGCGCACGAACTGCTGCTCGAGACGGCGCTGACCAAGTCGCTGCTGGGGGTGGGCACCGGCGAGTCGCGGCGCGGACCGGCGCATTCCGCCGCGCCGGGGAAGGACTCGCACTGATGGGCACCGTGATCCTGCTGACGCTGACCGGGCTCGGCCTGGCGGCGCTGTACTTCCTGGTCGCCTCCGGGCTCTCCCTGGTCTTCGGACTCGCCGACGTGCTCAACTTCGCGCACGGGCTCTTCCTCGGCGTCGGGGCGTACGCGACCTGGTGGGCGGCGGGGAACCTGCCCGGCGCCGGGGCGGACGGGTTCGGCTTCGTGCTCGCGGTCGCCTTCGGGGTGGCCGCCGGCACGCTGGTGGCCGTGCTCGTCGAGCTGGTGCTGATCCGCCCGCTCTACTCGCGCACCATCGAACAGGTGCTCGTCACCGTCGGTCTCTCGCTGGCCGGCGTGGCGCTGCTCCAGGCCACCTGGGGTGCCGACGCCCGTCCGTTCCCGCGTCCCGAGTGGACGCGTGGGGTGACCGGGATCCTCGGTGCGCAGGTGCCCAACGGTGGCCTGCTGCTGATCATCGCCGCGGTGCTGGTGCTCGGCGCGCTGCTCGCCTTCCTCCAGTGGACCCGCTACGGCCTCGTGATCCGGGCCGGGGTGGAGAACCGTGAGATGGTCACCGCGCTCGGCATCGACGTGCGCAAGGCGTTCACCCTGGTCTTCGCCATCGGCGGGGCGGCCGCGGCACTGGCCGGCGCGCTCGGCGGGGTCTACTTCGGCACCGTCTCGCCCGGGCAGGGCAGCTCGCTGCTGATCTTCGCGTTCATCGTGGTGGTCATCGGCGGCATGGGTTCGGTGCTCGGCTCCGCGTACGCGGCGGTCGCGGTCGGCCTGCTGCAACAGTTCGTCAACTACTACGGCACGTCCGGCCTCGGCGACATCTGCGTGGTCGGCCTGCTCGCCGCGGTGCTGCTGCTGCGCCCGCAGGGCATCGCCGGAAAGGTGGCAACGGCATGACCGAGGTGAAGAGCCCCGAGGTTCCCGCGCCCCCCGCGGCGGTGCCCGCCGAACTGAATCGGCAGCCTGGCCGGTGGCAACGGGTACGGCCGTACCTGCCGCTGGTCGCGCTGCTGGTCGCGGCGATCCTGCCGTACTCGACGCTGCAACTGCCGGGCATCTTCGAAGGGCCGCTGAACTCGCCCGGCACCCTGCAACTGCTCGCCATCTGCTTGATCTTCGGCGGGCTGGCCGCCGGGTACGACCTGCTGTTCGGCCGGACCGGCATGCTCTCGTTCGGGCACGCGCTCTACTTCGCGGCCGGGGTTTACGGCACCGATGTCCTGGTCACCAAGGCCGGGCTGCCGCTCTGGCAGGCCGCGCTGCTCACGATCACCGGTGGGAGCATCCTCGCCGCGCTGCTCGGTGCGGTGGCGCTCCGTACGGTCGGCATCGCGTTCGCCATGGTGACGCTGGCCTTCGCGCAGGTCGGGGCGATCCTGGTGGCCCGGGACTTCGGCGGGCTCACCGGCGGCGAGGAGGGTCTGCCGCTGGACGTCTCCGGGCTGCCCGACGCACTGGTCGGGGTGACCAACACGGTGAACCTCTACTGGTTGGCGCTGGCGTACCTGGCCCTGGTCGTGCTCGTGGTGCACCGGGTGAGCGGTTCGCCGACCGGTCGGGTGCTGGCCGGGCTGCGCGACGACGAGCGGCGCATCGGCGTGCTCGGCCTCGACCCGTACCGCTACAAGCTGGTGGCGTTCACGCTGGCCGGCGGGCTCGCGGCGGCCGGGGGCGTGGTCTACTGCCTGATCGTCGGCGGCGCGTCGCCGCACATCACGTCCTCCGAGCTGACCCTGTCGCTGCTGGTCATGGTGGTGCTCGGTGGGCCGGGCACCCGGTGGGGGCCGGTACTCGGTGGCGTCCTCTACATGTATCTGGACCACCGGCTCACCGCGTTCGGCACCTCCGATGCGGTGGACTCGTTGCCCGCGGTGCTGAGCCGTCCGCTCTCCCAGCCGCTCTTCGTGCTCGGCACGATCTTCATCCTGGCCGTCTACTTCTTCCCCGGCGGCCTGTCCGGCCTGACCTCCCGCCTGACCCTGCTCCGCCGATCCCTCCGCCGGCCCTCATCACCCCGTTGATCCCTCCGCCGGCCCTCTTCACCCCGTCGATCATGAAGTTATTGTCATGACACGCCGGGCGGGGTGACGCTAACTTCATGATCGACAAGGGGTCGGCGGCGAGGGAGCGCGTGGTGGACAAGCGGGTGGCTGTGGTCAGCGGGGGCGGCACCGGGATCGGAGCGGCGACCGCCCGGGCATTCGCCATGGACGGGTACGACGTGGTGATCGTCGGACGGCGGGCGGAGGTGCTCGACGCCACCGCCACGCGGGTGGACGCCGAGTGCGGCCGGCCCGGAGCGGTCCGGCCGGTGACCGCCGACCTCACCGACCCCGACCAGGTCGAGCGGGTCGTGGCGGCCCTCGACGGTCGTACGGTCGACGTGCTCGTCAACAACGCCGGCGGCTACCTGGGCCAGCAGGCCGAGACGCTCGCCGGTGCCGCCGCGTTCTGGCGGTCCAACTTCGACGCGAACGTGCTCACCGCCGTACTGCTCACCGAGGCGCTGCGCCCCGCGTTGCGCCGACCGGGTGGCCGCGTCATCCTGGTCAGCTCGATCGCGGCCCAGCGCGGCGGGGCCGGGCCGTACTCGGCGGCGAAGGCGGCACTGCACGGCTGGGCGTACGACCTCGCGGCGCAGCTCGGGCCGGAGCAGATCACGGCCAACGTGGTCAGCCCCGGCTACGTCGCGGACACCGAGTTCTTCGGCGACACGATGACGCCGGAAGGCCACGCCCGGCGGGTCGCCGCCACCCTGGTCGGACGGGCCGGCGAGCCGGCCGAGATCGCCGAGGCAATCCGCTACCTCGCCAGCCCCGAGGCCGGCTATATCACCGGCCAGGTGCTCGGCGTCAACGGTGGATCGGTGCTCGGCCGCTGACCGTGGACACGACGGAGGGGAGGCGAAGCGGCTCCCCGTGTGGCCGCGTCGCCTTCGCTCCGTCGTGCTCGATCAGCCGTTCAGCAGCTCGTACGCGGCCGCCGGCGCGTCCTGCGCGCCGCTGCCCGTCGGCGCCGTGACCTTCGGCGCGGTGCCGTAGTCGCGGTACTGCACGAGGTACGCCTTGCGCCCACCGGCGGCCGGCACCTTGAGGGAGAGCGAGGCGAGCTTGCCGTCCGCGCCGACCTCGGCGGTGAACGGCGCCCATCGCGGTCGACCGCTGGCTGCATGGCCCGTACGCCTCGCTGGAGGACCTGGCGGCTCGCTGCGTGCTGCCGCCGAACCTCACGGAGCCCTCCGCGACCTGCTGCTCTTCCTGCCTCCCGCGCCGCGACCCGACATCGCCCGGTGACGTCGCACCGGCGCCCCGAGGGTCGGCGCGAGCTGGGGTGGTGTCGGCCGTGGCTGGTAGAAATGCCGGATGAGCCAGGATCGGGCGACGGTACGGGAGCGGGCCGAGGCGGTGCTGCGGCGGTTGGCCGGCGAGCACGCCCGGCTCCGCGAGGACCAGTGGCGGGCCATCGAGGCGCTGGTGGTCGACCGGCGCCGGGTGCTCTGCGTCCAGCGCACCGGTTGGGGCAAGTCGGCTGTCTACTTCGTCGCCACCGCGCTGCTGCGCGAGCGTGACCGGGCGGCCGCCGGCGCCATCCCGAGCGGCCCGGGCGACACCGTGGGGCCGACCGTGATCGTGTCGCCTCTGCTGGCGCTCATGCGTAACCAGGTGGAGTCCGCGGCACGGGCCGGAATCCGCGCCCGCACCATCAACTCCGCCAACCTCGACGAGTGGGACGAGATCACCGCCGAGATCCACGCGGGCGCGGTGGACGTGCTGCTGATCAGCCCCGAGCGGCTGAACAATCCGGACTTCCGGGACGGCGTGCTGCCGAAGCTGGCCGCCACCACGGGACTGCTGGTGGTGGACGAGGCGCACTGCGTCTCGGACTGGGGGCACGACTTCCGGCCGGACTACCGGCGGCTGCGCACCTTCCTCGGCAACCTGCCGGCGGGCACGCCGGTGCTGGCGACCACCGCGACCGCCAACGCCCGGGTGACGGCGGACGTCGCCGAGCAACTCGGCACCGAGCTCACCGTCGAGTCGGGGAGCGGGTCCGCGGGGCAGCGGGCCGACGTCCTCGTGCTGCGCGGTTCCCTGGATCGGGAGTCGCTGCGCCTGGGCGTCCTCGACCTGCCCAGCCCTGCGCACCGGCTGGCCTGGCTCGCCGACCACCTCGACCGGCTGCCCGGCTCGGGCATCGTCTACACGCTGACGGTGGCGGCGGCGGGGGAGGCCGCCGAGTTCCTCCGCTCCCGGGGCTATCCGGTCGCCGCGTACACCGGGCAGTCCGACGACGCGGACCGCCGGGCCGCCGAGCAGGACCTGCTGGACAACAAGATCAAGGCGTTGATCGCGACGAGCGCGCTGGGCATGGGCTTCGACAAGCCCGACCTCGGCTTCGTGGTGCACCTCGGCGCACCGCCCTCGCCGATCGCGTACTACCAGCAGGTCGGTCGGGCCGGCCGGGCGGTGGAACACGCCGAAGTGCTGCTGCTGCCCGGCGCCGAGGACGCGGCCATCTGGCGCTACTTCGCCTCGCTCGCCTTTCCTCCCGAGGACCAGGTGCGGGCCGTGCTGGCCGCCCTGCACACCGACCGGCCGCTCTCCACCCAGGCCCTGGAGCCGCTGGTCGACCTGCGCCGGGCACGGCTGGAGCTGATGCTCAAGGTGCTCGACGTGGACGGCGCGGTCCGCCGGGTTCGCGGCGGTTGGCTCGCCACCGGCGAGCCCTGGGTCTACGACGAGGCCCGATTGCGGCGCGTCGCCGCCGCCCGCACCGCCGAGCAGCAGGCCATGCGGGAGTACGCGACCACGCCCGGCTGCCGGATGCGCTACCTGCGGGAGTGCCTGGACGACGCCGGGGCGACCGATTGTGGCCGGTGCGACCGGTGCGCCGAGCCGCTGTTCGGCACCGAGGTCTCGACGGCCGCGTTGAGCGCCGCGGAGACGTTCCTCGGTCGGCCCGGGGTGGAGGTCCCGCCGAAGAAGCTCTGGCCCACCGGGCTGGACGCGGTCGGCGTACCGCTCAAGGGCCGGATCGCGCCCGCGGAGCAGGCGTTGCCGGGCCGGGCCGTGGGCCGCCTCTCCGACCTCGGCTGGGGTGGCCGGCTGCGCGAGCTGGTCGGCCCGGAGGCGGCTGACGTGCCGGTGCCGGACGACGTGACCGCCGCCGTGGTCGAGGTGTTGAAGGCGTGGGCGCGCGACGACGATCCCTGGCCGCGCCGGCCGGTCGCCGTGGTCGCGGCAGGTTCACGCAGCCGGGCCCGGCTGGTCGGCTCGCTCGCCGAGCGGATCGCCACGGTGGGCCGGCTACCGCTGCTCGGCCAGCTGCTACCGGCCGCCGCACCGCCCGGTGCGGCCCGGGGCAACAGCGCCCAGCGGGTACGCGCGCTGCACGAGGCCTTCACCGTGCCCGACGACCTGGCCGCCGCGCTGGCCGGCCTGGAGGGGCCGGTGCTCCTCGTCGACGACCTGGTCGACTCGGGCTGGACCATGACGCTGCTCGCGCGCGCGCTGCGTCGCGCGGGTGCCCCCGACGTGCTGCCGCTCGCCCTGGCGGTCGCCGGCTGATCGTCCGCGGCCGGTGACATCGGAGAAAGTTCCCGCGGGTGCGAAGTTGGGACGGTTGCCACGCCATCGGAACACCGGCTGGTCCGGCTCCTGGGCAGCGGTACCGTGGGCGCCATGGATCAGCAGGCTGTCACGCGTACGTATGCCGTCACCGGCATGACCTGCGAGCACTGCGTCCGGGCGGTCACCGACGAGCTCGCGGCGCTGCCCGGGGTCCGTGAGGTCCGGGTCGATCTGGCTACCGGCACCGCCACCGTCAGCAGCGCCGAGCTCCTGCCCGACGAGATGGTCCGGGCGGCCGTCGACGAGGCCGGCTACGAGTTGGGCTCCGGCGTTGCCTGACCAGGTCTCCGCGGCGCCCGACCGCGGCACTCTCCGGCTCGCGCTGTCGGTCGGCGGGCTGGTGCTCGCAGTCCTGCTCGGCTTCGGTCTGGGCCGGCTCAACTCCGGCAGCGCCCCCACCGCGGTCGGCCTGGAGACCGCCGACCACACGCACCCGCCGGGCACCGCCCCGCACGACCACGGCAGTGTCTCCGGGACCGGTCAGGGCGCGGAGGGTGAGGCCGGTGGCCTGGCGGTCAGCGCGGGCGGGTACACGTTCGCCCCGCTCGTCACCGGGTTCACTCCCGGGCGGGAGGCGCAGTTCCGGTTCCAGATCCGCGACGCGCAGCGCAAACCCGTCACCCGGTTCGCGATCGTGCACGACAAGCCGATGCACCTCATCGTGGTGCGCCGTGACCTCAGCGGGTTCCAACACCTGCACCCGACCATGGCGGCGGACGGCACCTGGTCCGTGCCGCTCACCCTGCCTCAGCCGGGCACCTGGCGGGCGTACGCCGACTTCACCGCCGTGGCCGACAACGGCGCACAGACGGCGGTGACGCTCGGAGTCGACCTGGCCGTGGCCGGCGGCTACGAACCGCGCCCGCTGCCGGCCGCCGCCACCTCGACGACGGTCGGCGGGTTCACCATCGACTACCAGGGCACGCCGCAGGTGGGCGCCACCGTGCCGTTGACGTTCCGGGTCGCCGCCGACGGCACCACCGCCACGTTGGAGCGCTACCTCGGCGCGTACGGCCACCTGGTGGCGCTGCGCGAGGGGGACCTCGGCTACCTGCACGTGCATCCCGAACCGCAGCTGGTCGACGGGACGGTACGGTTCTGGCTGACCACGCCCGGCCCGGGCCGGTACCGGCTCTACCTGGACTTCCAGGTGGCGGGTGTGGTGCGTACCGCGGAGTTCACCGTCGTGGTCCCGTGACGGGTGCCCGTGCGGGCGGTGCCGGTGCGGGTCGCGAGGGGCGGCTCGGCACGATGTCGCGGCGGCGTCTCGGGGCCGGCGTCGTGAGTCGGCCCGCTGTCGCCCCGGCGGGTGGTCAGCCGGCCCGGCGGATCGGGCGGCGCGCGAGGTAGCGCAGCAGGTCCCGGATGTGGTGCTTCTCCTCCAGTGGCACGGCCGGGTCGGCGAGCCGGTCCAGGATCACGCGGACGTCCGCCTCGACCGGGCCTTCGTCGCCGCGGCGACGCGGGGTCGGGTTGGCGTCGGGCAAGCCGAGGGCGCGGAAGGCCGCGGCGACCGGAAGGTCCAGCGCGGCGCAGAAGCCGCGGACCTTGGCCAGCTCGGGGTAGTCCTGCCAGTCGCCGGCGAGCCAGCGGAAGACGGTGGAGCGGCCGACGCCGGTGTGGGTGGCCAGCTCGGTGACCGTCCAGCCCCGTTCGTCGCGAGCGTCATCGATGGCCCGTCGCACGAAGCGTGCGAAGGCCATCTGCGGTGAAACCTCTGCGGAACGCATCCCTGCGGGTCTTCCCTCTCGAGGCGGAACACCGGATGTCGCATCCGAGAGTAGTACCGGAGGAGCCCGAAACGATTGACTGACCGCACAAAAGGTCTCGTCGACGGGACCTTTTGTGCGACGCATCCGGACGAAAGCGGACAGAGGTAGTGATCGTTGTCATCCGATGTCCCGAGATCGACAGCCGTTCCCCGCCGGTGCCGGCTAGCGAGGGCCGGACTGAGCGGGCGTGAGCGACGTCTCCGGACCCTCCGCAATGGCCAGAAGGGTCTCCAGCCGCGGGGCGACCTGCCACTGGTCGACGAGCTCCCGGTAGTCCCGGCGCTGCTCGTCGGTCGGCACGGCCCCGGTACGGCGGGCGCGGATGAGCAGGTTCCGCGGGGTGTGCCGGGAATCGACGAACTCCACCACCTCGGCGCGGTAGCCGTGCAGCCGGAGCAGACCGGCTCGCAGCGCGTCGGTGAGCACGTCCGCGAACCGTTCACGCAGGATGCCCTGCCGCGTCAACAGCTCGTACGGGGTCGGAGCCGGTCGAGCCCGCAACTGCGCGGCGACGTCGTGGTGGCAGCACGGCGCGGCGAGCACCCAGCGGGCGTCCCAGCGCACCGCCCGGGCCAGCGCCTCGTCGGTGGCGGTGTCGCAGGCGTGCAGGGCGAGTACCAGGTCCGGCGCCGGCTCGACCACCGCGTCGGCGATCGTGCCGGCCACGAAGCGGACCCGGTCGCCCCAGCCCAGCCGGTCGGCCAGCTCGGTGTTCCGGCGTCGCTGGTCCTCCCGGACGTCGACCCCGACCAGCTCCACGTCCAGCCCGCGCCCCGACAGGTACCGGTACGCGGCGAACGTCAGGTACGCGTTGCCGCAGCCGAGGTCCACCACGCGTAGCGGACCGCTCAGCCCCTCCGGCAGGGTCGCCGCGAGCGCCCGGAGGAAGGCGTCGACCTGGCGACGCTTCGCGGCGGAGCCACCGATCTCGGCGAAGATCGGGTCGCCCGGGTCGAGCAGGTACTCCTTCTCTCGGTCGTTGCCGGCGGGCGTACCGGTCGGCCGGGTCACCTTCGCCCGGTGCACCTGGGCATCCCCGGACTTGGTCACCCGCAGCTGCAGCGTCATGTCCGTGGTTTCCACGTGCCAGTTGCCGAACGGCTCGGCGAGCAACGCGTCGACCGCGTCGGCCGCGTCCCGGCCCGGGGCGACGTTGCGGGTGAACGGGCGGGCGCCGTCAGAGGTGGCGATCTGTAGGCGCGGACCTGCCTTGAGCGTCACCGGGCGCAGCTCCGCCCGGACGACCGAGGGGCGCAGTCCACGGCGTCGCCCGGCGGCGACGGCGCGGGTCAGCGCGGGGTCGAGCAGCAGCGCCCGCACCTCGCCCAACGCCCCATCCAACGATTCACCCATCCCTCAATCCTCTCCCCGTCCTCACCCTCACCCCCACCCCCCCCGCTCCCGCAGGGGCCTCTTTCACGGAAAGAGTGGCTTTCCGTGCCGGAAAGCCACTCTTTCCGTGAAAGCGTGCCCGGGGAACCTCGGCGGAGGTGAGGGGTGGAGGAGACAGGACGTCCCCCGGCCCGGTGGGCGGGGGACGTCCTGGTGCGTCATGCGTCAGTCGGCGGTGGTCGCCTCGGCGGGGGCGGCTTCCGCGGCGCTGCCACCGGGGCGTCGACGCCGACGACGGCGTGGCTTCGGTGCCGAAGCCTCGCCCTCTGCGGCAGACGTGGCCGGCTCGGCGCTACCGCTGTTGGTGACCACCGCGGTCGGCTCGCCCTCCGTGAGCACCTCGCCCGCCCGGCGGCGACGCCGGCGGCGCGGGGTCTTGCCGCCTTCGTCGCCGTTGCCCTCGACGGCCGCGGCCGTGTCCGGCGCCGACGACTCGCTGCGGCCACCGCGGCGACCACCGCTGCGGCGACCGCGGCCGCCACCGTCACCGCGACGCGAGCGGCTACCGCCGAGGTCCTCCTCGACCTCGGCCGAGAGCCCGGCCCGGGTCCGCTCGGCGGTCGGCAGCGTGCCGCTCACCTCCGGGGAGATGTGCAGGTCGGTGTAGAGGTGCGGCGACGTGTGGTACGTCTCCGGCGGCTCCGGCATGTCGAGCCCGAGCGTCTTGTCGATGATCCGCCAGCGCGGCATGTCGTCCCAGTCGACGAAGGTCACCGCGACACCGCTGGCTCCGGCCCGGCCGGTACGACCGATCCGGTGGGTGTACGTGTCCTGGTCCTCCGGGCAGTCGTAGTTGATGACATGCGTGACGCCGCTGACGTCGATGCCCCGGGCGGCCACGTCGGTGGCGACCAGAGTGTCGATCTTGCCGGCGCGGAACGCCCGCAGGGCCCGCTCACGGGCGCCCTGCCCGAGGTCGCCGTGCACGGCGGCCACCGCGAAGCCGCGGAAGTCGAGGTCCTCTGCGACCCGGTCGGCGGCCCGCTTGGTACGCGTGAAGATCATCGTGAGCCCGCGCCCCTCCGCCTGAAGGATCCGCGCCACGATCTCGACCTTGTTGAGCGAGTGGGTGCGGTAGACCAGCTGCTCGGTCTGCGGCGACGGCCCGGTCTCGGCGGTGTGCCCGGCGTGGATGGTCACGGGGTGGCGAAGGAAGCGCCGGGAGAGCGTGACGATCGGATCCGGCATGGTGGCCGAGAAGAGCATGGTCTGCCGGTCGTCGGGGAGCATCGCCAGGATCTTCTCGACGTCGTCGAGGAAGCCGAGGTCGAGCATCCGGTCGGCCTCGTCGAGCACCAGTGCGCGTACCCGGTCCAGTCGCAGCTGCTTCTGCTTGGCCAGGTCGAGCAGGCGGCCCGGCGTGCCGACGAGGATCTCGACGCCCTTGCGCAGCGCCTCGACCTGCGGCTCGTACGCCACGCCGCCGTAGATCGGCAGGACCCGGACGCCCCGGGTGCTGCCCGCGGTGGCGAGGTCCTTGGCGACCTGGAGACCCAGCTCGCGGGTGGGGACGACGACCAGCGCCTGCGGCGTGCCGTCGCCGCCCTCGGCCGGTGCGAAGACCCGCTCGAGCAGCGGGACGCCGAAGCCGAGGGTCTTGCCGGTGCCGGTGGGCGCCTGGCCGATCAGGTCGGTGCCGCGCATCGCGATCGGCAGCGCGTACTGCTGAATGGCGAAGGCGTGGGTGATGCCGGCTCCGGCCAGCGCGTCGACGGTCTCCTGACGCGCGCCCAGCTCGGCGAAGGTCGGTGCTTCCGGTCGTGCCGGTGTGGTGGGGGCCGGAATTTGGCCCCCGGTGTTGTCCTGCGTCAATTCGCTCATCTGGATGTGGGGGTGCCCTCTCGTGGGTGCGCCCCGTCATCTCCGCAGGGCGCGTTCGGTCTGGCGCGGGCCACACGGTCGGGGGCATTTCGCCGAGCCGGACCGGGCCGCACGCGCGCCGGGGGGCCTGATTCAGATCAGATCGGCGCCCGCGGCAACTGTTCCATACTACCTGAACCGGCAGGGTGGCGTCCTGATTCCGGTTCGGGGGTGATCCACCGGGTGGGTGATCTGTGTTGTAGATCACACACGGTGGTCCGTCGTGCGTCCACATTCCGGGCGGGTCGGTGCCGCCGAGGGCGCCCGCGTCGCGCCGTCACGGGGCCCCGCACTCGTGCCCCGAGCGGTAACCTGCGCTCGTGTCCGCCCCGACCACGCCCGGTTCCGCCGTCGCCGACCTGCTCGGCCTGGTCGCCCTCGGCGAGCTGCTCGCCTTCGAGCGGATGGCCGGCGACGCCCGGCTCGCTCCCGACCTGCGTCGCCGGGCCGCGTTGGGTGAGATGGCCGCCGCGGAGATCGGCAACTACCGCCGCCTCGCCGACCGGCTCACGGCGCTGGGCGTGGCACCGCAGGAGGCGATGGCGCCGTACGTGGCGGCGTTGCAGGCGTACCACGATTCGACCGAGCCGCGGGACTGGGCGGAGGCGGTGACCAAGGCGTACGTCGGCGACGCGATCACCGACGACTTCATCCGGCAGATCGCCGCAGCGCTGGACGAGGCGGACCGGCAACTCGTGCTCGACGTGCTGCACGAGTCCCGATACGCCGAGTTCGCCGCCGCGGAGATCCGGATCGCGATCGACGCCGACCCGCGGGTGGCGCACCGGCTCTCGATGTGGGCCCGGCGGTTGGTAGGTGAGGCGCTCTCCCAGGCCAGCCGGGTCGCCGCCGCCGATCGAGGGGCGCTCACCACGCTGATCGCACAGGGAGAGCGGGTGGATGTCGAGGCGCTCTTCCGGCAGCTGACCGCCGCGCACACCGAGCGGATGACCGCCGCAGGTCTGAACAACTGAGCCCCGGGCCAGGACGGCCCGGGGCTCACGGTTCCGGTGTCCGCGACAGGCGAACCGCCACGGACGCCGCGTGCGCCTATCGGACGGTGAACCCGACCGCTCGGGGGGACGCCTCGGCGATCTCGACGTAGGCGACCTTGTCGACCGGCACGATCACGCGCCGGCCCTTCTCGTCGGTCAGGGACAGCGTGCCGGAGTTCTTGGCGATGGCGTCGGTCACGATCTGCTCGATCTCGGCCGGCGCCTGCGCGCTCTCCAGAACCAGCTCGCGCGGCGCGTACTGCACGCCGATCTTGACCTCCACACGTGCCTCCTCAACTGGGGCGAAAGAGCCGCCGTGGGAAGGCTATCCGATCTCGGCCGTGACGGTCAGGCTGACTCACCTTGCCGGGCGACGCCGGATGGATCCGCACGCTCCAGGACCGCTCAGGCCGACTCGTCCTTGAGCGGGAAGCTGGCGATGCCCCGCCAGGAGAGGGCGGCCACCAACGCCTCGGCCTCCGCCTTCGGCACCTGCCGCCCGCCGGCCAGCCAGAACTGCGCCGCGGTCTCGGCAGCGCCGACCAGGCCGGACGCGAGCAGTTCGGCGTGCGCACGGCTCACCCCGGTGTCGGAGATGATCGTGTCGGTGATCGCCGCGATGCAGCCCTGCTCGACCCGCTCGACGCGCTGCCGCACAGCCGGGTCGTTACGCAGGTCCGACTCGAAGACCAGCCGGAACGCCTCGCTCTCGTGGTCGACGAAGTCGAAGTACGCGCGTACGGAGGCGCCTACCCGCTCCTTGTTGTCGTCGGTGCCCCGCATCGCCTCCTGCACCTTGGCGACGATCGCGTCGCAGTGCGTGTCGAGCAGCGCCAGGTAGAGCTCCATCTTGCCGGGGAAGTGCTGGTAGAGCACCGGCTTGGAGACCCCTGCGCGCTCGGCGATGTCGTCCATCGCGGCGGCGTGGTAGCCCTGGGCGACGAACACCTCCTGGGCGGCGGCGAGCAGCTGCTTACGACGCGCGGAGCGCGGCAGCCGGGTGGGCCGGCCAGCGGTCTGCGCACCGTTCCCCACAGCGGTCATGGGAACCTCCGAGTTTCTTCGTACGAGCCGGCAGCATTACCCGAACCGGTCGGGCTCGATCGCCCGTCGCGGAATTGGCCCGCCGCTGTAACTTATCGCCACTGTCACCACACGGTAGCCTCAGCGGGGGCGACCAAGGAGCGCGCGGTGAGTGAAGCAGGGCAACCCGGTGCCGCCACCCCGGGAGAGCACGGTGACGGGACGGGCCAGCAGGACGATCCTTCCCGCTCCGCCGGCGGATGGGCGCCCCCGGCGGCAGCCTGGCACCCCGCCGACGATCCCGGCCCGTCCGGCGAACCGGCGGCACGCTGGGCGCCCGACCCGTCCTCCGGCTGGGCCACCTCCTCGCCCCGGCACGGTGATCTGCCGGCGCCGGTGGCCGGTCTGTCCGCTGACGCCGAGCGCCCGAGCCGAGTGAACGGGCACCACGCCAACGGGGTGACCTACGCGGCCGACGAGGCGTCCCTGGGCCGGCCCGCTCCGGTCAGCGCCCCACCCGGCGACGGCGCCGACGAACGACGCGATCCCGGCAGCGAGCGTCTGGTGGTGCCCGCCCAGCGACCCGCCCCACCGGTGGAGCAGACGTACGGCCCGACCGAGCCGGAGCCGGGCCCGGCACGGCACGTGTCCGAGGAGCCGCCGGGCACCCGGCCACGCTGGCCCGAGTCGGGGTTGCCGACGTCGGCACCGCCCGCCGTCCAGATCCCGCCGGTCGGCACGGCCCCGTCGGGGTTCGAGGTGCCACCGGGCTTCCAGGCGCCCACCGCCGCCCCGTCCGCGGTCGAGGGCCAGCCCCCGGCCGAGCCGCACGGCTGGCCCGAGGCGTATCCGCCGGCCGGTGAACAGGGCCCGGCGCAGTCGTGGGCGCCCACCGAGTCGCCGGCCGGCGAACCCGACTGGTCCGGTCCGAGTTGGAACCGGCCGAGCTGGGGTTCGGCCTGGGCCCCGGCGTGGTCGGGGTCCGGCGAGGAACAGACCCGCCAGCGGCGGGAGAGCGACGAGGTCCCCGGCCACCGGGCCGGAGAGGCGGCCGTGCCGTCGGGACGTCGGTCGGTTGACGCCGGCGAGCCGGCCGGCCGCCGCCCGCACGAGGCCGATCCGCCCACCGGGCAGGATCGCGGGGCCGACGAGCCGGCTCCGCAGCAGGGCCGCGAGGCCGACGAGCCGGCCGGACGCCGGACCCGCGACGCCGAAGACCTGTCCGGGCGCCGGGCACGCGAGGAGAGCCGGCCGGCCTGGGCGGGCGACCCACATCAGCCGTACGAGCCGGTCCGGGCGGAGCCGAGCCGCCCGTACGACCCGGTCCGCGCCGAGCCGGTGCGGCCCTACGAGATGGCCCCCGCCGAGTCCGAGCCGAGCCCGCCGCCGGTGGGCCGTCCGGCCTGGGCCGCCGAGCGGCCGCTGCCCGGGTCTGAGCCGTCCGGTCCCGTGGCGGCCTCCGAGCGCCCGGCCTGGGCCGTGCGGCATACCCCGCTCGCGCCGGCCGAGGCGTCGTCCGAGCCGAGCCCGCCGCCGGTGGACCGGCCGGCCTGGGCCGCCGAGCGGCCGTCGCCCGGGTCTGAGCCGTCCGGTCCCGTGGCGGCCTCGGAGCGCCCGGCCTGGGACGCCGGGCCCGAGCAGACCAGCGTGCCGCCGGTGGGCTCCGCCGGCACCCCGGCCGGGCCGGCCGGCGTCGGCGGACGGCCCTCCTGGGCCGGCGGATCGGGGGCGTCCCCGGCCGAGCGGCCGTCCTGGGCGGGCAGCCGCCCGACGGCCGTGCCACCGGTGGTACGCGAAGTGAATCCGGCCGACCGCCCGGAGCCGACGCCGCGCCGCGCCGCCGAGGCCTTCCGTCGCCGCCCGGCCGGTGTGGATGCGGCGAACCGGACGGCGTCGGAGGCAGCAACCCCAGCCACGACCCCCGGCCACCACGACCCTGGCCCGGCGTCGGGCGTGACCCGTCAACCAGAGACCCGGACGGGTCCCGCGCCGGCCTCCGCCACGACCGGAGCCGATCGCCACGACCACACCCCCGCCGCGCCCGCCTCGGCGAGCGCGCCTGGATACGCGGCCCGTCGATCCGCGCCCGAGCCGGCACCCACGGCCGACCAGTCCGTCGGCCACCAGCCGGACCCGGCGTCGGCGGTGCTGCCGCAGCGCGTCCCAGCCGAGCCGGACGTGCCCGTCGTGCCGGAGCCGCCAGCCGTGGAGCCACCCGCCGAAACGCCGCAACTCGCTCGCATCGCCACCCACCTGCGTCGTGACGACGAGCCCGCGCCGCCGCAGGAGCGGCCCGAGGGATTCGACGTCAATGCGATCCTCGGCGCGGTACGGGAGGTCGCGGGCGTCCGTGACGCGTCGCTGCGGCGTACCCCGGCGGGTGCGCACAGCCTCCGCCTCGACCTGGCCGACGGCGCCGACCCGGCCGACGTGAGCCGGCAGGTCGCCCGCCTGCTGCAGGAGCGGATGGGGCTCGCCGCCGCCCCGCAGAACCTGCCCGGTCCGCCGGCCGCGCCCCCGGCGCCGGTTCGCCGACGCAACGCCGGACGCGCCCCGGAGACTGCTCGTCCTGCCGGTGCGGCACGTGCCCCGGAGGCCGCCCGGTCGGCCGAGGTCGCTCGGGAGGTCCGCGAGGGCGGGCCCGGCGAGATCGAGGGGCGGGCGGCCGGACGCGTTCCGCGTACCGAGCCGGAACCGCTGCGCCGGCGCCGTCCGGCCGCTCCACAGCGCGGTCGCGCGACGGTGGACGAGGCAGCGTCCGGCGCGGCCACCGTGAGTCCGGTTAACCTCGGCGCCACGTACTCCGGGGGGCAGCTGACGACCACGGAGAGCGCGCCGTCGCGACCGCTGGACACCGGCGGACGCCCCGGCCCCCGCGTGGTGATCGATCACGTCCAGGTGAGCACGTTCGGCCTCGACGCCAATGTGGAGGTACGTCTCATCGCCGCCGGCGAGACGGCCGCCGGCTACGCCACCGGCCCCGCCGTCGACGGTTACGTCCTGCGGCTCTGCGCGGTGGCGGCCGCGTCGGCCGTGGACGAGTTGCTTCGCCGCCCGGTCCACTCCGAGGGCGGGCGCTGTTTCGTCGAGCATGTCGCGGTCGTGCCGTTCGGCAACTGCGAGGTGGCCACCGTGGTGGTGCTGCTGGTCTGCGACGGCTGGGTCGAGCAACTGGCCGGGTCGGCGCTCGTCGCGGGTGACCCACGACAGGCGGTAGTGCGGGCCACCCTGGCCGCGGTGAACCGTCGGCTCGAGGCGCTGCTCACCTGACGCTCGCCGGGCCGCCCTTTCCCGGCGACGCGCTGCCGCCGATCGGTGGCGGGGGCAGACTGAGGCGGTGAAGCGCGCCACCCTCTGCCCGGAGCACCTGCTCCCGGAGCACGGGGTTCCGCCACCGTGGCCGGGCCGGGAGGTCCGGCTCGACGGCATGGTCAGCTACGTCCGGGATACCCCGGCCACCGCCCCGGGCGCGGAGCCGGCCCTCTACGTGCACGGCCTGGGCGGCTCGTCCCAGAACTGGACCGACCTGGCCGGCCTGCTCGCCGTCCGGCTGGCCGGCCAGGCGATCGACCTGCCCGGCTTCGGACGCAGCGAGCCCGGTCACCGTTACACGGTGCCCGCGTTCGCCGAGCGGCTGATCCGGTACATCGAGCATTCCGACCGGGGGGCCGTGCACCTCTTCGGAAACTCGCTCGGCGGGGCGGTCGCCGTGCAGGTCGCCGCGCTCCGTCCCGACCTGGTACGCACGCTGACCCTGATCTCACCGGCGCTGCCCTTCCTCAATTTCCGGCGCTCGTTGCAGGGTCGGTTGCTGCCGCTGCTCGCTCTGCCCCAGGCGGAGCGGATGGCGGCGCGGCGGCTGACCGAGCTGCCGCCGGAGGCGATGGTCGAGCGGTTGCTGGAGGCGTGTGTGGCCGACCTCAGCCGGATCTGCGAGCAACGCCGGCGGGAGGCGCTGGAGGAGGTCTGGCTGCGCTATCAGGCTGAGCACTACGCCGCCGTGTACGTCCGGACGTTCCGCGGGCTCGTCTCCAGCTTTCTGCGGTCGTACCTGCCCGGGCCGGGTTCGCTCTGGCGGCTGGCCCGGTCGGTGCGGGCGCCCACCCTGGTCGTGGGGGGCGGGCGTGACCGGCTGGTGGACGTCCGCGTCGCCCCGCAGGCGGCCCGGGTCATCCCGGACAGCCGGCTGCTGATGCTGGGCCGGGTGGGGCATGTGGCGCAGATCGAGGCACCCCGGCTGGTCGCCCGGGCGGTGCTGGGACTACTCACCGAAACGGAGGAGGGTGCAGAGCGTCACGATCTGGCACGCTGAGCCGGATGCCCAGCTCCGTGCCCCGCTCCGCCGACGACCCGATGGTCTCGGCCGGTCGGTGCCCGGCCGATTCGCCGGGGTCCGCGCCTCGCCCGGCCCATGGCGCAGTGGTGTCCGGTCCGCCGAGTGGCGCGAACCGTACCCGCGGGCGGGGTGTCGTCGCGGCGCAGCTCCGCGGCCGGCGGTTCCAGATGATCGCCCAGCTGTCGGTGGTGGTGCTCGCGATCGGGGCGGCGGTCACCGTGATCGTTAGGCACCAGGGTGTCGATTCCCGGCCGACATCGGCCGGCGCGGCGACGCTGCCGGTTGCCGGAGCGCCCCTGCCGTTGCTCGGTTCGTCTCCGGCGGCTCCGTCGCCGTCCACCTCGGCGTCTCCGGTGTTCCGGCTGCCGGGGCCCGTGCCCTCGGCCGGCACCGGCCGGTTCGGCTACGACAACCGCACCGGGCCGGTCCTGGGCGAGGCCGGCCGGGTACAGCGCTACCGGGTCGCGGTCGAGTCGGGGAGCGGGGAGGACTCGGGCGAGTTCGCCCGGGCGGTGCAGGTCGCGCTCACCGGTCCGGGCAGTTGGGTGGACAGTGGTCGGTTGCGGCTGCGGCAGGTGGTCGGCAGGGCGGACGTCGACTTCACCGTTTACCTGGCGACGGCACGCACGGCTGCCCGGATGTGCGCGCAGGGCGGGGTGGACATCCGGGTCGACGGGCGTCCGTACACGTCGTGCCGAGCGCCGGGCAAGGTCATCATCAACCTCGACCGGTGGCGGCTCTCGGTTCCGCACTTCGTCGCGGCGAAGGTGCCGTTGTCGGTCTACCGGCTGTATGTGATCAACCACGAGGTGGGGCACCAGCTGGGGAATCGCCATGAGCGCTGTCCCGGCAAGGGCAGGGCGGCGCCGGTGATGATGCAGCAGACCCTCGCCCTCAAGGGCTGCCTCGCCAACCCGTGGCCGTACCGCGATGGTCGCCGGTACGCCGGGCCGCCGCTCTGACGCCCGACGCTGGGGGCGATTGCGCATATTGTCCGGAAAGCCTATATTTTACGTATCTTATCTATTTGACCCGCTAGTAGATTCAGGGTGGCATTAGCCTTGAACGTCTCGTAATGGGCTATTGATCTGGCACCCTGAGGGCATGACCGCGTCCTCCTACCACCCGCCTGCTCCGTCTCGTCGGCCGGAGAACGCACGGCGCGCGGCGCTCCAGCGGATGTACCGCCGTCGCCGCCGCAGCATCCTGCTCGGGGTGGTGCTGCTCCTCGCGACCGCCGCCGGCGTCGCCGTGACCCGCGCCGGTACGCCACCGGCGTCCTCGCCGGTGGATGCGCTGCCCCAGAACGGCGGGGTCGGGGCGCACGAGGCGCCACGCGAGGTTCCGCACGTCGTGCCCTCGTACGGCGCAGGTCGGTTCGTCACCGCCACCGGTGGCACCCCGGTGCGGGGGGAGGACGGTCCGTTGCGCCGCTACCACGTCGCGGTGGAAGAAGGCAGCGGCCAGGACGCCGATGCGTTCGCGGCAAGCGTGGACGAGACACTCGCCGACCCGCGCAGTTGGATCGCCTCGGGCGAACTGCGGGTGCAGCGGGTGGCGGAAGCGGCGGAGGCCGACTTCACCGTCTACCTCGCCACCCCGGTCACCTCCGAGCAGATGTGCGCCGAGGGTGGGTTGAGCACCGAGGCGTACACCTCCTGCCGCCTGCCCGGGCAGGTCATCATCAACCTGGCCCGTTGGATGGAGGCGGTACCCGACTACGGCGCGCCGCTGTCTGTCTACCGGACGTACGTGATCAACCACGAGGTCGGGCACGAGTTCGGCGAGACGCACGAGTCCTGCCCCGAGCCGGGCAGTCCGGCTCCCGTGATGCAGCAGCAGACGTACGGGCTGGAAGGCTGCCTCGCCAACGCCTGGCCGTACCTCGACGGCGTCCGGTACGCGGGCGAGATCATTCCGTAGCCGACGTCCCCGGGTGGCGGAGCCCCGCAAACCGCCCATCGACGGCGGGGCTCGGTGATCGGCTGCGTTATTCCCCTCCCGAATGACGGGCGGCGTGTCCTCCCTCATGGCCGACCCGTCCGGTGCCGAGTGACAATGGCCGGGTTCGCACCGCCGATCCCGGGGAGTCCATCGTGTCGTTGCCCCCGCTCGTCGAGCCCGCCGCCGAGCTGACAGTTGACGAGATCCGCCGCTACTCGCGCCACCTGATCATCCCCGACGTCGGCGTCGAGGGGCAGAAGCGGTTGAAGAACGCCCGGGTGCTCTGCGTGGGCGCCGGCGGTCTGGGCTCACCGGCCCTCATGTACCTCGCCGCCGCCGGCGTCGGCACGCTGGGCATCATCGATTTCGACACCGTCGACGAATCCAACCTCCAACGCCAGATCATCCACGGCGTCTCCGACGTCGGCCGGTCGAAGGCCGAGTCGGCCGCGGCGAGCATCCGCGAGATCAACCCGCTGGTCAAGGTGGAGATCCACAACACCGCGCTCGACCGGGACAACGTCCGGGAGATCTTCTCCCAGTACGACCTGATCGTCGACGGCACCGACAACTTCGCCACCCGCTACATGGTCAACGACGCGGCGGTGCTGCTCGGCAAGCCGTACGTCTGGGGCTCGATCTACCGCTTCGACGGCCAGGCGTCGGTCTTCTGGGCCGAACACGGTCCCTGCTACCGCTGCCTCTACCCGGAGCCCCCGCCGCCCGGCATGGTGCCCTCCTGCGCGGAGGGCGGCGTGCTGGGCGTGCTCTGCGCCTCGATCGGCTCGATCCAGGTCAACGAGGCGATCAAACTGCTCGCCGGCATCGGTGAGCCGCTGGTCGGCGGCCTGATGGTCTACGACGCCCTGGAGATGTCGTACCGCAAGATCAAGGTCCGCAAGGATCCGAACTGCGTGCTCTGCGGCGAGAACCCGACCGTCACCGACCTGCTGGAGGACTACGAGGACTTCTGCGGCGCCGTGTCGGTGGAGGCCCAGGAGGCGGTGGTCGACTCGACCATCACCGCGCTGGAACTCAAGGAGTGGCAGGACGCCGGCAAGGACATCTTCCTGGTCGACGTCCGGGAGCCGGCCGAGTACGAGATCGTCCGCATCCCCGGCGCGACGCTGATCCCCAAGGGCGAGATCATCTCCGGCGAGGCGCTCTCGCGCCTCCCGCAGGACCGGCAGATCGTGCTGCACTGCAAGTCCGGTGTCCGCTCGGCCGAGGCGCTCGCCGCGCTCAAGGCCGCCGGATTCCGGGACGCGGTGCACGTCCAGGGCGGCGTGCTCTCCTGGATCAAGCAGATCGATCCGTCGCTGCCGGCGTACTGACCGACCGGGCGGGGTCGGGGCGGGCTGTGACCGCTCCGACCTCGGCCGATCCTCCGAGGCGCGATCGCGTTTACGCAGGTAGCGTGGCGCCGTGGTCGATTTGGATGCCGCCATCGGGTTCGTGGTGGCGCACGGGGACGCGGTGGAACGCGCCCGACTCTCCCGGCTGCGCACCGGAGTGCCGGTGCCGGTCGAGCTGATCGAGCGGGCCGAGTTCGGGCAGGCGGCGGACGGTGGCTGGCCGGCCACCCTCGACGGCCCGATCGGCTCGGTCGACGCCACCTGCTTCCGCCTCGCCGAGCTGGACGATCTGGGCGCGCTCGGTCGACCGGCGGCCCGGCACGCGCTGGACTGGCTCGCCACCCGGCAGTTGGCCGACGGTGGTTGGGAGGAGGACCCGGCGCTGGCCGACGTCGCGCCGGAGTGGGCCCGGCCCGGTGACCCGGAGGCCCGGCTCTACCTCACCGCCAACGCCGGATTCTGGCTGACCGTCGGCGGACTCGACGCCCGGTCCGCCGGCCCGCTCGATCACCGGGTCGGCGGGGCGTACGCCGGGGTGGTGCAGGCGGCCGCGCAGGCCGTCGCCGAGCGGCTCGGCCCCGACGGTAGTTGGCCGTCGTTCCTGCCGGCCGGCTGGCTGAGCGCCGCCGTGCTGCACCGACAGGGCATGTACGACGAGTCGGCCCGGATCCAGACGGTGCTGGCCGAGCGGATCCCGCAGATGTCCCCGGCGGACACCGCCTGGCTCGCCGCGACACTCCGCCGCGTCGAGATCGGCGAGGAGCAGTGGCTTCTCGTGTCCGCCCGGCGCCGGCTCGCCGAGACCCAACGCGGCGACGGCGGCTGGGACAGCGACGACGGTCACCAGTTCGACGTGCACACGACGCTGCGGGCGATCCGCGCCTGCATCACGCCGGCCACCGGTGCGGCGACCGCGACGACGGAGACGGCTGTCGCCGCGGAGTGAGCTCGGCGGCCGTCGCGCCCGTCGTTCCCGCCGGCTGCTCTCCTGCCCGACGATCAGCCGCGCAGGTGACCGTCGCCGGTCACCACGTACTTGGTGCTGGTCAGCTCCGGCAGTCCCATCGGGCCGCGGGCGTGCAGCTTCTGCGTGGAGATGCCGATCTCCGCGCCGAAGCCGAACTCGCCGCCGTCGGTGAACCGGGTGGAGGCGTTCACCATCACCGCCGCCGCGTCCACCCGAGCCACGAACTCGCGGGCCGCCGTGGTCGAGTCGGTGACGATCGCCTCGGTGTGCCCGGTGCCGTAGCGCCGGATGTGCGCGACCGCGGCGTCGAGGGTGTCGACGACGGCCACCGAGATGTCCGCGGCGAGGTACTCGGTGGCGAAGTCCTCCTCGGTCGCCGCCACCACGGCGGTCGAGTGCGCGGCGACCCGCTCGTCACCGTGCACGGTCACCCCCGCCTCGGCGAACGCGGCCAGCATCGGGGGCAGGAAGGTGTCGGCGACCGCCGCGTGCACGAGCAGCGACTCGGCCGTGTTGCAGGTGGAGAGACGCTGCGTCTTCGCGTTCAAGGTGATCGCCACGGCCTTCGACACGTCGGCGGCGGCGTCGACGTACACGTGGCAGTTGCCGACCCCGGTCTCGATCACCGGGACCGTCGACTCCTCGACCACGGTGCGGATCAGCGACGCGCCACCGCGCGGGATCAGCACGTCGACCAGGCCGCGGGCACGCATCAGCTCCTTCACCGAGTCGCGGGAGGCGGCGTCGAGCAACTGCACGGCGTCGGCCGGCAGCCCTGCTCCGGCGACGGCGTCACGCAGCACCGCGACCAGTGCCGCGTTGGAGTTGGCGGCGGAGGAGGAGCCACGCAGCAGCGCCGCGTTGCCCGACTTCAGGCAGATCCCGGCGGCGTCGACTGTCACGTTCGGGCGGGCCTCGTAGATGATCCCGACCACCCCGAACGGCACCCGGATCTGCCGCAGCTCCAAGCCGTTGGGCAGGGTCGAGCCGCGTACCACCTCGCCGACCGGGTCGGGCAGCGCGGCCATCTGCCGCAGCGCGTCGGCGATGCCGACCACGCGATCCTCGTCGAGGGCGAGCCGGTCGAGCACGGCCGCGCTCAGCCCGGCCTCCCGCCCCGCCGCCAGGTCCGCCTCGTTCGCGGCGAGGATCTCGGGCGTACGCGCCACCAGCGCGTCGGCCATCGCGTGCAGCGTGGCGTCCTTTGTCGTACGCGTCGCGACGGCCAACGCCTCCGCCGCCACCCGCGCCCGCCGGGCCTGCTCGGTCACGCTCATCCCACCACTCCGCTTCGCTCCGTGCCGTCCTGAGTCGATGTCGCCCTGAAACGATGATTCGCTCGCTGCCGAGTTCACAGCAGCACCAGGTCGTCGCGGTGTACGACCTCGCGTTCGTACGCCGGGCCGAGCGCCGCGGCGAGTTCCGGAGTGGAGCGACCCAGCAGCCCGGGCAGCTCCACGGCGTCGTAGTTGACCAGTCCCCGAGCCACCGGTGCCCCCTGGGAGTCCACCAGGTCCACCGGGTCTCCCGCGGTGAACGCCCCGTCGACGGCCGTGATGCCGGCCGGCAGCAGCGACTTGCGCCGCCCGACCACTGCGGCGACCGCACCCTCGTCCAGATGCAGCCGACCTCGGGGCGACGTCGCGTGCGCGAGCCAGAAAAGCCGTGCCGCGGGCCGCTGACGCCTCGGGTGGAAGAAGGTGCCGACCGCCTCGCCCGCCAGCGCCGGGGCGGCCAGCGGTGCGGCGGTGAGCACGACGGGGATGCCGAAGCCGGTGGCGATCCGGGCCGCCTCGACCTTCGTCACCATGCCGCCGGTGCCGACTCCGGCGCGGCCGGTGCCGCCGATCGTGACGCCCATCAGGTCCTCCTCGCTGCGCACCTCGCTGATCCGGGTGGAGTCGGGTCGGCTGGGGTCGCCGGTCCAGAGCGCGTCGACGTCGGAGAGCAGCACCAGCAGGTCGGCCTGGACGAGCGCGGCGACCAGGGCGGCCAGCCGATCGTTGTCGCCGAACCGGATCTCCTCGGTGGCCACCGTGTCGTTCTCGTTGACGATCGGCACCGCCCGCAGGTCGAGCAGCTTGCGCAGGGTCCGGTACGCGTTGCGGTAGTGCGCCCGGCGGGTGACGTCGTCGACGGTGAGCAGCACCTGCCCCACCGTCCGGTGGTGTCGGGCGAAGCCGGCCGCGTACCGGCCGATCAGGAGGCCCTGCCCGACGCTGGCCGCGGCCTGCTGGGTGGCCAGGTCGCGCGGGCGGCGGGACAGCCCCAGCGGGGCCAGACCGGCCGCGATCGCGCCGGACGAGACCAGCACGACCTCCCGGCCGTCGGCCGTGAGCGCCCCGAGGGCGTCGACGAGCGCGTCGACCCGCTCACCGGCCAGGCCGCCGGTCGCGGTGGTCAACGAGGAGGACCCGATCTTGACGACGACCCGCCGGGCCGCCGTTACCGCTTCACGCACAACGACCATTCTGCGTGGTCAAGGCGGCGGCGCCCCGCCGCGTTCCCATAGTGTGGCGCGCTGTGACACCTGACGAGTACGTCGAAGCGGTGCTGGATCTGGTCGAGCGGATCCCGCCGGGCCGGGTGATGTCGTACGGGGCGGTCGCCGATGCGCTCGCGGAGCGGTCCGGTCGAGCCTCGGCCCGGCTGGTGGGCAACATCATGGCTCGTCACGGCGGCGCGGTGCCCTGGCATCGGGTGGTCAACTCGGCGGGGCGACTGCCGCCGGGGCACGAGCGGGAGGCCCGGGCCCGGTTGCGTGCGGAGGGGACGCCACTGCGCGGCGCCGGGGTGGACATGACGGCCGCCAGCTGGTTCCCGGGTCCGGCCGACGCCGGCGAAGGCCCGTAGCGCCCGGAGAGTGGATGTGACCGGCGTCATAATGTGAGTAGCATTCGGCGCCATGGACGCGCCGCCGGCTGGTCCGGCCCCCGTCCCGGGCGGCCTGCCGCGCCGGGTGCACCTCGGCTACGCGCTCGGCTCGCTCGCCACCGGCGCCTTCGGCACCGTGCCCGGTCTGCTGCTGCTGCCGTACCTCACCGACACGCTCGGAGTGGCCGCCGGGCTGGCCGCGCTGCTGGTGCTCGTGCCGAAGGCGTGGGACGTGCTGGTGAACCCGGTGGCCGGTCGCATCTCCGACCGCACCGGGTCGCGCTGGGGTCCCCGCCGGCCCTACCTGCTCTTCGCCGGTCTCGCGCTCGCCCTGCTCTTCGCGGGCATCTTCGCCGCGCCGTTCGGGACGGGCCGCGCGGCCGGGGCGTACCTGGCGGTGGCCTTCCTCGCCACGGCCACCGCGTTCGCCTTCTTCCAGGTGCCGTACGTGGCGATGCCCGCCGAGCTGACCGAGGACTACGCCGAGCGCACCCGGCTGATGACCTGGCGAATCGCCGTGCTGGCCCTGGCCATCCTGGTCTCCGGGGCGGTCGCCCCGATCGTGGTGACGGCGGGTGGCGAAGGGCTCGCCGGGCACCGGTGGATGGGCCTCTTCGTCGCGGCGTTGATCGCGGTCGGCGCGGTCGGCGCGTTCGCCGGCACCCGGGCGACGCCGACCGGGCAGGTACGCGGGAGCGAGCCGACGCTCCGCGCCCAGCTGGCGGTCGCCGGCCGGAATCGCGCGTTCCGGGCACTGCTGGTCTGCTTCGTGGTCCAGTCCGCCGGCGTGGCCACCATCCTGGCCGGGGTCAACTACTTCGCCGACCAGATCCTGCGGGACCCGCGGACCGGGGCGACTCTGCTGTTCGCCTGCTTCGTCGGGCCGGCGCTGCTGGTGATGCCGCTCTGGACCCGGATCGGTGCCCGGGTCGGCAAACTCCGTGCCCTGGTCGCGGCGTCACTGCTGCTCGTCGTGGGCGTGGCGGTGCTGGCGGCCGCGCCACTGGTGCCGGCGGCCGCGGTCTACCCGGTGGTCGCCCTGGTCGGCGCCGGGTACGCGGGCCAGCAGGTCTTCGCGCTCGCGATGCTGCCCGACTGCATCAGCTGGGACGAGGCGCGCACCGGCCGGCGGCAGGCCGGTGTCTTCACCGGGGTCTGGACGGCGGGGGAGACCCTCGGGCTGGCGCTCGGACCGGGCATCTACGGGCTGGTGCTGCAACTCTCCGGCTACGTCTCCTCCGACACCGGAACGGCCGCGGCGCAGTCCGGCACCGCCCGCCTCGGCATCCTGCTCGGCTTCACCGTGATCCCCGCTCTTCTGGTCGCCGCACCGCTGATCCTCCTGCGCCATTACGACCTGCCCGCCGCGCCGGACAACGGCGCCGATCAGCCGGTCGTGGCGGGAACGAGAACCCACGAGCCACCCGGAAGGGGCGTCACCACCTCATGACCGACGAGCGGACCGACGGAAGCGCGCTGCCGGAGCACGGGCTCCCCGCCGAGCGGGTGCTCGACGAGATCCGCCTGCTGCGTGCACAGGATCGACCGACGCACGGTGGGCAGCTCTTCGCGTACGTCTACGACCCGGCCGTACCCGGCCTGGACGAGCTGGCCGCCACGGCACACGAGGCTGGCGCGCACGTCAACGGGCTCGACCCGACCGCGTTCCCGTCCCTGCTGGCCATGGAGAACGCCCTGGTCGGTGCGGCGGCCGGCCTGCTCGGCGGCGGACCCGGCAGCGCCGCGCCGGACGTGGTCGGCAGCGTCACCAGCGGCGGCACCGAGTCGCTGATCCTGGCGGTCAAGGCGGCCCGGGACGCCCACCCGGAGATCACCATGCCCCGGCTCGTGGTGCCGGCGAGCGGGCACGCGGCCTTCGCCAAGGCGGCCCACTACCTGCGGGTGGCGCTCGACGTGGTGCCGGTCGACCCGAAGACGCTGCGCCCCGATCCGGTCGAGACCGCCGCCGCCCTCGGTCCGGACACCGTGCTGGTGGCCTGCTCCGCCCCGTCGTACGCGCACGGCGTGATCGATCCGGTCACCGAGATCGCCGCAGCGGCCGCGGCGGCGGGGGTGCGTTGCCACGTGGACGCCTGCTTCGGCGGCTGGACCCTGCCGTACCTGCGTCGGCTCGGCGTGCCCGTGCCGCCGTTCGACTTCGGGGTGCCCGGGGTCACCTCGATCTCGGTCGACCTGCACAAGTACGCGTACGCGCCGAAGGGCGTATCCGTGCTGCTGCACCGTGATCCGGCGCTGCGTGCCCCGCAGTACTTCGCGTACGCCGACTGGCCCGGCTACACGATGATCAACCCGACGATCGCCTCGACACGTTCGGGTGGCCCGATCGCCGCGGCGTACGCCACCCTGCGACACCTGGGCGACGACGGCTACCTGCGGCTGGCGGCCACCACCCGGGACGCCGTGGCCGGGCTGGCCGACGCCGTGCGCGGCGTACCCGGACTGCGACTGATGGCCGAGCCGGAGTCCACTGTCGTCTGTTTCACCGCCACCGACCCGGACCTCGACCTGTTCGTGCTGGTCGACGAGCTGACCGCCCGGGGCTGGCACACCCAGCCGCAGCTGTCGTACGCCGGGCTGCCGGCCAGCGTGCATCTCACGGTGACCGCCGCGGTGGCCCCCCGGGTGGGCGAGTTCGGCCCGGCGCTGGCCGAGGCGGCGAAGGCCGGCCGGGCGGCCGGTCCCGTCGTGCTGCCCGAGGAACTGCTCACCCTCGCCGGCACGCTCACCCCGGACCTGCTCACCCCCGAACTGGTCGAAGGGCTCGCCGCCGGTCTGGGGCTGGGTGGCCCGACCGCCACCCCTCCCGATCGGATGGCGGTGGTGAACACCCTGCTCGACGCCGCTGCGCCCGCGCTGCGGGAGCGGCTGCTGGTGGAGTTCGTGGGCTTGCTGCAGCGCCCGAGCTGGTGAACCGGGTCGGCGTCGACGACCCCGATCCACAGGGCGGCCCGGGGTTCTCCCGGGCCGCCGCGTGGTGTGGGCTGGCGTGCCGCTAGCCCACCGTGTGGAGGTCGACGAAGTTGTCACTCCGCTTCAGGTCGTCCCAGTACCGGTCCTGCGAGTCGAAGTGGACCACCCGCACGCCCGGTTGCCCGTGGTTGCCGCTGCTCGGGTCGACCAGGAACCGGAACGTGTACGTCTTCCGTCCACCCGCCGGCAGCGGATCCAGCAGGCACGCGTCGTTACCCCCCGAATCCTTCATCCGGCAGCGATCGAGATCAGCTCCGGCGGGCTCGCCGACCGTGAACAGCTCGGCGAAGCCCAGCCGGGGGACGTCCACCCGTCCCCGGTTGACGACCGTCACCGTCACCGTGCCGGTGCGCCGGCCCTGCGCGTCCGGCGGCCCGAGGACGAGGTCACCGGCCGTCAGGGTGAGGTCGGTCAGCCGGGGATCGATCCCGAACTTCGTCGGCCCGGCCGTCTGGTCGAAGCGGTCACCGTTCCACGTGTACGTCCGCCACTGCCGCTGCGGTGCCCACGACGGCATGTCGCAGCAGGGCTGTTTGTTGGCCACGTGGACCCGGACCTTCCCGTCGGCCTGCACAGAGAAGTCGGTGATGTCGTCCATCCCCTCCCGGACGCCGACCACCCTGCCCATGGTGACGATCCGGCCGGCGTCGTCGCGGTCGAAGGCCACCACCTGCTTTCCGCTGATCTCACCGTTGGCCCGGCATCCGAGCAGAGCCACCGTCTCGATCGCGCCGTCGCCGTCCAGGTCGCCGTGGCCCGGATCGCTCAGGAGGGTCGGCAACTCCGTGTTCGGCGCGGGGCGCAGTCGCACGTCCTTGGTGCTGCATCTCGGCGGGGAGTGCAGGTACTCCGGCCAGGCGGGCAGGTCGACACGGGCGGCGAGGAGCTGCGACCGGCTGATGCGACCGTCCGGTGCCTCGACGGTGGGGCTCGCCGAGCTCTTGGTCGGCGTCGGGGTCGACGTCGGTGGAACGGTCGACGACGACGGGCTCGGCCCGCCGATCTGCGCCGGGCCGGGCGACGGGGCGGGGCCCTGGTTCAGGGTCGCGTTCGCCGCCACCGGAATCATGACCGCGAGCACCGCGGCGGTGGCGGTCAGCACCGCTGTCCGCTGCCGGCGTCGCCGTACGGTCCGCCGTACCTCGGCGGGGCCGGCCGGCTGCACCGCCGGGGCGTACGTCTCGCGGAACGCGGAGAACTCGTCGCTCATCAGGACGTCCTCGAACTCAGACATGATCGTTCCTCCCGTTCTCGCCGGTGAGCTGAACCGCGAGCGCCGTGCGACCCCGGTGCAACCAGGACTTGACCGTGCCCTCCGCCACCCCCTCCTGCTCCGCGATCTGACCGACGGACAGATCAGCGAGGTAGTGCAGCACCACCGCACGACGGTGATTGGCCGGCAGCTGTGCCAGGGCGGCGGTCAGTGCCACCCGCTCCGGGCCGGGGCCCGGCACGTACTCCTCGCGTTGCCGCCGCAGCCACGACTGGGCGGTACGCAGCCGCCGCCAGCGGCTGGTGGCCAGGTTCCAGGCGACCCGCCGTACCCAACCCACTGGATCGTCGTAGCGCGACACCCGGGACCACCGGGCGAACGCCCGGCAGAACGCCTCCTGCACCAGGTCCTGCGCCTGCGGCAGATCCCCGCAGTACGCGGCGAGCTGGAGCGTCAGCGACCGGAAGTGCGCATGGTAGAGCCCGTCGAAGTCGATTTCCTCGGTCTGCTCGCGTGGTTGCGGGCGGGCCGCTGCCGCCCCGGGTGGCGGCTCATCGAGCCGTTGCTCCCTCGTCACCGTCATCTGGTCCTCCCCGTACGTGCCGCATCCGTGCGGCCGACCTCCGTCACACGTCTCGATGCCGACCCCGGTTGCACGGGTCGTCCCCATCGCCGCTGTGGTTGACTGTCAGATCGGAGACAGAGGGAGGCCCGAGGTGCAGGTACCGGCAGTGCTCGGCGAGCCGATCCGGTTCGTGCTGAACTGGGGCCGCCGTTACTCGCTCTGGGTCTTCAACTTCGGCCTGGCCTGCTGCGCGATCGAGTTCATCGCGACGAGCATGAGCCGGCACGACTTCATGCGGCTCGGGGTGATTCCGTTCGCGCACGGCCCCCGTCAGGCTGACCTCATGGTGGTCTCCGGCACCGTGACCGACAAGATGGCGCCGGCCATCAAGCGGCTCTACGACCAGATGCCCGAGCCGAAGTACGTCATCTCGTTCGGCGCCTGCTCCAACTGCGGCGGCCCCTACTGGGACTCGTACTCGGTGACCAAGGGCGTCGACCAGCTCATTCCGGTCGACGTCTACGTGCCCGGCTGCCCACCCCGGCCGGAGGCGCTGCTGCACGGCATCCTGCGCCTCCAGGAGAAGATCGCCGCCGAGCAGTCCGGTCCCGGCGGGGTGTCCCGTCCCGACCTGCTCGCCGCTCCCGTCGACGCCGCGCCGAGCGACGGCGCCGTCCCGCGCTCGGTGGCGTCGCTCACCGCCCCGCCGGTACGCCCACCCGCGAGCTGACCGCCGCCCCACCGGCTGTGCCGAGGGTCCGCGCCCAGGCCGAGCGCCCGGCCGGACCGGGCAGTTGGCGGAGGAGGACTAGCCTGCGCACATGAGCAGCTCAGGGCAGCGTCGCGCCGCCCACATCGTGGACGTGTTGATCGCGGAGTTCGGGGCGTCGATGGCGCTCGACCCCGCCGCCTTCCGTCGCAAGTTCCGCAAGATGGCCGCGTCTCCGTTCGCCTTCTACCGGGGCAGCGCCGCGCTCTTCTACGCCGACCAGCGCGGCGACTTCGCCGACGACCGGTTCCTCGACGAGCGCACCAGCCGGGTGTGGATCCACGGCGACCTGCACGCCGAGAACTTCGGCACCTACATGAACGCCTCCGGGCAGCTGGTGTTCAACGTCAACGACTTCGACGAGGCGTACGTGGGGCCGTTCACGTGGGACCTGAAGCGCTTCGCGGCCAGCGTGGCGCTGCTCGGCTACGCCAAGGCGCTCTCCGACCGGGCGATCACCGAACTGGTCACCGGCGTCGCCCGCTCGTACCTCACCGAGTTGCGCGCGATCGCCGCGGGCGGCGACGACGCCATCGGCTCGATCACCCTCGACAACGCCGACGGTGTGCTGCGCCAGGTGCTTCAGCAGGCCCGGCTCTACACCCGCGTCGACCTGCTCGCCACGCAGACCACCATCGACAACTACGAGCGGCGGTTCTCCCTCGGCGACGGCGTGTACGAGGTCGACGACGACACCCGGCAGGCGGTCGGCGCCGCCTTCGAGGCGTACCTCGGCACGCTGCCCGTCTCCTCGGCCCGGCTGCGTCCGGTCGAGACCCGGATCAAGGACGTGGTGCTGCGCAAGGGTGTGGGCATCGGCTCGGCCGGGTTGCCGTCGTACAACCTGCTGCTGGAGGGACACACCCAGGCGCTGGAGAACGACGTCGTCATCTACATGAAGCAGGCCCAGGTGCCCGCGGTGGCGCGGCACATCCCCGACGAGTCGATCCGCGCCTACTTCCAGCACCAGGGGCACCGGACGGCCGAGTCGCAGCGGGCGTTGCAGGCGCACGCCGACCCGTGGCTGGGCTTCACCGAGCTGGCCGGGGTCGGCCAGCTGGTCGCCGAGGTCTCGCCGTACGCCGCCGACCTGGACTGGGCGGACGTCAACGAACCGGATGAGCTGGCCGGGGTGCTGTCCGACCTGGGCCGGGCGGTGGCCCGGATGCACTCGGTCGCCGACGACGAGTCCAGCCACGATCTGGTCGACTACTCCACGGAGGAGGCGATCATCGCGGCGGTGGACCGGGACGAGTCGAATTTCGTGAGCCACCTGGTGGAGTTCGCCCACGCGTACGGGCTGCGTGCCCGGGAGGACCACCAGCTCTTCGTGGACCTGTTCCGCAACGGCCGGCTGCCCGGCATCTGAGGGCGGCCGCCCGGTTCCTGAGTCGGCCGCGGCGCGGGACGCCGGGTCAGACCGCGAACTCCAGCACCACCTTGATGTCGTCCGGCCCGCTCGTGTACGCGTCGGCGTACCCCGACACCGGCACCCGTCGGCTGATCAGGGAGCTGAGCCAGAGCGGGTCGGCCCGGTGGAGCGCGTCCGCGGCCAGTTCCCAGTGCCGGCGGTTGGCGTTCACCGAACCGAAGACGACGTTGTTCTCCAGCACCAGCGACCGGTTGAGCGCGCCGGCGTCGAAGTCGATGGTTCGGCCGCCGCTGGATACCCCGGCCAGGCAGACGATGCCGTTCGGTGCGGCCTTGCACATCACCTCGAGCACCACGGTCGGCGCCCCGGTGCACTCCAGCACGACGTCCGGCTCGAAGTCCAGCTCGTGGACCGGCACCGAATGGTACGTAGCGCCCAGCGCGTGAACCAGCTCCGGCTTCGGGCCGCTGGTCGCGAGGTCGAGCACGTGTACGGAGAACCCGCGCTGCGCGGCGAGCAGAGCGGCGAGCAGGCCGATCGGGCCGGCGCCGGTGACCAGCACGATCTTCGGCTGCCACACGGCCCGTTGCCCGATCCGTTCGATGTGGTCCCACGCCTTCGCGACGATGCTGGTCGGTTCGAGCAGCATGCCGACCTGACCGAGCGCCCGGTCCAACGGGACGGCGTACGGGGGCTGGACCCGCCAGCGTTCCCGGGCGAATCCGGGCAGCGCCTTGATGCCGTGCTCCGTGTAGCGGCCGTTGCGGCACATGTCCCACTCGCCGACCGCACAGTTCGGGCAGGGCACCGGGTCCGGATGCCGGACGATCCCGGCCACCAGATCGCCCGGCTGAAGGGTGCCGGTCGGGTCCTCCAGCACCCGGCCCAGCGACTCGTGCCCGATCACCAGACGCCGTTCGCCCGGGGGCGCCTCGCCGTACTCCCCGCTGATGATCTCGTGATCGGTGCCGCAGATGCCGACGGCCAGGGACTCGACCAGGATCGAGCCCTCCTCGGGGGCCGGTTCCGGGTAGTCCTCGATCAACTCCAGGGAGTTGGCGGTCCCGGGGGCCACAGTCACAGCGCGCACGTCTGTCATCTTCGCCCCTCCGCCGGCCTCCCGACCGGCAAAGCGGCAGATGATCCCCCCGGCGTCACACCCCGGCGGCCACTCACCAGCCAGCCGTGTCCCTAACCGCGCTCCGCGGAACACCTAGGATCGGCGCATGACTCCGGAAGAGGTCGGCAGCCGGATGGCCAAGCTGCTCGCGCCGGCCGAGACCACCCCCTCGGTCTCCGGTGGCGCCAGGCACGCCCGCGCCACGGTGGACGTGCCGTTGGCCGGCTGGCGCGACGCCGTCCGTACGGCCCGCGACGACGCGGAGCTGAACTGCGACTTCTTCGACTGGCTCTCGGCCGTGGACGAGCTCACCGAGGGGTTCGACGTGGTGGCGCACCTCTGGTCGACCCGGCATCGGCACGGCCTGCTGCTGCGTACCCGGGTGCCGCGCGAGGCGTCCACGGTCGCCTCGGTGGTCGACCTCTACCCCGGGGCCGACTGGCACGAGCGGGAGACACACGAGATGTTCGGCATCGACTTCGCCGGTCATGCCGGGCTGCGTCCGCTGTTGCTGCCGCCGGAGTTCGAGGGGCATCCGCTGCGCAAGGAGTTCGTGCTCGCCTCCCGGGTGGCCAAACCGTGGCCGGGCGCCAAGGAGCCGGGCGAGTCCGAGGCGGGCGGCGGCCGACGACCGATCCGCCCGCCGGGCGTGCCCGCGCCCGGAGAGTGGGGCACCACGCCCACCCCGGCCGGCGCCGGCGGCGCGGGGGAGGGGCGGCGTGGCGGCACGCCGGCTCGCCCGGCCGGTGACCGGCCCGCGCGACCGGCGCCGGGGGCCCGTGCCGGGCGTACCGGCCGACCGGTCCCGACCGACGGCGGTCCGGCGGCCCGCCGCGGCTCGGCCGCGACGCCTGACGTCCCCGGAACGACCGGTGGTGGCCCGGAGGCCGTCGGGGGCTCGGCGGCGTCCGGCGGCCCGGGTGGGGCGACCGCCGCCGAGGGGCCGAGTCCGACAACCGGTGGTCCGGCAGCGGACCGCCCGACGCCGCCGCCCGGTGCGGCCGGCCGTACCGGCGACGACAGGGACGCGTCCTGATGCCGGTCTGGTTGGAGCTGCTGATCCGGGTCGCTGCGGTCCTGGTGGCCTTCCTCGTCCTGCCGCTGCTGGTCGGCCAGGCCGAGCACAAGGTGATGGCGCACATGCAGGGCCGGCTCGGCCCGATGTACGCGGGCGCGTTCCACGGCTGGGCGCAGCTCGTCGCCGACGGGCTCAAGTTCGTGCAGAAGGAGGACGTCACTCCGCGCGACGCGGACCGGTCCGTCTTCCGCCTGGCGCCGGTGATCGCGCTGGTGCCGTACCTGCTCGTGCTCCTGGTCATCCCGCTCGGGCCGAACGACCTGGTCGGGCAGCCGCTGGACGTCGGGCTGTTCTTCGTGCTCGCGGTGGTGGGCGTCGGGGTGCTGGCCGTGCTGATGTCGGCGTGGGCCTCGGCCAACAAGTACAGCCTGCTCGGTGGGTTGCGCGGCGCCGCGCAGCTGCTCGGCTACGAGCTGCCGTTGGTGCTGGCCGCGGCGTCGGTGGCGATGGCGGCAGGCACGCTCAGCCTCTCGGGCATCGTCGAGGCGTGGCAGCCCTGGTGGCTGCTCTGGCAGGCACCCGCGATGATCGTCTTCTTCGTGGCCGGGCTCGCCGAGATCCGCCGCCCGCCGTTCGACATGCCGGTCGCCGACTCCGAGCTGGTCTTCGGCTACATGACCGAGTACACCGGGCTGCGCTTCGCGTTCTTCCTGCTGGCCGAGTACGTCGGCATCGTGGTGATCGCGGCGCTCACCACCGTGCTCTTCCTCGGTGGCTGGCACGGGCCGTTCGCCGACGACCAACTCGGCTGGCTCTGGACGTTGCTCAAGATGTTCGCCGTCGCCTTCGTGATCATTTGGCTCCGGGTGTCGTACCCGCGGCTGCGGGAGGACCAGCTCCAGCGTCTCTGCTGGCTCGTCCTCGTTCCGGCGTCCCTGGCACAGCTGGTCCTCACCGCCGCGGTCCGCGTCGCAATGTGAACGAAGCCCCCTCCGGGAGGGAGGGGGCTTCACCGGCGAGCTCGCTCAGCGCAGCGGAGTGTGCGCGGGGTCGACCGGCTCCGCGGGCGGCGGAGGCGGGGTGCCGTCACCGAACGGACGGCCGCCGAGCGCCTCCCGACCGTGCGGCGTGAGCCAGTTGGCCAGGTCGGGCCCGAGCGGCACGATGCCCGTCGGGTTGATGTCCCGATGCACCTCGTAGTAGTGCCGCTTGATCTGGTCGAAGTCGACCGTGTCCCCGAAGCCGGGGGTCTGGAAGAGGTCCCGGGCGTACGCCCACAGCACCGGCATCTCCGTGAGCTTCTGCCGGTTGCACTTGAAGTGGCCGTGGTAGACCGGGTCGAACCGGACCAGCGTGGTGAACAGCCGCACGTCGGCCTCGGTGATGGTGTCCCCGACCAGGTAACGCTGGCCGGTCAGTCGCTCGCTCAACCAGTCCAGCCGGTCGAAGAGGCGGCGGTACGCCTTCTCGTACGCCTCCTGGCTGCCCGCGAACCCGCACCGGTAGACGCCGTTGTTGACGTCCCGGAACACCAGCTTGTTGACCTCGTCGATCTCGTCACGCAGCCGCTCGGGGTAGAGGTCCGGCGCGCCATCGCGGTGGTAGGCGGTCCACTCGGTGGAGAGGTCGAGACTCATCTGCGCGTAGTCGTTGGTCACCACCTGCCCGGTCGGCACGTCCACCATCGCCGGCACGGTGATGCCCCGCTCGTAGCCGGGGAACCGCTTGAAGTACGCCTCGGCCAGCCGCTCGATGCCGAGCACCGGGTCCCGCCCACCCGGGTCGAGGTCGAACGTCCAGCTCCGCTTGTCGTGCGTCGGGCCGGCCATCGCCATCGAGATGACGTCCTCCAGGCCGAGCAGCCGGCGGACGATGACCAGGCGGCTCGCCCAGGGGCAGGCCCGGCTGATCGCGAGCCGGTAGCGTCCCGGTTCCACCGGGTAGCCGTCCCGCCCGTCGGCGGTGATCCGGGTCGCGATGTACCGCTGGTCGCGGGTGAACTCACCACCCGGCTCCACGTACTTGCCGCCGGTGCGCAGCAGCACCTCCTCGTCGGTCTCGGTCCTGCCGCCCTCGCTGCTCGTACCCACGCCGCCCCTCCGATCCTGTCGCCTCGTCCCATTCTGGCGGCTCGACCGGCTGCCTGCGGGGCGACCGTCGCGAGCGGCGGCCGCGCCGCGCGGGCCCGGCGCTACGCTGCCTCCTGTGATCGACACGGAGGCGGCGGCTCGGCGACTCATCTCCGACGTGTGGAACGCCGGGCGCGAGGAGACGGCGTACGACCTGATCGCCCCCGACTGCCCGGGGCTGGGCGGCACCGGCCCGGAGGCGACGCTGGCCTGGCACCGGGACCGGCGGGCGGCGTTCCCCGATCTCCGTTACAAGATCGTCGATCTGGTCGCCGTCGGTGACCGGGTGGCCGTGCACTGGCGGGCGGCCGGCACCCAGGTGGGCCCGTTCGGTCCGGTGCCGCCGACGGGCCGGGTGGTGAGCTACTCCGGCGCGACGTTCCTGCGCTTCGACACCACCGGCCGCATCGTCGACGTGTGGAGCGTCAACGAACTGTTCCAGGTGCTCCAGCAGCTCGGCGTCGAGATGATCCCGCCGCTCGGCGGCGTCACCGGCTCCGGGGCGTGATCCGGGACAGCGGGATGTCGATCTCCCACGGCTCCGGCAGCAGGATGCCGTCGGTCATCCGGGCCTTCTCGACGTAGACGCGCTTCGACGGGTCGAGCTTGTGGGCGTGCACCACGATGCCCGCCTCGGTCTCGATCCGCCAGAAGTAGGGGATGTCCGCCTCGGCGTAGAGCGCCGGCTTGAGCACGCGGTCGATGCTCCGGGACCCCTCCGAGACGATCTCGACCACCAGCATCACCTCGTGCGGCCGGTAGTGCGACGGGTTGCGTGCTGCCGCGTCGAGCTCGGTGACCAGCACGTCGGGGATGAACGCCCGGGTCCGGGAGAGGCGCACCTCCACGCCCTGTGTGACGTCGAGGTCGGCGGGGCAGCTCTCGTCGAGCGCGGCCATGAGTCGGCCGGCGATGGACTGGTGGAGTCGCGTGGGGGAGGGCGACATCATGAGGTTTCCGTCCAGGAGTTCGTAACGGCGGCCGTCGTCGGGCAGGCGGTCGAGATCGTCCGTCGTCCACTCGCCCGGCGGCGGCTGGTCGTCGTGCAGCGCGGCGGTCATTCGCGAGCCCTTTCCGGTACGTCGTTCTCCCCATCGACACCGTACCGCCGGCCAGGCTCGGGGGGCGCTCGCGCACGCCGGGGCCACAGGGCAGGATGGTCCGCATGAGCGACCGCAGCGAGCGCACGCCGGACGACGTCGCCGGTGACCGCGGCCTGCCCGGTGCGGGTCTGGTCAAGGGGCTGGCGGTCACGCTGAAGACGATGACCCGGCGCTCCACCACCCAGCAGTACCCGGACGTGGCCCCCGAGCTGCCGCCCCGCTCGCGCGGGGTGATCGCGCTGCTCGAGGAGAACTGCACGGTCTGCATGCTCTGCGCCCGCGAGTGTCCGGACTGGTGCATCTACATCGACTCGCACAAGGAGGAGGTGGCGGTGCCCGGCGCCGCCCGCCCCCGGCAGCGCAACGTGCTCGACCGGTTCGACATCGACTTCTCGCTCTGCATGTACTGCGGTATCTGCGTCGAGGTCTGCCCGTTCGACGCGCTCTACTGGTCCCCGGAGTTCGAGTACGCCGAGTACGACATCAAGGACCTGCTGCACGACAAGGACCACCTCGGGGAGTGGATGGACACCGTCCCGCCGCCACCGGCGCACGACCCGAACGGCGAGCCCGCCAAGGAGGAGACCAGCGCCGCCCGCAAGGCGGCGGTCCCCGCCGCCCGGCCCACCACCCCGGCCGTACGCCCCGAGCCGGGCTCGTCCGGCGAGGCGACGACATGACCGTTGCGGACGTGCTGCTGCTCGCGCTCGGCGCGGTGGCGGTCGGCTCCGGCGTGCTGGTGGTCACCACGAAGCACCTGGTCCGGGCGGGTCTCTACCTGGTCGTCTGCCTGGGCGCGCTGGCCGGCGACTACCTGGTGCTCACCGCCGAGCTGGTGGCCTGGGTCCAGGTGCTCATCTACGTGGGCGCCGTGGTGGTGCTGCTTCTCTTCGCGGTGATGCTCACCCGGGCGCCGATCGGCGCCTCCGACGACCTGGACCGGCCCGGCTGGCCGGCCGCGTTGATCGGCGGCGGCGTCGGGCTGGGACTGACCGCGCTGCTCGTCGACGCGTACCGGTGGACGACCGTGCGGCTGCCCGACGCGGGCACGGCCGAGCGGATCGGCGGGGAGATCTTCCGCAGCTGGGTGCTCCCCTTCGAGGTGCTCTCGGTGCTGCTGCTCTCCGCCCTGGTCGGCGCGGTGGTGCTCTCCCGGCCGGACATCGGGCGGCCGGCCGCGGAGCAGCCGGGGCGTACGGAGGTGGGCCGGTGAGGCCGGTCATCCCGTACGTCACCGCGGCGCTGCTGTTCGGGCTCGGGACGTACGGCGTGCTGCGCCGCCGCAACGCGGTGCTGGTCCTGATGGCGGTCGAGCTGATGCTCAACGCGGTCAACCTGATCCTCGTCACCGCCGACACGACGGTGCGGGCGGCGCTGCCGCACAGCGGTCAGGTCTTCGCGCTCTTCGTCATCGTGCTGGCCGCCGCCGAGATCGGGGTGGGTCTGGCGATCGTGCTCCAGCTCTACCGGTTGCGGGCCACCGTGGCCGTCGACGAGGTTCCGCTGACCGAGTCGTCGGCGACGGTGGACGCGGACGCACGGGAGGCGCGGTGAACGGCACCACGGTGCTCGGTGTGCTGCTGCCGGTCGTACCGCTGGTGGCCGGACTGCTCGGGCTGCTCCTGCCGCCCTCGCCGCGCGGCCTGACCGCGCACGGCCGGGACGCGGCGGTCGGCGAGGCGTGGGCCCGGCGGGCGGCGATCACCCTCGGGGTGACCGGTGCGGCCGGCGCGTTGGCGCTCGCGGTCGCCCTGCTGGCCACGTTGGACTCCCCGGCCGAGGCGAGCACCACCTGGGTCGATCTGGGCGGCCTGGACGTCAGCCTCGGCGTCCGGCTGGACGGCGCCGCCGCGCTGGTCGCGGTGGCGGTCGGTGCGGTCGCGCTGGCCGTGCAGGTCTACTCGATCGGCTACCTGAAACGCGGTCCGCACGACAACGTCGACGTCGACCACCGCTACCCGCCGTACGCCGCCCAGATCAGCCTCTTCACGGCGGCGATGCTGCTGGTGGTGGTGTCGGGAGACCTGCTGCTCCTGCTGGTCGGCTGGGAGGTGATGGGCGTCTGCTCGTACCTGCTCATCGCGCACGACCGCCGGCTGCCCGAGGCGCCCGCCGCCGCGGTGAAGGCGTTCCTGGTCACCCGGGTTGGCGACGTCGGCTTCCTGCTGGGCATCGCGCTGCTCGGCGTGTCCGCGGGCAGCTTCCGGATCGCCGACGTGCTGGCCGCCGACCACTCCGCCGGTACGCTCACCGCCGCCTGCCTGCTGCTGCTCGCCGGGGTGGCCGGCAAGAGCGCGCAGTTTCCGCTGCACACCTGGCTGCCCGACGCGATGGCCGGCCCGACGCCGATCAGCGCGCTCATCCACGCCGCCACGATGGTCGCGGCCGGCGTCTACGCCGTCACCCGGCTCTACCCTCTCTTCGAGGCCGCGCCGGTCGCGCTGACCGTGCTCGGGGTGCTCGCCTCGGTCACCCTGCTGCTCGGCGCGCTCGCGGCGACCGCCCAGGACGACATCAAACGGGTGCTCGCCTGGTCGACGGTCTCCCAGATCGGCTACATGACCGGCGCCCTCGCCGTCGGCGCACCGTGCGCGGCGCTGTTCCACCTGCTCACCCACGCCGCGTTCAAGGCGCTGCTCTTCCTGGCGGCCGGCGCGGTGATCCACGCCGTCGGCACCACCCTGATGTCGAAGATGGGCGGGCTGCGCCACAGCATGCCTGTCACGTTCTGGTGCACGGTGGTCGGGCTGGGCGCGCTGGCCGGGCTGCCGCCGCTCGCCGGCTTCTGGAGCAAGGACGGCGTGCTCGCCGTGGCGCAGGAGGCCGCGTTGGACGGCACGGGACCGACACCGTCCTGGGTGGGCTGGCTGGTCTGGCTCTCCGGGCTGGCCGGCGTCGCGATCACCGCCTGGTACGCCACCCGGCTCCTGCTGCGCGCCTTCCTCGGCGAGACCCGGGCCCCGCTCGCCCACCCGCACGATCCGCCGGGCACGCTGCGCTGGCCGGTGCTGCTGCTCGCCGTACCGGCGGCGCTGCTCGGGTTCGCCGGGTTCGCCGGCCCGTTCGCCGACCGGCTCCAGCCGTCGGCGCCGGCCACCGCGGAACGCCCGTCGGATCTTCTGCCGCCGGAGCCGCTGGTGCACCTCGCGCCGTCGGTACTGCTGCCGCTGGTGCTGCTGCTGCTCGGCGCCGGCCTGGCCTGGGTCCGCTGGCGCCGCGACCCGGCTGCCGACCCGGCGGCCGCGCTGGGTCCGCTGCGGCCGGTCTTCGCGGCGGCGTTCCGGCTCGACGACGTCCAGCACGCCCTGGTGGTACGTCCCTACCGGACGCTCGCCCGGATGGTGCGCGCCGGTGACGAGCGGGTGGTGGACGGCGCGGTGGAGGGTAGCGGGCGGGCCGTGTCCGGCCTCGGCGCCGGGCTGGCCGCGCTGCACCGCGCCGCGCTGCCCCGGGCCGCCGCCGGGGTGCTCGCCGGTGCGCTGCTGATCGGTCTGGCCGCCGCGCTGATCGGAGCGAACGCATGACCTTCGGGCAGTTCCTGCTGGTCGCCGTCCTGGCGGTGCCGGCGCTCGGCGCGGTCGCGGTGGTCGCCACCCCGGCGGACCGGGCGGCCCGGCTGGTCGGCACGGTGGCCGCCGGGCTCACCCTGCTCGCCGCGCTGCCGCTCGCCGCCGGCGACCGGGGCTGGTTCGCCTGGTCCGGGACGGCACCCGCGGTACGCCCGTGGCATCAACTCGACCTGCCGTGGGTGCCCGGGCTGGAACTGCGCTTCCACCTCGGCGTGGACGGCATCTCCTACCCGCTGGTGGTGCTGACCGCGCTGCTGACCCTGCTCTGCTGCGCCTACAGCCTCTACCGGGTACCGGCCGGCGGCAGCGGCCGGACGCTGGTCGCCCTGCTGCTGGTGATCGAGGTCGGCATCCTGGGCACGTTCCTCGCCCTGGACCTGGTCCTGTTCTTCCTCTTCTTCGAGGTCGTCCTGCTGCCCATGTACGCGGTCATCGCCGGCTGGGGCGGCGAGGACCGGCGCCGGGCGGCCCGCAAGTTTGTCCTCTACACGCTCTTCGGCTCGGTGCTCCTGCTGGTCGGCGTGTACGTGGTGGTGTCCGCCGCGGGCACCGCCGACATCGTGGCGCTCACCGGCGGCGGCGGACTCTCCCGGGGCACCCAACTCTTCGCGTTCACGCTGCTCGCCCTGGCCTTCGCGGTGAAGAGCCCGCTCTGGCCGCTGCACTCCTGGCTGCCGGACGCACACACCCAGGCGCCCACCGTGGGCAGCGTGGTGCTCGCCGGGGTGCTGCTGAAGATGGGCACGTACGGGCTGATCCGGGTGGCGGTCGGGGTGGCCCCGGAGGGGGCCCGCTGGGCCGCGCCGGTGCTCGGCGTACTCGCCGTCGCAGCGATCCTGGTCGGGGCGCTCGTCTGCCTGGCCCAGACCGAGCTGAAGCGGCTGATCGCGTACTCCAGCGTCGGACACATGGGCTTCGTGCTGCTCGGCGTCGCCACGCTCACCAGCACCGGCATCCAGGCCGCGCTGATCGGCAACGTCGCCCACGGCGTGATCACCGGCTTGTTGTTCTTCCTCGCCGGGGCGGTCAAGGACCGTACCCACACCGGGGCGCTCGCCGAGCTGTCCGGGCTGCGGGAGACCGCGCCGCGGCTCGCCGGCCTGCTCGGCTTCGCCGCGATCGCCTCGCTCGGCCTGCCCGGGCTGGCCGGGTTCTGGGGTGAGGCGTTCGCCGTGATCGCCGCGATCGAGGTGGGCGGGCCACTCTGGACCACCCTCGGCGTCCTGGCCGCGGTCGGCGGGGCACTCACCGCTGCCTACTTCCTGCGTCTGCTGCGTCAGGTCACCCATGGCCGGCCCAGCCCGGCGGTGGGCCGGCTCGCCCCGACGCTGGCCGGTGGGGAGCTGACCGCCTGGGCGCCGCTGGTGCTGCTCGCGCTGGCCATCGGGCTGGCCCCGGCGCTGGTGCTCGGCATCGCCGAGGCCCCCGTGAACGCCCTGGTGGAGGTCCTCCCATGAGCGCGAGGAGGCGCCGGTGACCCAGAACGTGGTGCAGAGCGTCGACCACGTGGCGCTGCTGCCGGCGTACCTGGCCGCCGGCACCGCCGTGCTGGTGCTGGTCACCGACCTGGTGCTGGCCCGGTCGCGGGCCACCCTCGCCGTGGCGGCGCTGGGCGCGGTCGCCACCGCCGTCGGCGCGGCCCTGGTCGGCGCGGGCGACGAGCGACGTACGTTCTGCGCCGCCGCCGACTGCTCGTACGTCTTCGGCGGCCGGGCGGCCCTGGTCGGGGCACTCTTCGCCCTGCTCACCCTCGGGGTGCTCGGCCTCTCCGGCGGGCACCTGCGGGCCGGCCGGGCACCGGTGGGGGAGTACTGCTTCCTGCTCGCCTGCTCGATGACCGGTGGTGTGGTGCTCGGTGCCGCGGGCGACCTGATCACCCTGATCGTGGCCCTGGAGACGCTCACCCTGCCGCTCTACGTGCTGGTCGGCCTGCGCCGGGGCAGCCTTGCCAGCGCCGAGGCGGCGGTCACGTTCTTCGTGGTCAGCGTGGTGGCCACCACGGTGAGCCTGCTCGGCGCGGCGCTGCTGTACGCGGTGACCGGCGAGCTGCACCTGGGACGGCTCGGCGCGCTGCTAGCCGAGCGGCAGGAGCTCCACGACCTGCCGTTGACCGCGGCGGCGGGTGCGCTGCTGCTGCTCGGGCTGGCGTTCAAGGTCGCCGCCGTGCCGTTCCACGCCTGGGCGCCCGCCACCTACGACGGCGCGCCGCTGCCGGTGGCCGCGTACCTCTCTACGGCGTCGAAGCTCGGTGGTGTGGTGGCGCTGCTCGCGGTGGTGTCCGCGGCGATCCCGGCGGACCTGACCGGCCCGGTGCTCGCCCTGCTCGCGGTGCTCACGATGACCGTCGGCAACCTGGTGGCGCTGCGCCAGTGGCGCACGGTCCGGCTGCTCGCCTGGTCGTCGGTGGCCCAGGCCGGCTACATCCTGGCCCCGCTCGGCGCGCTGGCGGCGGGACGCACCGGCGAGGCACGGGCCGGCGCGTACGCTGCCGCCCTCGCGTACGCCGTCTTCTTCGTGCTGCTGGAGCTCGCGGCGTTCGCCGGGGTGACCGCCCTGCGCCCGGCGGACGCCGACGGCGGCGCCCTGGACGAACTGCGCGGCGCGGCCCGCCGGCACCCCTGGCTCGGCGCGGGTCTCGGGCTGGCCCTGATCGGCCTCGCCGGGCTGCCGCCGGGCCTGGCCGGTCTCTTCGCCAAGGTGACGGTGGTCCGTTCACTGCTGGGCGGGGGCAGCGGCTGGCTCGCGCTCGTGGTGGCAATCAACGCGGTGATCGGCCTGGCCTACTACCTGCGGCTGGCCGCGAGCCTCTACGCAGTTCCGGCTCCGGGCACTCCGGCGCCCGCCGCCGGCGCGGCCCGGCCGGTGGCCGTGGTGCTGGCGGTGGCGACGGTGGCTGCCGTGGTCGTCGGCTTCGCCCCGCAGCTCGTGCTCGATCTCGCCGGCGGCTGAGGTTCAGGTCCCGACCCGGGATCTGAATCGCTGGACACGCTCCCAGCCAACTCACAGCCATATCGCGGATGGTTGACGGGTATCGCAGTGTTGAACCGGTCGACGGGTCCCGGCGATCCGTACACCGAAGGAGTGAGTGTGCACCACAACCGTCTCAAGACCGCCGCGCTGCTCGGCCTGCTCACCGCGCTGATCCTTGGGGTGGGTTACTGGTTCGGCGGCAGTGGTGGTCTGGTCATCGCCGTCATCATCTCGTTGCTGATGAACGGCATCAGCTACTTCTACTCCGACAAGCTCGCCCTGCGGGCGATGGGGGCGCAACCGGTCAGCGAGGCACAATTCCCCGAGCTGTACCGGATGGTGCGTGAACTGGCCACCAGCGCAGGCCAGCCGATGCCGCGCCTGTACGTCAGCCCGACCGCACAGCCCAACGCCTTCGCCACGGGCCGCAACCCGCAGCACGCCGCGGTCTGCGTGACGCAGGGCATCACCGAGATCCTCGACTACCGCGAGCTGCGCGGCGTGATCGGGCACGAGTTGTCCCACGTCTACAACCGGGACATTCTGATCTCCAGCGTGGCCGCCGGTCTGGCCGGCATCATCACCACGTTGGCGAACATCGCCTGGTTCATCCCGCTGACCAGCGGTGACGACGACGACGCGCCGAACCCGGCCGTACTGCTGCTCACCATCATCCTGGGCCCGATCGCCGCGACGATCATCCAGCTGGCGATCAGCCGTAGCCGTGAGTTCCAGGCGGACGCCTCCGGTGCCCGGCTGACCAACGACCCGCTGGCCCTGGCCAACGCACTGCGCAAGATCGACGCGGTGGCCCAACGGCGGCCGCTGCCGGCTCAGGGCAACCTGACCAGCGCCGCCCACCTGATGATCGCCAACCCGTTCCGGGGCGGCGGCATCGCGGCGCTCTTCTCCACCCACCCCAAGATGGAGGAGCGCGTCGCACGGCTGGAGCAGATGGCCCGCAGCGCCGGCCCGGTGCAGTACCTGCGCTGACCCGTAGCACCCGCATCGCGCCCGCACCCGGCAACCGCCGGTGCGGGCGCGATGCTGTGTGCGCGGCGATATCCGCTTCATCCGGTCGACCCACGGCGTTAGGGTCGGAAGGTTTCCCACCCATTACATCCCTGGAGGTTCGCGTGGCTGCTCTGCGCCAGTATCTGGGTGTCTGGCGGATCCCCGGCGCGCCGATGCTGCTGCTCACCGGCATCATCGGCAGGCTCGGCATCGGTATGACACCGCTGGCGCTGCTGCTGGTCGTCGAGCAGGTGACCGGCCGGTACTCCCTGGCGGCCGTCGCCGGCGGGATCTACGCCGTGGCAGGTGCCGCGTTGAGCCCCGTCGCCGGCCGGATCGCCGACCGGATCGGGCCCAGCCCGGTGCTGATCGCCACCGCTGTCGCTCATCCGCTGGCCCTCATCGGTCTGCTGGTGGCGAGCCGGTCCGGGGCTGACGGGCTCGTCGCGATCTATGTGACCGCCGGGGTGGCCGGTGCCACGTACCCGCCGCTGACCGCGGCTATCCGGGGCGCCTGGAACGACCTCACCTCGCCGGCCTCCGGGCGGTACCACCTCCGCAACACGGCGCTGGCCGCGGAAACCTCGCTGTTCGAGATCGTCTTCGTGCTCGGCCCGCTGCTGGTGGCCGGCTTCGTGCTGGTCGCCGACGCCACGGCCGCGCTGGTCGGTGCCGCGGTGGTCACCCTCGTCGGCACCACCGCGGTGGCCCTCGGCCGGGTGATGCGTGGCTGGCAGCCACACCCGCAGGAACACCAAGCTCGCGGGCTCGGCCCGCTGCGGGTCGCCGGCTTCCCGGCCCTGCTGCTCTGCGTGGCCAGCCTCGGCATCGCGTTCGGCGCCGCCGGGGTGATCGTGCCGGCCTTCGCTGGCAACTACAGCGCCGGCGACGCGGAGAGCCTGGCCGGCATACTGCTCGCGGTCTGGGGCGTCGGCAGCGCGGTCGGCGGGTTCTGGTTCGGGGTACGCAGACCGGCGTTGAACATGACCCGCCAGTTCGCCGGGCTGCTCGGCGCGCTGGCCGGCAGTTTCGTGATCTTCGCGATGATGCCCAACCCGCTGGCGCTGGGCATCGCCCTGGTCGTCGGTGGAGCCACCATCGCGCCCGCGTTGACCCTGGAGAACACCCTGGTCGGCCGGATCGCCCCGGCAGGCATGCTGAACGAGGCGTACACCTGGGTGGTCACCATGTCGGTCGCGGCGAGCGCGGCCGGCGGCGCGGTGGCCGGACTGATCGTCGACCACGCCGGCGGGGTGCCCTGGGCGTTCCTGTTCGCGGGGGCCGCGGTCGCCGTCGGGGCCGGGGTCGCCGCCCTGCCCGCCGGGCCGATCCGCCGTGCGGAGATCCATTCGGTACGCGTCGAGGAGCCGGTTCCCGCCTGAGGTGTGGCGTGGCCCGGTTCGGCCCGGGTACCCGGGGGTGTGTTCCTCTTCTTCGCGAACCGGATCGGGTGCCTGGGCTCGTTGGTGATCAGCGCCGTCCTGACGGTGGTGCTGCTGCTGATCTTCAACCGTTGACGCAGCACGTCCGACTCGGCTACCCGCCCTGAACTGACGCGGCGGGATGGCGCTGCGCATCGTCCTGGCACTCGGCCGCCTTCCCGGCCGGTCCCACCGAATCGAGGAGACCTGCTCGGCAGCTACAGGCATTGCGCCGGGCGGGTAGCCCCGTCACCATTCACCGCATGGCGGAACGAGTCATGTTCGTGCAGTTGAAGTCCGGGCACGACACCGACAAGGGGCCGGCCTGGATCAGTTGGGTCCGCTTCAATCGAAGTTGGAAGACCGCCTACTGGCACGGCAAGACCCTCCGCCGCTGGCCGGGAATGGTCGACGCCAACTTCTACGACGACGAGACCCACGAGGAGTACTGGCTGTCGGGGCCGCACCGCGACCGCGCCGACACCCGCTACAGCAACCTCCGCCCGCAAATCGACGACGACGTGCGTGACGTGTACGAGGCATTCCTCCGTGGCGCGCCACTGCCGGGCCGGGAGCGGGGCTGAGCCGCTCGTACCGTTCCGGCCCGTCTCCGATCGGGCCCATCGTGCCCCGCCGACCGCTTTCGGCGGGGCACGCACGACCATCCGTGATGTTGCCCAGCGGACGAGGTGTGGCCGGCCCGATCACCGGGCCGGCCCGAGCAACCTCACCTGTAGTTCGTGAACTGGAGCGCGACGCCGAAGTCCTCGCCCTTGAGCATCGAGATGACGGCCTGGAGGTCGTCCTTCTTCTTGCCGGTGACCCGGAGCTGGTCGCCCTGGATCTGGGCCTGGATGCCCTTCGGACCCTCGTCGCGGATCTTCTTGCTGATCGCCTTGGCCTTCTCCGAGTCGATGCCCTGGATGATCTTGCCGTCGATCTTGAACACCTTGCCGGACGGCCGCGGGTCGCCGGCGTCCAGCGACTTCAGCGAGATGTTCCGCTTGACCAGCTTCTCCCTGAAGACGTCCAACGCCGCCCGGACGCGCTCCTCGGTCTCGGCCTGCAAGGAGATCGCCTCCTCGCCCGACCAGGAGATCTCGGCGCCCGTCCCCCGGAAGTCGAACCGAGTCGCGAGCTCCTTCTCCGCCTGGCGGAGAGCGTTGTCGACCTCCTGGCGGTCGACCTTGCTCACGATGTCGAACGACGGGTTCGCTGCCATGCTTCTGCTCCTGCTGTCCGGCGGTCCACTGGCGGTCGTACCGCTGACCAGCGGTACGACCCTCTGACGGTACCCGGTTGCGCCCGCGCCGGGGGGAGCCGCTATCCTTGCTTCCGTCGCCGCGTCCCGACGTGGTGACGCGCCCTGGCGGGTTGCCCGAGCGGCCAATGGGAGCGGACTGTAAATCCGTCGCGAAAGCTACAGAGGTTCGAATCCTCTACCCGCCACCAGGTGCACAAAGAGGCCCCTGACCAGCGATAACGCCGGTCAGGGGCCTCTTTTGTGAGTCCCGCTCAGTCCCACTCCGACCCGTTCGATCTCGCTGGCCGTGTCGCATATGTGTCGCCGCGGCTTGGACCCCGCATGCCGAAGCGTGGGGCAGGATGTCAGTCGGCCTAGCCTGTGTTGGTCATGGCGGCAGTCTTGGGAGCGGGAGCAGTAGATGGCAGACACGTTGATTCTTCGTCTTCTTCAGCCCGTGTGGGACTCGACGTGGGGTGAGCTGCAAGTCTCACCGGCGTACCACGACGAACTCCGAGCGGCGCTCGACGCAGCCGGCGTGCCCAACTCTCAGGTCCTGAAGATGAGCGCAGCTGAGACCTTGGCCTGCATCGGGCTTTCCGCCGCTGCCTCCGCGCCCCTTTGGAGGTCGTTGACCCCTGCCCTTAAGGCCTTCCTGAGCCGTCACGACAACAAACGCGTCGAAATCACGCTAGGTGACGAGAACATCATCATGAATGGCTTTTCGGAAAAGAAAGTGCAGTCGCTGCTGGCGAAGGCTGACGCGCTGCGTGCTGACAAGCGCGAGGTTGGCGGTGGGCCAAGCTAGGCGCTCTAATCGTGTAGGGCCGCCTCGATCCTCCGCCGCGACGCTTCCTCTTGCCCGTAGACGCACTTCGCGTAGACCCGCATGAGGACGTGCACGCTGTGCCCGGCCCACTCGGCGACTTGGGTAGCCGGCACCCCGGCGTTGAGCCAGAGCGACACAGCGGCGTGCCGTAGGTCGTACGGACGGCGGGCTAGCGGTGAGCGCTGCTGAGCCGAAGTGAGGACCTTCGCCCGCGCGTCGCGCCACGCCTTGCCGTAGGTGTTGTTCGGGATCGGTTGGCCGGCCGTCGGCACGTACCGCCCGCCGGGACCGCGTCGGGTGACGAACAGCTTGCCGTTCGATCCCGGCGGGTACTCCTTAATGTGTTGATCGAGTAGCCGCACAAGCGGCGGCGGCACGGGTACGTCCCGGGTTGCTGCCGTTGCCCGGTGCTTGAGCCCTCGGTCCTCGGCGGTGTCGTCTCCATCGCCCCAGTCCCGGCCAACGGCCACCGTCGAGCCGGTTAGGTGCAGCACGGCCCACCCCCCACGCCGTGTGGGCCGCTCGTACTCGTCTTCCCGCAGGTGGAGCACTTCCTCCGGCCGTAGGGCGGCGTAGTACATGCATCCGAAGAACGCTTCCAACTCGGGCACGGTGCGGCCCACCTCGGCGAGCAGCGCCCGCGCCTGATCGGGGTTGACCACCGCTCGGCGGTCCACCTCATCGGCCGTCTTCGGCGCGGTCCAGCTCACCAGCGACATCGGGTGCGCGTCGAGTAGCCGAAGCTCAACCGCGTACTTGAGGGCGCCGGAGAAGACGGCCCGCTTCCGGGCGATCGTGCTAGGCGACGCGGGAGCGCCATCCATCCGGAGGGCAAGCGTGTCGAGAGCCTTCCGGACCAGCGCGGCGTCGGTGAGCGCGGCCAGGTCGACGGTGTTGGCCTTCAGCCAGCGCACGGCGGCGGCGAGGTCGGCGGGCGGCTCTCCGGCGTCACGACGGGCCTTGTTGAACACCCAGCCGTAGAGCGCGGCTCGTAGCGTCTTGTCGCTGGGTATTCCCCGGTACTTCGAGAGCAGGGCCGGGGTGACGGTGGCCAGTGTTTCGGCGATGCCCTTGCGGTGCTTCGCCGACGCGCGCGGCCACTTCATGTCGACGTAGGCCACGGCGTGCTCGTACCAGGATCGGGTGTTGAGCGCCCGCGCCATCGGTTCGGGCAGGCCGCTGGCCTCATCGAACGCGACGCCTTCCCGCTGGGCTACGACGAGCTTGGAGCGGAAGCTTTCGGCCAGAGCGCGGGTCGCGAACGTCTTGCGGAACGCCCGGCCGGCAACCTTCCACCGGACCACGTACGAGTAGCCCTTGGCGAGTTGGTTTTTCAGGATGCCGTGTACGCGTACGTCGTAGGTGCTCATGCTGCCTCTTCGTGATCGTTGAGCCAGGCGTCCAGGTCGCGGCGGCGGACGTACAGGCTGCCGTTGGGGTACTTGATGGTTTTGGGTGCTCGGCCGGTGGCCTTCCAGCGGAAGAAGGTCGACCGGGGTACGCGCAGTTCGTCCAGGACTTCGGCGAGGGTGAGTAGGTTGCCGGTGGGGGTGGTGCGCTGAGGTCGGGCGGTCATCGGCGGGTGTCCTCCCTCGCGTTGGCGTCGAGGTAGATGCGCTGGAACATTGGCGATTGGGGGTAGGGCTGGCTGGCGGTGCGGATGTACAGCACTCGGGCGATGGCGGGCAGTGCCGCGGCTGTTTCAGCGCGTGCGCCGTGCAGCCTGATTCGCACGGTGAGGGCCTTTCGGTGTGGGCGGGTCACTTGTGGAGAGACGGGGAGGCATCGGCACAGAAGGGCTTAGAGCGGCCCGTTGAGAGCGCTGTAGAGCCAAGATCTGGGACGGCCCGGTATAAGGCGTAGGGCCGATCCGTCCCAGGCGTTCTCAGCGGGCCGTTTCGTGGGCGCCGGTGGTCCGGTCGGTGGGCCGAACGCGGCTGGGAGGGGCCGGGAAGCGTTGACACGTTGACAATCGGCCGATGCGCGGGCGTTTACGCAGGTGAACGCAAGTGCCGAGGTGTCAACGGACCGCGTTGACAGCCGTTGACACCTGTTGACACCGGGCGGGCGATTGCCTACCAAACGAGGGCTTGATTCACTCACCATGTGACGAAGCGCTGGGGGTTATTCGCAGTCGGCGCGGCGGTGGCGATCGCGGCTCTCTGGCTCGGCGAGGCCGAAGCGTATGTCCCTGGCTTCCCGCTCGCGGTTGCCGGTGGCTTCATCATGCGGAAGGCGCTCACGGGCGGGAAGCCAAGGCGGAATGAGTGATTGGGCTGTCAACGCCTGTCAACGGCTGTCAACGCGCCCCGTTGACACCCTCGCGGATGTCTTGACCAGCGGAAACGTCGCTGTCGGGGGCGGGTGTCAGCGTGTCAACGCTTCCGGGATCCTCGGCGACGGCGCGGGGGTGCAGTTCGTACCGGCCGTCCGCGCCGTTGCGGACCCAACCGAGGGCGGCCAGTTCGGCCAGCACCGCCGACACCTCGTCGGACTTGGGTAGCCGGCGTGAGACACGGCGGTGCAGTTCGCGGCGGGTGAAGGTGGTCATGCCCTTAGCGGTGAGCACGCCGAGCACGTAGCGGGCGTGCTCCATCGCGGTGTCGGTGCCGATGGTGGTCAGCGCGGCCCGGTAGTGCGCGGCGAAGAACTCGGCCAGCCTCACGGCGTCGGCCATCCGGTCAGCGTCGATCGGCCGGCGCCACGCATCGGCGGGATGATGGGCCACATGCAGCAACCCGGCCAACCGCAGCGTCGCGCCGGAAAGCTTGTTGCCCCATTCCCGCATGTCGTACAGGCTGCCGCCGGGCCGTAGCTCCATCTCGACCTGCTCGGCGGCAGCACGCCGCACCTGCCCGGCCTCGGGAGTGAGGACCACGACGGCGGGGTCTTCCCATTCGGCGAGGGTGGCGGCCAGGTCGTGAACCCGGTGGGCGTAGCCGACGGTCACCGCCTCGGCCACCGGTTCGCTGTCGACCGCCCGGTACCCGGCGAGGGACCGGGGCAGCGCGAACAGGAAACGGGCCGGCAGGCCGCGCCCCGCGAGGTCGGCATTCCCGCCGAACTTGCGCAGCACGGTCGGTTGCGCCATCACGCACACCGTCAGCGCCGGCTTGTCAACCGAGGCACCCTCGCGGGTCTGCCTCTCGTTGCTCATCGGCTGCCCCGCGTGACCCTTCAAGTACGGGTCAAGGTTCGGGGCACCCGAGTAGCGGCCGGCGAGGGTGTCGAAGATGCCTCCCTCATCGCTGATGATCGCCATCCGTCCGCCGTTGCCGGCCATCAACCCGATGAGAGCTTCCGGCGTGGCGTCGTCCACGATCAGTTTGGGCAGGGTCGGCACGGTGATCGCCTCGGCGGCGATGGCGGCTGCGACCGCCTCGGCGGCGGCCTCATCGCGCTTGCCCGGGTCGGTGGCCTTGGCCGCTGCGGCTTTGGCTTGCTCGGCTTGCCGGTCGGCGATATCTCGGAGCGCTGCCGCCTCGGCGATCCTCGGCCGCATCGCCTCGGCGAGCGTCGACTGTGCCGCGAACAGCGGCGCAGTCATGGCCCGGTGAACCGGGCTCTTGCGTTCGCCGGGGCCGGCGATGACGGCGGCGAACAAGTTCACCGGCTCCCGCCACCCCGCGACTGGCTCTACCTCCAGCCTGCCGCCCGCGCACGCGGACAGCACCGCGACGGCGAGAGTGCCGGCCATCGCCGGGTCGGTCTGAGTGAACCGAGCGATGCCGGCCACCATGTCGGCCAGCCAACGCGGGAACACGTCGACCGGGAACGGCGGCGGCGCGGTGTTCGGGCCGGTCAACGGCACTGGAACATCCCACAGCGGGCCGCCTGCGGATTGCTCGCCGCTGGCACCGGCCGGGTCGGTGACGAGGTGGAGGCGTGGTGCCGGTGTCATGTCGTCACCTGCTTTCGTGATGGTCGAGGATGATGCGGCCGAGGTGTTCGGCGACGGCGGGGACGACGGCGTTCCCGAGGGCCCTGTTTCGGTCCACCCGCCGGGGAACCCCATCAGCCACTCGGTGTGGTTCGGGTTGCGTCGCCCAGTGATGTAGGTGCCATTGCGGATCGCTTTGGGGCGCCCGCTCGATCCCCCGCAGCTGCTCGATCCGTTCGCCCGCGGTGTAGGCCAGAACGAACAGGCGCTCGCGTGTGTGTGGCGCACCCACGGCGCATGCGGATAGCACGCCCCACCGCGCATCGAACCCGAGCTGGGCCAGGTCACTAAGGAGGCACTCGAAGGCAGCGGCATCGCGAATGAGTCCTGGGACGTTCTCCACGAGGACGTAGCGCGGTCGAATCGCGCGAATGACGTCGGCCATCCACGGCCATCCCCATCGGTCGTCAGCGGTTCCCCGCCGCAGGCCGGCGGCGCTGAATGGCTGACAGGGGAAGCCGCCGGCGATGACATCGACCCGGGGGCGGGGGTTGCGGCGCCACCAGCCGGTGGCGGTGCGTACGTCGTCATGGCAAGGCACCTCCGGCCAGTGCTTCTGCAGGACGGCTCGGCAGAACGGGTTGATCTCGACGTGGCCGACGATCCGCATTCCGGCGCGTTGCAGGCCGAGGGACAGACCGCCGATGCCGGCGAACAGCTCCAAGACGTTCAGCGGCTCCCCGCTCATGCGGCCACCCGCCGGGGACGTGCGACGCCGGCCCGGAAGCCTGACGCGATGGTCCGCAGCACCGCGCGGTGCCGTAGCCCGGCCGTGATCCCCGCGTGTTCCAGCGCAGTGGACGCCTCGTCGGCGGACAGCGCGCCGCCCGCGACAAGCTGACCGAGGGCCACCGCCGCGCGGTACAGGTTGTCGTTGTGATGGTCCGGCGCGTCAACCACCCGCGCGCACTCCCGCTCGACAGCGGCCCGCACGTAGGCGCGCTCCCGGTCACCGGGCAGCGCGACCATGACCAGCCGCTGCGGCGGCAACGGTGCGGGTCCTAGCAACCCGGCAAGCCACCCGGGCAACGGGGCGGGGTCTGTGTCCAGATCGACGATGTACGGGCGTCCGGCCACCGTGCTGCCAGCGGCGACCACGTAGCCACCTCGCGCGCGAGTGTCGACCATCGGCCCGACGGTGCCGGCGGTGTTCCGCAACGTCGGCCCGTGGTCGGGGTGGCGGTAGTAGAGATGCGCGCCGCCCCGGCCGGTGGTCACGGTGTAGGTCGGGGCGATGACCGCGCCGTGTGCGGCGGCCAGCTCGGCGAGCGTGTCCAGCCCGGTCCGGTTGGTGATGTCGTCCTTGGGAACGTCCAGGTCGACCACCACGAGGCGGGACGGGCCGCATGCGATGCCAATGCCGTAGGGACGCGTCGACCACGCGCGGCGGATGCGGTCGGGGTCGGTGGTGGCGCGTGGCTCCCACCCGACGTGTCCGGCGCGGCAGCGCGGGTCGCGGCCGGTGCAGTCGTCGGCCGCGTGATCGGGGAACGCCGGTCGCTTGTCGTTAGGACGCAGCGGGAAGACGTGCCAGCCGCGTTCGGCGTGAGCGAGCGCGGCGGCGAGCAGGTCGGCGGTAGGCACGAGGTGCCTCCCTTCCTGTGTGAACGGGTGCAGAGATGTCGACGGGGGCTCGGGCTGCCCCGCCACGGCGGCGGGCGTGTGAGCGGGGCAGCGCGGCCCTTGCAGGTAGGGGCGGACGCGTTCGGTGGTGTGGCAGTAGCGGCCAGCGGTGCCGATCCAATGGCCGCACCGCCCGCCGGTCACCGCGCCGCCCGCCCCGGACGGGGCCGGGCGGCGATCGCGGCGCGGGTGGCGGCCTGCCGCACGTCGCCGAGCAGCCCGACCAACTGACGGCGAGCGGCCACCTCGGTCGGCGCGAGCGCGACGCGGACGCGTACCTCGGCGTGCTCCCGCCCGGCGACGGTTCGGACGCGCACCAGCACGGCGCGGGCGTGGCCGGCGTCGACCACGATTTCCGGCGAGCGGTGCTCACCGAGGCCGCAGCGGTGGTCGCGCCCGCACCAGTCGGTGTGCGCGTCGCGGCCGGTGCGGCGGTTCATCGGTGCGCCTCGGTGCGCAGCCGGCGGAAGTAGTTGAAGACGCGCCGGCCGGTGCGCAGCCGCAGCCCACGGTCGCAGCGGCGGCAGGCACGGGGGCGGCGCAGGACGCGGGTGGTGGTGTGGCCGGTTCCGGAGCAGCGGTCACAGCGTTTGAAGGGGTTCACCGCGCACAGCCCGGCGTAACCGAGCGTGACGACGATGGGGATCGCGGCAAGGACGATAGCGGCGGTCAGGTGGGGGTTCACAAGTGCCTCCCAGGGCCGTTTTCGGGTGCACGAGGCCACGAGCTGCTATCCGCTAAGCCGCAGCTCATGATTCGGTTCGGGTGCTAGCGGTGGTGCTAGCGCTAGCAGGTCAGGCCGCTAGCGCTAGCACCCTCCGGAGTTGTCAGCCGGCGGACCGCTTGCGGTCACGCTCCGCGATCGCGGCGAGCAAGTCGGCGTGCTTGATGCCGCGCCGGGTGACGGGCTTGCCGTCGATGCGCCGCCCCACGTCGGCGACCTTGATCGCCGCGTGCGGCTTGAGGGCCGTGGTGAGCTGCGCGGCCTCCCAGCCGCCATAGACGTCGGGCCGAAGCTCGGCGAGCAGCCCGCACAGCGTCTCGTTCCACGCAGCCTTGTCGTCGCCCGGCCACACCCGCGCGAGGTCGCCGAGCATGTCCGCCACCGGGGCAATGTCGCGGGTCTGCTCGTCGGGCTTGGGCAGGGTGCCGGCCGTCTGCCGCAGCGCGACGGCCCGGGTGACGATGCGGCCGGCCGCGGTGGTGTCGACGTAGAACGACCGCACGGATGCGGCCTTGGGGCCGAAGCCGCGCAGGATGCCCCAGCCGGCCTCGCTGACCGGCTGGAACACGGTCGCCCGGTAGCCGTTCTTGTACGCCGACGTCCCGAGGATCATGTCGTTCGCCGTCTGGTCCGCGACGGAGAGGCAGAAGCGGGAGTTGACGTTGCGGGTGATGCCGGTCGGCAGACTGTCCTTGTCGGGGATCTGCGTGCCGATCAGGATGATCACCCCGAGCGCGCGGCCGAGCTTGATGACCTTCTCCAGGATTTCGCCGGCTTCCTTGCCGTACTTGCTGGTCATCAACTCCTGCAACTCGTCGAACCACGCGACGAGCGGGTGAAGGCCAGATCCCTTGAGGCTGGCGAGTTCCGGGGTGACCTTGTTCTCGGCTGCCTTCCCGAGTCGGGCGTAGTGCTCGATGCGCTTGGAGCGGCGGCGGCACTCCTCGTACAGCCACTCGATGAAGGCGAAGCAGCGGGCGAGGGTGTCGTCATCGAAGCCGTTGCCGTACTCGGACATGACCGGTTCCAACACGGCGAAGTCCCCGACGCCCTTGAGTTCGTACCCGCGAATCTCGGCGCGCGGGTCCAGGGCGGCGGCGAGGATGAGATCGCGCAGCGCGAACGTCTTCCCGCTGCCGGGCTGACCGCCGAACAGGAAGTTGCGAAACATCAGATCGACGCTCACTGGGTCGAGGCGGGGCGTGGTGGCGAACGGAAACGGCTTGAACACGTCCACCCGCGCGGTGGCGGACAGCAGCGGCCACGCGGGTTGCTTCATCTGTGACGCCGGCTCATAGCCGACCCACAGGGCGAGGCGGCCGGTGTGACCGGGTGCCGGTTCGGGCCACACCTGATCGAGCGGCAGGCGCATCGCCGAGGCCAGCTTGCCGCGGCGGGCGACCACCTCGGCGGCCTCCACGCCGTACGGGAGGTCGACCACGGCGAGGTGGCCGGGGCCGTCGCGGTGGATGTCGACCGGGAACGTGATGGCCTTCGGGTCCTTGGCAACCGCGCTGTTGATGGCGGGCATCTGCAACGAGGTGAGCGCGCGGCGTACGAGGTCGGCGGTCAGTTTGCGGTAGCGGGTGCCCTCGGACACCCGGTCGGTGAGCGGCTTGTCGGCCGGGCGGCCTCGGGTCGCCAGTAGCGGCACCACGACCGCACCGGCCACCCACCGCCACCACTCCGGCCCGGCGGCGAGGACGATCACGCCGGTTCCGGTGCCGGCCGTGCCAGCGGCGAGGACCCACCACCGCCACACGCTCTGCCGCTGCCGGCGGGCGTCCAGCTTCAACCAGGTGTCGGCGTCACCACGCGTCGCCGCGGCTTGCCGTAGGTGCCAGTTGCCCTCCTCGGCGGTCGCCCACCGCAGCGCCTGACCAATCCCACGCACCGCGCCGATCGGTGCCCACGCGAGGGCCTTCACCGCATACTTCGGCAACCGGACACCGTGGTAGGCGGCCACGTAACCGGCGTCCTTGCTCTGATGCTTCACGGCGGCCCGCAACGCCCGACCGGAGCGCGCCCAGTCGGCCAGGATCGGCCGCCGCTCACGCTGCCGGGACAGCACGTCACGCGGGATGTCCTCGGCCATGTCGACCGGTCCGCCGCGGCGTTCCGGCCCGTCCTCGATGCTCTCGGCGTCGTCGTCGCCGGTGTCGTCGTCCTCGGCCGGCGGGCGCTGCCGGGGCGCCCGGCGGGCGCGGGCGTCGTCCAAGTCGACCACCTCGGCGCCCGCGCCGTCGGTGGTGTCGGTCAGGTCGGCTTCGGCGGCCTGCCAGTCGAAACGGTCGTCGTCTCGCGGGGACGTCATGATGGGGGTTCCTCCAACGGTCTGTCGGATCGGATGGGGGCCGGCGGCGCGGCGCAGGTTGGTAGCCAGGTGGCCGCGCCGCCGGGTCGTGCCGTGTCAGCGGTCCCGGACGGTGACGGTCCGGCCGCACTCACCGCACATGGCGGCGGTCTTCTCCGCGTCGCTGGTCATCCGCAGCCAGTCAGTCCGGTTGCCGCACGGGCAAACCAGCTCCTGACCACCGCGTCGCACTCCGCCGTCACCGAAGACGGCACCGAACGAAAACTTGCTCACAGGGGTTCCTCTCAGGTCAGGCCGCGCAGAACAGCGCAGCGACGAACAGGAAGCCGAAGTGCCACGACTGATCGAGCGCGTACATGCCGCCGCCTCGGGTCAGCCAGAACGGGTCCTTGCCGAGCAGGTCGGCCAGACGCTTGAGCGGGGTGCGCCGGTCGGCGATGTAGTGCGACACCGCCGAGACGGTCAGTCCGACGCCCACGCCCCACGGGTCCAGCCGCAGGCCGGTCGCGAGGATCAGGGTGGCCAGGGCTACCAGGGCGGTGAGGGTGTAGGTGGCGACGTGCGCGGCGCAGGCGAGGCGGCCCGGCCATCCGGGCTCGCTCTTGCAGTCGGCTTGGTGTTGGGTCTGGATCCAGTGGTCGGCAACCTGGTGGGCGGCGTAGAGGGTGGCGAACACGGCGGCGAACGCGGCGGCGTGCGCGCCGGTGGGGTCTGCGAACATGGGTGGTCTCTCCCGAGGTCTGATGGCTGAGGGGTGGAGGGCCGGCGGTACGGCATCGGTTTCCAGGCCAGGGGCCGTGCCGCCGGGCGGGGCTAGTCGTGCGAGCGAACGAGGTGCGCGAGTGCGGCGCCCATGCCGAGCACCGCCACCGGGAGGCAGGCCACGGCGGTGGTGATCCACCACGGGGCCGAGGTGACGCCGGCCGCTTCCAACAGGTGGTAGGCGACCTGGCCGAGCGCGCCGACGAGCAGTGAGGCGATGGCGGACCACTTGGCGAACCGGCGTGCCCGCTCGGGTACCCGGCCGGACAGCCAGACGTAGAGCGCGTACGCGCCGTACGTCTCGACGCCGATCGGCAGCGTGATGGCGGAGTTGATGGAGAAGCCGTCCCAGATGCCCGGCAGCGGGTGGACCACGCCGAATCCGGTGAGTCCGCCGAGTCCGACCCACCCGGACCAGATCGCGACGAACGCCGGCAGCGCCAGCAGCACCACCGGCCACACCACCGCCGGACGGGGCGGCTTGGCCGGTGCAGGCGGGGTGGGCGTGTCCGGGTGACTGACCGGCGTGACCTCGGCGACCGGGTCGGCCGGCGTGATCTCCGGCGCGGGGGCGGGAACCGGCGAGACAGGCGCCGCGGAATCGGGCGCGGCCGGGGTCGGCAGCGGGTCCGGGCCGATCGGCTCGGTGTAGTCCAGTCGGGGTGCGGGCGGCTCGGCCGGGGGCTCCGGCAGCAGCAGCGCCCGCAGTTCGGTCGCCTTCGGCGCGCCGATGCGGAACTCGGTCATCAGCCGGTTCCGCGACGGGACCGCGCCGAGTTTGTCGGTGAGCTTCCGGGCGGCCGGCAACAGTTCCTCGATCGGCTGGGGGTACTTGGTGCCGTTGATGGTGGGGGCAGTCATGCGGCGTCCTCCTGGGGGAAGGCGCAAGCGAGGCATTCGCCCAGCGAGCGCGGGATGTAGTAGGGCCGCACCACGCCGCAGACGCGGCAGGTACGCCGGGCCGCTAGCGCGGCCCGGATAGCGCGGAGTTGTGCGGGAGTGGCGGTGCGCTTGGGTCGGGCCAGGTCGACCCGGTACAGGTAGGCAGCGCGGGTGCCGCCGACACCGCGCCAGAGGATCTGTGCGGCGATCGGTTGTCCGCCGGGGCGTAGGCCGGCGGCGGTCAGTTGGCGGCGGGTGGCGTAGCCGGGCGGGGCACCTTTCCACCAGTAGGTGGGGATGCCGTACCGCGCGCCCTCGGGGTCGTAGTAGGCGGCGCGGATGCGGGACATCAGGCTGTGCGGCGCGGGTTGGTGGTGCGGGTGGCCAGCTCGGCGGCGGCGCGGGTGACGCTGGCCTCGGCGCGGCGCAACCGCCGCCAGTCCAAGGGCGACGGGCTGCCGCGATCCTCGGCGTAGAGCATCGTGATCTCAGCGTCGAGCAGGTCCAGGTCGGCCGCGATCAGCGGCCATTCCGCCTCGATCGCGGCCAGGTCGGCGGCGGTCGGCTCGGCGGTCACGGGGGCAAGGCGCTTCCTCACAGGAAACCTCCGGGGGAGTCGATGTGATCGGGGAAGCCCCGGGGTGCGACCAGACGGCCTCACCCCGGGACGAACAGAACAAGAGGCAGAAGCCCAAACCGCGCGCCGGTTCCGGTCCGCTCGCCCGGCTCGCCCGGGACCTACCGGGGTCGACCACCATGTGGCTCAAGGCGGGGATGCCGCGGACGGATCTACGCGGCGCTTCTGCTGTGAAGTTCTCAATGAACGACCACACGACCGGCCCGTGGGCATGCGCAGCGCAACGCGCCACCTTCCCCGACTTCCGCCCGGCTTGTCGTACCTGGCTAGTCAGGTGCGACGAGATGACCGTAGGGCGGCTTGGCTAGTCAGGTCAAGATGACGCGGCGAACTTTCCTAACTTGGCTAGTCAGCGCTACCGTGAGCAGGTGAGCGAGAACCTCGACTTCCTCGGCCAGCTGGATCCCGACGACCCGAAACAGGCGTCGCAGCAGATCGCGAACAAGCTGCGCGCGGCCATCCTCACGCGTCGACTCGCCCCTGGCGACAAGCTGCCGTCACAGCCCGAGCTAGCCACCCGCTACGGCGTGGCGCGCGAGACCGTCAAGCGAGCCCTAGACCTGCTCCGAACAGAGCGGCTGATCGTGACCCGGCAGGGGAGCGGCGCGTTCGTTCGCGCGCAGACACAGCGGGCCGTAGAGCTGCGGCCGCACATCGAAGCCGCGTTCGAGCGGCCCCACGTCACCATCGACTTCGCCGGCTTCTCCGGCGAGACGCTGCGCGACGCGCTCGCTGAAGCGCTCGACAAGGTGCGAGTCGGCCGGCTCGCGCCAGAGACGATCGCCGTGCGAGTCCTGATCTCCGACATGACCGTGCCGATGGCGCTGCCCTCACGCGCCGAGACGCAAGCCGACGACCCGGCCGTACGCGAACGGGCAGAGCGGATCACCCGCCGTGCGGCGGACGGCATCATCGATCAGGTGACCGAGTTGGGCGACCTCGGCCTCATCCGGTCGACCACCGTCGAGGTACGGATGCACCGGGCGTCCCCGCTGTTCAAGCTTTACATCCTGAATGGCGAAGAGGTCTTCTACGGCTTCTACCCCGTCGTTGAGCGAACCGTCTCCATCAAGGGAGAACCGATGGCCATCTACGACCTGATGGGCAAGGATGTGCCGCTTTTCCACTACGCCGTTACCGACGACGACACCTCCCACGGCACTCAGTTCGTGGAGGCATCCCGCCAGTGGTTCGACTCAGTGTGGTCGACCATCGCCTACCGGTACGACGGATGAACGCCGACCTCCGTCGACTGCTCGGCGAGGTCGGCGCAGTCCTGCTCGACTTCGACGGGCCGGTGTGCAGCATCTTTGCCGGCTATCCGGCGCCGCAGATTGCGACCGAACTGGTTGACGTGCTCTGGCGTCAAGGCGTTGATGTTCCGCCAGACGTCGCCAGCGGGTCAGACCCACTTGAGGTGTTGAGGTGGACGGGGTCTACCGAGGATCCGGAGGCCACGCGAGCGGTTGAGGATGCGTTGTGCGCGGCAGAGCGTCGCGCCGCGACGACCGCCGAGCCGACGCCCTATGGACGGGAAGTGATCGTGGCGGCCCGGCAGGCAGGACGGCCGGTGGCTGTTGTTAGCAACAACTCCGCCGGAGCGGTGACTGAATACCTTGTTGTGCATCGGCTCGCCGGGCATGTGTCGCCGATAGTCGGGCGGGCGTACGCCCAACCCGCCCGCATGAAACCCAACCCCGCACCAGTCCTTCAAGCGGTGCGAGTCCTTGGTGAAGAGCCAGACCGCTGTGTCCTTGTGGGGGATTCATTGTCGGACATTGAGGGGGCGCACGCCGCAGGAGTGCGAGCAATTGGTTATGCGAACAGGCAGGAAAAACTTCAAAAGTTTTTGGCCGCCCGAGCTGATGCGGTGGTGACCAGCATGGGCGAGATTGCTCAAGCGCTCATCGCCCCTGAGTAGCGGCGACAGCATCTCGCCATTGCTCTGTCCAAAGTGGGAAATTAGGCGAAACGCGGCGCAGGTGCACCTATAGCGTTTAGCGAATGTTTCAGGCTTATGAGACATCGGCTCTTGCAGGGCTTCCGTCGGACCTCGTTACGTGGTGTGCTGATCACATACGAGGGGAGTGTTCGTGACGACGCGTAGCCGTGGCCCGAAGGCGACGACCTGGCCAATGGAGCCTCACACCAAGGCAAAGCACCTGATCATGCAGCGCTACCTCGGCGGCTGGTATCCGATTCTCGGCAAGTACAACGGCCGTGTCGTCTTCTTCGATGGCTTCGCGGGACCTGGTGTCTATAACACAGGGGACGAGGGGTCGCCGGTAGTCGCGTTGAAGACGCTACTTGATCACCCGTACCGAACGCGCTTGGAGTGCGAGTTCATCTTCATGTTCGTCGAGCCTGAGAAAGATCGCGCTGAAAGTCTACGGGACGCCATCTCTGATCTAGAGCGGGAATACGGCGGTTTCCCCAAGAACATTAAGTGCGCCGTGTTCAACACCACTTTCACGGATAAGGCGCAGGAGATTGTAGATCTGCTCGCGGAGCAGAAAAAGAAGCTTGCGCCCACCTTCGGATTTATTGACCCGTTCGGCTTCTCTGGGGTGCCGATCGAGTTAATCAGTCAACTGCTAGCCTTCGATAAGTGTGAAATCTTCTTCAACTTCATGTACGACAACATCAACCGGTTCGCTACCGCCGGGAACGTTGACCACCACCTTGAGGAACTGTTTGGCTCTGCCGACTATCGGAATGTCAAGGGCTTGAAGCCTGCTGACCGGATCGAATTCCTGCATCAGCTCTATGATGACCAGCTGCGGGACATCTGTGGCTTCCCTTACGTGCAGCGCTTTCACATGTACCGAACGGATGGGCACATCGTCTATACGCTCTTCTTCGGTACAAGGAACCTCGCCGGGCTGCGTGTTATGAAGGATGCGATGTGGAAGGTTGATCCCGGCGGCGGCAACTGCTTCCACGATAGGTTCGCAGGAGTTGACGTCTTGTTCGGCGAGACGGTGGACCCTGAACCGTTGAAGGTGGACTTGTCGCGACACTTCGCCGGCCGCGCGGTGTCGGTGGCCGAGATCGAAGAGTACACGCTGATCAACACGCCATATTCGGCAAGTCACTGGAACCGGCTGGTGCTCAACCCTCTAGAAAAAGCGGGGAAGATCGAGGTGATTTCAAGCACGCGCAAAAAGCGCTTCACCTTTCCGCCGGGAACCGTCGTCCGGTTCCTCTAGCCGGTAACCATTTGGCATTCCGCTCCAAAGCCTTCCTTCAAGCATCCGGCCGCCGGACTTCGAGGTAACACCGCCCCATTGCTTGAAAAAGAAAGGCACGTCCGCCGCGACGCAAGCGTCGCGAAGGCCAGTCGCCCACTCCGGTGCCATCACCCGCGCATCTTGTCCGCTCTCCCCACCCGCGATGACCCAATCAATCTCAGAAAGGCCGACGTCGTCGAGAGGGCCAAGCAATGGCTCGGCTGAGATGAACCGAACTGCTGCCGGTACTCGACGCAGGTGGTCGACTCGGAAGTAGTACTTCGAGCTCTCGACACTTACTCCCATCCAGACGTTGGACGGCCAGTCGAGATCAGGAGCGAGACGCGCGAGGCGCAGGGACCGCTTTGTGAGAATCTGGTAAGTGTGTTGCGGTGTCTCGGCGCATACCTTCAGCACTCGCTTGATGTAGTCGAGAGGAACTTTTGCGTGAAACAAGTCGCTCATCGAATTTACGAAGACCAAGCGAGGGCTGCGCCAGGTTAGCGGAGAAGCTAGAACGCGCTCGTGCAGCGTGACCCCAAAGCCGGGCCCGGAGGTTCTCGGATCGCCGTCCTCGTTGTATTTGGAAACGCCCATTGCCTTCAATCTCTTGGCAAGGGTTAGCGCGTAGCAGTTATCGCAGCCCGGCGAGATTCGGTCGCATCCCGTTACCGGATTCCAGGTAACCTCGGTCCACTCAATCTTGCTTTGCCGGCGCGTCATAGAACAAGTGTACGATAAGGGTTCGACGAAATCAATTGGTCTCCTCAAATGCTTTATGGGTCATCTATGGCGTTTGATCCTATTTTGGCAACTCCGACTCTTGATACTGGCTCAACGCTGCGGACACGCTACGGCAACGCCCCGGCCCCCGGCCCCCGCTTAGAGCGCCGCCGTCGTTGACTGGCCATCGACGGGCACGCGATGACTCAGTCGTCGTGAGATTGCGAAGCCACGAGTTCCGCTAGCGCCTCGACGGTTAGCCAGGGGCGCATGCGGTGGATCATGCGGTGGCAGTTGGAGCAGATGAGGGCCAAGTCGGTGAGCTTGGTGTTGGTTTCACCGGTCACGTGGAGGGGCGTGCGGTGGTGGCATTCGATGTAGTCGCGTCCCCGCCCTCCGTAAAAGCGCTCAAAGTCGAAGCCGCAGGCTTCGCACGCGATCGGCACGCCGCGGCGCTTTGCGTCCGCAAGCTTCCGGCGGCGTAGCTTGGGATCGCGCTCCCGGCGGAGGTGCGCACGCAAGGCTAGGCCTCCCTCCCTGGCTGACACCTCGTCAACGTCGGGCTCGGGAAGATCTACGGTCGGCTCGACACTGCCCCCGCGTAGAAGCTCACGGATGCGGGCCGCCATGGCTCGCATCTCCTCAGGGCTGGAGCGAAACTCCTCACGGACCACCTTGTCGAGTTGGTTGCCGTTGCTTCGGTCCGAGACGATGTTGTAAGTCTTCAAGGCGACGCCGGCTGGGTTGCGAAAGTCAGGGTTCCGACGGCCGCGGTGGATTGCGGTGCTCTGCAGCAGCTCCGAGAGGGACTTGACCCGGTGGTCATTTGCATCTAGCTGTCGCCAGCTGTTGGCCTCGACCAGCTCGCACGCCAAGATGATCTCGTCTCGGGTCCAGTCGGGGTTCGGCAGGAACTCGACCGTGAAGCCCAGGGTTTCGAGGCGTTGCGCCACGATCCTGTCGCCACCATTGAAGTCCGTGGGCCTCCAGGCGGTGCCGGTGCTGACGCCATGCGCGTAGCCGATGATGGGCCTGGAGTCGTAGAGCTGTCCCTGAAAGTCCAGGTAGTACGCCTTAGAGCGACCGAACCCGGTGGACTTGAGGAACTGGTGGCGCCCAAGGCGTTCGAACTCCCGTATGGCTGTGAGCACGTTCGCGCGAGTTACGTCGGATAAAGCCACGACCGCACAGTACGACTCGCGAGCGGTGCCCGGGCACCCGTGCTGTGTCCCATGCGTGTCGTGAGGGCTGGTAGGAGCGGCGTTCGTGCTGGTCAGAGCGTCGGCTGTGTCGCACTGTAAATCCGTCGCGAAAGCTACAGAGGTTCGAATCCTCTACCCGCCACCAGGCAACGGCAAGGCCTCTGAACTGTGAGAACGTGGTTCAGAGGCCTTCGTCGTTTCCCGCGCGGTTGACCGCTGCTGTTCCTCATCCTCCGACCGATCGGGCACGTAGCAGGTACGTCCTGGAGCTGCGGCACTGCCCGGACGGGAACCGGTTGGTGACGCGAGACGAATTTCCTGGCGCACTCTTTGATGACCTACCGGCACATCGCGCGGGTCAGTTGGCGCTGCTCCAAGGCGCTGAGCTCGTCGCCCGGTATGCCGGCATCGTGCCTGGAGCCGATCCATCGGCGCCGCGAGCGACACACCCGGAGGACAGCCAACGGACGATCGGGCTGCGGGAGGTCGTGGAGCGGCTTCGGGACTGCGGGACGGTGCTGCCCGTGGAAGCGCCGCGACCCTGCTTCCCCTGGGCCTGTCCCGGTGTCGGCATCGATGTCTGCTAGCTTCCCCGCTCGACGATCATGTTCGTGAAGAGCGCCGGCCCGATAGCTGTCACAGCCGGGGTGACCTGCACTTCGATGGGCAACCGACAGTTGATCGCGACAAAGTGCCGAGCGGGGATGGAGGACGACGGTGAGGGCAGAACTTCCAACCAGGCCTGTTGACATCAAGCGAATCGGACTCGATGAGGTCGATCAGGTTACCGAGCTCTTCCTCGGATACCTCGAGTTCTACAAGCGCCCGAGCGAGCCGGAAGTGGCAAGGGCGTTCCTGACGGAGCGGCTCAAGCGAGATGAGTCGGTCATCCTCGTCGCGAGGACGGCGGGCGAGCCGGCACCGCTTGGTTTTGCTCAGGTCTACCGGTCGTTCTCCTCCGTTTCCATGACTTCGGTGTGGATTCTCAACGATCTCTTTGTGAGCCCGGAGGCCCGTCGTCTGGGGGTCGGGCGGGCGCTGGTCAGGATGGTTGTCGACCTGGCTCGATCGGCCGGCGCCGCTCGCGTCATTCTCAGCACGGACGAAAGCAACACCTCCGCACAGACCCTGTACGAGTCGGAGGGCTTCACCACCGGCCACCCAGTGCGCCACTACGTCCGGCGCACCAACGGGTGATACGACCGGAAGCCGGCATCTGAAATCGGTTCGCCTCTTGGATGCCCTCGGCATGGTCCGGGTCGAGGGCTTGGAGAAGGTCGACGCGCGTCAGGTGATGTACGCGGCCGCCCGCCTGCGAGCGGGCGCGCAGCCTGCCAGTAGGTGCACAGAAGGCCCTATCAGCAAGATCGCCAGGTGAGGATTTTCTGGCCGGGGCGTGCACCCGGCGCAAGTTCGCTTGTCGGGCAACCTTCCTGGGTGTCGGTCGGGTAGTAGCCGGTGACTCGTCTTCTAAGGAGAGCCGGTGGCATCGAGCGATACGTTCGCTGAGTTCGTGGCGACACGATCACCCCGTCTGCAACGCACCGCCTATCTGCTCACCCATGACTGGGCGCAGGCTGAGGACCTGCTGCAGATGGCTCTGGTGCGCGCATGGAGCGCGTGGGGGCGGATCGACGGGGACCCGGAGCCGTACGTGCGCAAGGTCCTGGTGAACGTCTACGCCTCGTGGTGGCGGCGTAGGTGGCGTCACGTCGAGCAGTCGATGTCGCGGTTGCCGGAGCCTCCCGCGATCGACCACATCTCCCTGGTGGACCGCCGGGACGAGGTGTGGCAGGCGTTGGGCAGGCTGCCCCGGCGGCAGCGGGCGGTGTTGGTGCTGCGCTACTTCGAAGACATGACCGAGGCGCAGATCGCGGACGCGATGAGCATCTCGGTGGGCACGGTCAAGAGTCAGGCCAGGAAGGCATTGGAGAAGCTGCGACTGGACGAGTCGCTGACGTTGGAGGCGGCGCACCGATGATCGATCTCAGGGAGCTCATGGATGAGCGGTCGGCTCACGGGGTGCCGGTGCGTGGACGTCTGGAGCAGGTCCAGCGGGCGATCGCGGTACGGCGGCGCAGGCGGGCCGTGGCGGGAGCTGCGGCCATGGTGGCGGCGCTCGCGGTGGCGGGTGCCTCGACCGTCGCCCTCAGCGGGAAGCCGACTCAGTTCGCTCCTGGTTCGGCGACCCCACCGGCCGGGGAGTCGACCGTCAGCCCGCGGGCCGGGGAGCCGACCGTCAGCGCGTCGGCCACCGCGAAGCCGGTGGCGGGCCGCAAGATCGCTCCCTTCGCCGAATACTCCCGTGGCTACCGGGTGGTCGCCGTCGGCAGGGCGCCGGTGAGCGCCAGGAAGGTGACGCTCACCTGGGAGGTCACCTCGACGGACGTCCGCTTCTTCAGCTACTGCCCGGGCCTTGCGAGCAAGCACATCTCGCTCGACGCCGAGATAGCGATCAACGGCGAGCCGGCCGCCACCTCGATGAACTGTCTTTCCGAGCTGCATCAGGACCCGACGGGTTCCGAGTCGCGCCTGGGAGTGAGTGTCGGTGACACGGTGACGGTGACGTACACGGTCACTGGCGCGCAGGACATGACGGGGGCCGGCCGTCGGCTTCCGACGATCCCGGCACAGGGCACCCTGCACTTCGCCGTGGCCGAGAAGGTGCCGTTCACCCAGTACCCCCTGCCGACCCGGCCGGCCAGACTGGAGCCGCCGAATCCGGACGGCATGGCGAGCGAGCCCGGTACCAGGGTCGTGCACAGCGATCGGGCCGATCCCAACAAGGCCGTCAGCATCACCATGCCCTGGCATCGGGGTTACGACTTCACCGTTGTCCCGCAGACGCCCGGCATCTATGGCGTCTCCGTGAACGGTGTCACCGTGCTCACTGGCGAGGTCTACGACTACTCCGGCAGCGGCCCGAACGCGAGCTGCCAGGTCAAGCGGAACGATCAAGGGTTCTGCCTGTCGGAACTGCAGTCGGTGCGAGACGGCGACGAGGTCACGGTCACCGTCACCGCACAGCATGCCACCGGCCCCTGGCTGGCCGAGCTTCGCTCGCAATGGCAGGACTGATCGGCCCGACGTCCGTGCGGCGACACGTCCCCGAGGCCGAGGCGGTCCAGCTCGGGCTGAGGCATCACCCGGCCGACACTTGTCTGGGACAGCGGGACAGCTGTGGCACAGCACCGGCAACGAGCGCAGCGGGGCAGCGGCACGAGGATGGGCCGGCGCCGCAACGGTCCGTACATGATCGGATCGGACCGCAGCGGTCGGGTGCGGCCGGGGGTTCCTCGGCCAGGCTTGACGTCGAAAGGAGGCCTCGTGATCTCGGCACTCAACCGGCTCGTCGACCTCGTCGAGGAGCATCTCACCGAGGAGTTCGACGTCAACGGACTGGCCAGGACGCTCGGCACGACCGAGTACCACCTGCGCCGGATGTTCTCGTCGTTGGCCGGCATGCCGCTGTCGGAGTACGTGCGCCGGCGGCGCATGACCGTCGCGGCCGCCGACGTCGTCCGCGGCGAGGACGACCTGCTGAGCATCGCCGTCCGGCACGGGTACGGCTCGACCGAGGCGTTCGGACGGGCGTTCCGGGCGGTCCACGGTGCCGGCCCCGGTGACGTTCGCCGCGACGGAGGCCCCCTTCGCACTCAGCCGCAGCTCAGGTTCCGCCTGACCGTCGAAGGGAACATCCCCATGGACACCCGCATCGTCGACCGCCCCGCATTCCGGCTCGTCGGACACGCCGCCCGGGTTCCGCTGATCCACCACGGCGTCAACCCGTACATCCAGCAGCACATCACCGCACTGCCGCAGGAGGAGCATCTCCGGCTGAAGGCCCTCAGCAACACCGAGCCGGGTGGCCTGCTGCAAATCTCCGACGACGTCGACCCCGACAGCACCGAGGGCAGCGAACTGACCTACCTGCACGGGGTCGCCGTGTCCCGGGACACGCCGATGCCCGACGACCTCGACGCCATCGAGGTGCCGGCCGGCATGTGGGCGGTCTTCCGTACCACCGGGCCCCACCCGCAGGCACTCCAGACGGCCTGGGCCGCGACCGCGACCGCGTGGTTCCCCGCCAACCCGTGGCGTCTGCGGCCGGGGCCCTCGATCGTCGCGATCCTCGAGCGAGCGGACGACTTCAGCACCGCGACCTGCGAGCTGTGGCTGCCCATCGAACCGATCTGACGTAATGCCTGGTGTCGCCGGGCAGCCTCGCCGTCGTCTCCGTCACCGCACACGTGGCGTGGTCGACGCGCGGCTGTCCGGCGTCCGGCCCGTCACCGCAGGCAAGTCCCCGGGAGCCGACGGCGCGGACTTCCGCGACCGACCCCACAGTCCCCACTCGCGCGCACCCAGGTAGAGGAACGGCAGCAACAGCAGTACGTCGGCGACATGCGCGATCGACACCTCGCGGTTGATCCGGCTCATCGGGGAGGCGATTGCGCCCAAGCAGACCTGCGGGTGAACCGGCTCGTCGGGACGGCAATCGCGCCCAGGCAGAGCAGTACGCCGACGCTGGCAGCTCGGCGCGGGTCCAGCCGAGCACCACGCCCAGCGCGAACAAGGTGAGCGGAAAGAGTCTGTGTCGGGCTGGCGGCAATCCCTGGCGACAGTCGGCGTTGTCGTGAGAATAGTCGTAGAAATCAGGTCAGCGCCCGGGTCGACGATCGGTTCCGTGGAGTGACGGGATTGTCCGTGACGCGCCGTTGCCCCGTCCGATTATGGTGGTCGATGTCCGAGTCGTTGTGGCGGAGGCGGCATCTGGGCTCGTGACCATGACGGACAGTGGCCGGGCCGGATGCGTCGGGCTGCTCCGAACGGTCTAGGCGAAATGTGTTGAAGGTCGTAACCGACGTCAACCGAATCAGCTTCGGACGTGTCTCAGGGCTCTGATCTGGCGCGCCGCGCCCGGGCCGGGCGGTACGAACGGAACCACTGGCCCGACGGGGCGGCTCGCCGCTTTCCTGTACACGGAGTGTGTGGCACGATCGTGGAACCTTCACCCCCCCTTGACCACCCATGCCGACAGGAGTTTCAGATGTCTGGTCGTAAATTTGGCCGGCTGTGGGCCGTGTCGCTGGCAGTCGCTGCCCTCGCCGCGGTCGCTCTTGGCACCATTGGTGCGGAGGTGCAGACCGCCGACATCGAGTGGGGCGCTCCGGCGAGCCACAGCGTTTCCGTTTCGAGATGACTGCGGCCGGCCCTCGGCCGGTGACGCCGCAGCTCCGGTGACAAGGGAGCAAGGCGGTGTCGACTAAGCAGGTCCCGCGGCGGACCACGGAGCACGCCTGGCTGATCACGGCCCCGCTTGCCGGGGTCGCGCTGGTCGGCTGTCTGATCCTCGCGCTGTCCGCGAACATCGAGCTCTCCCACTGGCCGATAGCCGTGGTGCTGTTCGTGGTCATGATCGCGGCAGGCATTCCGACGCTCAGCTTCGTGCTCCGCCGCCAGGCCGTGGTGGTGACCCTCACCGAGATCCCACTCGTCCTGGCGCTCTACCGGCTGCCGCCGGTGCTCGTGGTGCTGGTGGCGACCGCGGCCGCGGTCGCCACGCAGATCCACCGGGGCTACGCGCCGCCGAAGTTCTGGTTCAACGTCGCGCGCGTGGCCGCCGGGGTCTCGGTCGCCGGACTGGTGGTGACCCCCGCCCGGCCGTTCGGAGGGGTAGGTCCGGGCACCTGGACGGTCCTCTTTGCCGCAGTCACGGCCAACTCGGTCATCAGCCTGGTTGCCGTGGTGGGCGTGATCAGCCTCCTTCAGGGCTGGCAGGGCACCCGTGAGACCGCGAGCATGGGCGTGCAGGTCTTCCTGACGACCGCGCTGAACGTCGCGATCGGGATGCTCATCCTCATTGCGTTGGTGAACACGCTGTGGTCGGCCCTTCTCCTGCTCGCGCTCGCCGTTGCCGGCGTCCTGCTCTACCGGTCGTACGCGCAGTTCCTGCGGCAGCACCGCACGCTCGGCGACATGTACGACCTGACCCGGGCCATGACCGAGGCTGGGCAGGAAGGCAATCTCGCGGACGCCCTGCTCGGCCGCATCCGCGCCCTCATGCAGGCCGAGTACGCGACCCTCTGGCTGCCCGCCCAGGGCCGCCACCCGGAGGTCCTCCTGACGGCCCGCCTCGACGACCGCGGCCTGCTGGACGTGGCGCAGACGCCGGCGATGCTGCGGGAGCGCACTCGCGAGACCGGCCAGACCATCGCCCTCGGCCGCGCGCTGCGGGGCGATCCTGAACTCCGCCGGGCGCTCGGTGACTCCAAGGTCAAGGACGTCATCGCCGTGCCGCTGCGCTCCGGGCAGGCAGTGATCGGCACCATCGAGGTGGTGAACCGACTCAGCGACGTGGGCCACTTCGCCCCGGGCGACATCCCGATCTTCGAGACGGTGGCCGCGCACGCCGCAGTGGCGCTGGAGAACTCCCGGCTGGTCGACCGGCTGCGGCACGACGCGTACCACGACGCGCTGACCAAGCTGCCGAACCGGCGGCGGATCACCAACGCCCTGGGGGAGTCGGTGAAGATCCGGGCGCCGGGCGAGGTGGTGGCGCTGCTCCTCTTCGACGTGGACGGGCTGCGCCAGGTGAACGAGTCCCTCGGGCACGCGGCCGGCGACAAGGTCCTCGCCGAAGTGGCCGCCCGGCTGCGTGCGTCCGCGCCGTCGTCGGCCCTGGTCGGCCGGGCGGGTGGCGACGAGTTCCTGGTGACCATGCGGCTGGAGAGCGCGGACGAGGCACTGGCGCTCGCCGCCCAGCTACGTGAGCAGATCCGGGACGAGATGATCTTCGACACGCTCACCCTGGACGTGGACACCGCGGTCGGGGTCGCCGTGCACCCGGATCACGGCAGCGACGCGGCGACGCTGCTGCAACGGGTGGACCTGGCCGCCACCGCGGCGAAGGCGGTCCCGGGCAGCGTCCAGCTGTTCAACCCGGCGCTGGAGTCTCGGTCGCTGCGCCGGCTGGGCCTCGCCGGTGACCTGCGCCGGGCGCTGGACGAGGGGAAGCTGGAGGTCTACTTCCAGCCCAAGGTCACCCTCCGGGGCCGGCGTCTGGTCGGCGTCGAGTGCCTGGCTCGGTGGGAGCATCCGACGCACGGCACGGTCGCTCCGGAGGACTTCGTCGCCGTGGCGGAGCACACCGGCCAGCTCGGCCGCCTCACCGAGCTGGTGCTCCGGGAGGGGTTGCGGCGTAGCCGGGACTGGGCCCAGGCCGACCAGCCGCTCTCCGTGGCAGTCAACATCTCCCCGCGTACGCTCAACGACCAGCACTTCCCCGACCGGGTCAGGGAGCTGCTCGACGAGTACGGGGTACCGCCGCAGCGGCTCACCCTGGAGGTCACCGAGGCCGGGGTGCTCGACGGCACTGCGCGGCCCATCCCCACCCTCCGCCGGCTCCGCGATCTGGGCGTACGGCTGTCGGTGGACGACTTCGGTACGGGCGACTCGTCCCTGGCGCATCTTCGCCGGCTGCCGGTGCACGAGGTGAAGGTCGACCGCTCGTTCGTGCAGGGCATGGCGACCGACCCGGGGGACCTGGCGATCGTCAACGCGGTGGTCACCCTCTCGCAGCAGTTCGGCCTGGCCGTGGTGGCCGAGGGGGTGGAGAGCGAGTTGACCTTGGAGCTGCTTCAGGACATCGGGTGCGAGATCGGGCAGGGCTTCCTCTTCAGCCGCCCGCTGCCGTACGAGCGGCTGGAGGCGTGGTTCGGGGCGCAGGTCGACCCGGCGACGATCACCAGTGGTGAGCTTCCCCGGCTGCGTGTCGTGCCCTGACCTGCGGAAACTTCGCCCGCGGGGATCCGATTTCCCGTGTCGGGTCGGGCCGTGTAGTCTTACCTCTGCGCGGCCCCACGGGGAGATCGCGCAGGCCCCCTTAGCTCAGTCGGCAGAGCGTCTCCATGGTAAGGAGAAGGTCTACGGTTCGATTCCGTAAGGGGGCTCTGGGGTCGCTTGACCCACCGCGGCGGTGTAGCTCAGATGGCAGAGCAAGCGGCTCATAATCGCTGTGTCGCCGGTTCAAGTCCGGCCACCGCTACTCTCGTCCTCCGGGCGTGTTCCCGGTGGTCAGTGAGAAGGGCGCCACAGGCGCCCGCTTTGCATGTCCGCGTCAGCAGCGCGTACGCTGTTGCGTCGTAGTTGTAACCGTAGCGAGGAAGGCACTCCGTCGTGGCGAAGGCGACCGATGTCCGGCCGAAGATCACTTTGGCGTGTGTGGAGTGCAAGGAGCGCAACTACATCACGCGCAAGAACCGTCGTAACGACCCGGACCGCATCGAGCTGAAGAAGTTCTGCCCCCGGGACGGTCGGCACACGGTCCACCGCGAGACCCGCTGACCCACGGCCGGCTCTGTCCGGCCGCTCCAAGCTCCATCCGATCGCCGATCTGACCGGCCGGCGCGGCATCTGCCGTGGCTGACCGCTCGGGTCGGCGTTCGTGCTTTACGTGTAGGTTCGCGGCATGTCCCTGGACCCGTCCTACGTCGGCCGCACGTACCCGCCGACCGCCCCCTACCAGGTGGGCCGAGAGAAGATCCGCGAGTTCGCCACGGCCATCGGCGCCACCGACCCGGCCCATCACGACCCCGAGGCCGCTCGTGCCCTCGGCCACCCCGATGTGGTGGCCCCGCCCACCTTTCCCTTCGTGGTGACGATGGCCGCGACCCAGCAGATCGTCGAGGATCCGGCGGTGGGCGTCGACTACAGCCGCGTCGTGCACGGCGATCAGCGGTTCGCGTACACCCGGCCGGTGGTGGCCGGAGACGAACTGGTCTGTGTCAGCACCATCGAGGACATCACCAACCGCGGCGGGCACGGCTTTCTGACCACCCGCACCGACATCGCCACCGTCGCCGGCGAGCCGGTCGTCGCGGTCTGGTCCAAGCTCGTCGTACGTGGGGAGGCCTGACATGGAGCTGCCAGCCAGGACGTTCCGGGTGACCCGCGCGGACCTGGTCCGCTACGCCGGCGCCTCGGGCGACTTCAACCCGATCCACTGGAGCGACCGGATCGCCACCAAGGTCGGGCTGCCCGGCGTCATCGCGCACGGCATGTTCACCATGGCCCTGGTCGGCCGGGCCTTGGCGGAGTGGGCCGGCGCGCCGGACGCGGTGGTCGACTACGGGGTCCGGTTCACCCGGCCCGTCGTGGTGCCTGACGACGACGAGGGCACCGAGATCGAGGTGACGGCCGTGGTTCGCGAGGTCACCGAGGACGGGCTCACCCGGCTCGACATCACGGCCACCTGTCTCGGCGACAAGGTGCTCTCCCAGGCCCGGGCGACCGTCCGGACGTCGCGCTGACCCGACGTTCGTAGGGCGCCGACCTGGGGCGCGGACGCGCGATGGGTGGACCGGTTGGGAAAGTGGGCCGCCTACCCGTACACTGGTCCGCCGTGGGGCAAGTGACCCCTGCTCGACCCGTCCTGGGCCGAGTGGGGTGAGCGTTGCCGCACAGGGGTGTAGCTCAATTGGCAGAGCAGCGGTCTCCAAAACCGCAGGCTGCAGGTTCAAGTCCTGTCACCCCTGCGCCTCAGGCCTGACCGTTCCCGTGGGTCGCGCCGCCGTGTAAGGCGGCGTCCGGCCCGTGGTGGTGGCATCGGCGGGGTGGTTCGGAGGCATCGGGCCACCGGTCGATCCGCCGGCCGCGGCCCGTCGCGGGACGGTTGGGCCCGGCCGGCGTGACCAGCGCCGCGCACGCCGCCCGGCGTGCGAACCCGAGATCCCGCGGAGGGCGAAGTGGCCGAGAGCAAGCGGCGCGGCGAGGATGCCGGCGACGATCGTCTGAACGACGAGACCGTCGACGACGTTGCCGGCGACGACGCCACCGACGCGGACGAGCCGGTTTCCCGCGGCGGCACCGCGACGCGGTCCCGCGCGAAGGCTGAGTCGGCCGACAGCCGGCCCAAGACCCGGACCGAGACCGACCGGGTGGGCCTGTTCGGCCGCATCGGCCGGTTCTTCCGCGAGGTCGTGGCCGAACTGCGTAAGGTCATCTGGCCGACCCGCAAGGAGTTGCTGACCTACACGGCAGTCGTTGTCACCTTCGTCGCGGTGATGTTGACGATCGTGGGTGTCCTGGACTACGGCTTCGCCAAGGGCGTGCTGTGGGTCTTCGGCAACCCCAGCTGACCGGCTGTACCAGCCGATAGTGACGGAAGTGAGCGAGCGTGCCTGAGTACGACGAGACCGCCGGCCCCGCGGACGAGCAGTCCACGGTGGCGACGGCGGCGAACGACGAGTCGGTCGAGGCCGCCAGCGAGCCGGAAATCCCGACCACCGAGGCCCCGTCGGACGAGGAGTTCGACCCGGTCGCCGAGCTGCGCCAGAAGCTGCGTTACGCACCGGGCGACTGGTACGTGGTGCACTCCTACGCCGGCTACGAGAACAAGGTCAAGACGAACCTCGAGACCCGGATCACCAGCCTCGACATGGAGGACTTCATCTACCAGGTCGAGGTGCCGACCCGGGAAGAGGTCGAGGTCAAGAACGGCAAGCGGTCCCAGGTCCAGGCGAAGGTCTTCCCGGGCTACATCCTGGTTCGGATGGAGCTGACGGCCGAGTCGTACTCATGCGTGCGCAACACGCCCGGGGTGACCGGTTTCGTCGGTGCCACCGACCGGGCCGACCGGCCGGCGCCGCTCTCCCTCGACGAGGTGCTCAAGTGGCTGGCTCCGGCGGTCGAGACCGAGCAGAAGAAGGCGAAGCCCGAGATCAAGGTTCTCGACTTCGAGGTCGGTGACTCCGTCACCGTCACCGATGGTGCCTTCGCGTCGCTGCCGGCGACGATCAGTGAGATCAACGCCGACCAGCAGAAGCTCAAGGTGCTGGTGTCGATCTTCGGCCGGGAGACGCCGGTCGAGCTGAACTTCAACCAGGTCGCCAAGATCTGAGTCCGGTTGCCGGCGGTGGGGAGCGTCCCGCCGCCGGCGCGGTCGTTCCTGCTCGACCTCGCCGTACGGGCGGAGCAGGGCCTGCGCTACCCTTGAACGTCGCTGCCTCGCGCCGCGCTGACCGTGCGCGCCCGCAGGGCGGTGCCGATGAGCACCAATCCGGTTCAAGCCCCAGGAAGAGACATGCCTCCGAAGAAGAAGCTCGTCAAGACGTTCACGCTTCAGCTGCCGGCGGGCCAGGCCACCCCGGCGCCGCCGGTCGGCCCCGCGCTCGGTCAGCACGGCGTGAACATCATGGAGTTCTGCAAGTCCTACAACGCGCAGACCGAGTCGCAGCGGGGCGACATCGTCCCCGCCGAGATCAGCGTGTACGAGGACCGGTCCTTCACCTTCGTGCTGAAGACCCCGCCCGCCGCCCGGCTGCTGATCAAGGCCGCCGGTGTGCAGAAGGGCTCGGGCGTCCCGCACACGCAGAAGGTCGGCTCGGTCAGCCGCGCCCAGGTGCGCGAGATCGCCGAGCGGAAGATGGCCGACCTCAACGCGAACGACCTCGACCACGCCGAGCGGATCATCGCCGGTACCGCCCGCTCCATGGGCATCACCGTCAGCGACTGATTTCGCCAGCACCGACCCGTACGGATCGTGGGAGGGCACGCGGAAGCGGCCCGCCAGAGACCACAGGAGTAACCAGAACATGCAGCGCAGCAAGAGCTACCGCAAGGCCGCCGAGGTCATCGACCGGTCCAAGCTCTACACCCCCGCCGAGGCCGTGAAGCTGGCCAAGGACACCACCAACGTCAAGTTCGACGCCACGGTCGAGGTCGCCATGCGCCTCGGCGTCGACCCCCGCAAGGCGGACCAGATGGTCCGCGGCACGGTCAACCTGCCGCACGGCACCGGTAAGACCGCCCGCGTGATCGTCTTCGCTGCCGGCGCGAAGGCCGAGGAGGCCGCCGCGGCGGGTGCCGACGAGGTGGGTACCGACGAGCTGGTCGCCCGGATTCAGGAGGGCTGGCTCGACTTCGACGCGGCGATCGCCACGCCGGACCAGATGGCCAAGATCGGTCGGATCGCGCGGATCCTGGGCCCGCGCGGCCTCATGCCGAACCCGAAGACCGGCACGGTGACGATGGACGTCACCAAGGCGGTCCAGGACATCAAGGGCGGCAAGATCACCTTCCGGGTGGACAAGCACTCGAACCTGCACCTGATCATCGGCAAGGCCTCGTTCAGCGAGGCGCAGCTGGTCGACAACTACGCGGCGGTGCTGGACGAGGTGCTGCGGGCCAAGCCGTCCGCGGCCAAGGGCAAGTACCTCAAGAAGGTCGTCCTCACCACCACGATGGGCCCGGGTGTCCCGGTCGACCCGAACGTGGTGAAGAACCTCCAGGAGGGCTCGGCCGAGGCCTGAGTCCCCGACCGTAAGGGGCGTCGCCACGGCTGTGGCGGCGCCCCTTCGCGTTTCCGATGTGGCAGGCTCGTCGACATGCGACTGGAGAACGTCTGGCTCCGGCACCACCGGCGGGGGCCATGGGTGTTGCGGGGCGTGGACGTGGCCGTCGGTGCGGGGGAGGCGGCGGTCGTGCAGGGCCGCAACGGGGTCGGCAAGTCGACCCTCCTCCAGGTGGCGGCCGGCGTCCTGCGTCCGGGGCGAGGGCGGGTCGTCGAACGTCCGGCCCGGGTGGGCTGGGTTCCGGAACGCTTCCCCGCCGACCAGCCGTTCAACGTCGAGCACTATCTGACCGCGATGGGCGCGATGGCCGGCCTGACGAAGGCCGAGGCGAGCCGCGCGGTGGACGAGTGGATCGAACGTCTCGGTCTCACCCGGTTCCGCCAGGTCCGGCTGCCCGAGCTGTCGAAGGGGACGGCCCAGAAGGTCGGCCTGGCCCAGGCCATGCTCCGCCCGCCGGGGCTGCTCGTGCTCGACGAGCCCTGGGAGGGGCTGGACGCCGCCTCCCGCGAACTGGTCCCTGAGCTGATCGACGAGGTGCTCGCCGGTGGGGGATCGGTGTTGGTCAGCGACCACCGCGGGGAGACCGTACGACTGCCCGGCGCACGCCGATGGGCGGTCGCCGACGGGGTGGTGAGCGACGAGGCGCCGACCGGGAACCAGGCGTACGCGGTGGTCGAGATCGCGGTGCCCGCCGCGCGGGTCGCCGGCACCGTCGCCCGGCTGCGTGCCGAGGGCCATCAGGTGCGCGGCGTACGTCCCGACGTTCGTTCCGGCTCCGGGCACCCACCCGGGGCGACTGATCAATTCGGGGTCACCGGGGGCGGGTCGTCCTCAGGCTCCGGGCAGCCGGACGCTGCCGAGCCAGAGTCGATCGCCGCCGCCGCGGGGTCGGCCGACCCGGATGGGCAGGTCGGCCGATGACCGCCCTGATCCGGCTCCGGCTGGCCGGCTTCCTGCGTACCGGGCGGGCGGTAGCGCCGCTGCTCGCCGGTCTGGTGGCCCTCGGCATCCTCTACGGCGGCGGCCGGGCCCAGCCGGCGGAGGCGTACGGCGTCTCGGCGGTGGTCCTCTTCCCGGTGCTGGCGTGGCAGACCAAGCTGTTGCTGGACGTGGAGCCGGACGGGCAGCGCCGCCTCGCGCAGGTGGTGGTCGGGGTGCCACGGGAGCGGTTGGCCGGTTTGCTCGCCGCCGCTGCGGCGGGGCTCGGCACGATCGTCGTCGCCCTGGCCTTCCCGTGGCTGGTCGGCGGGGTCACCACCGTGGTCGAGCCGGGTGGCCGGTCCGTGGGTGTCGGTGTCGCCCTGGGGCTCTGGGCACACCTGCTGGCCCTGCCACCGGCGGTGCTGCTCGGCGCGCTGGCCAGCCGGGCCTGTACGGGCAGCGCCGGGTACGGCGTCGCCGTGCTGGCCCTCGGTGGGGTCGGCACGGTCGTGCTCGGCCTGAGCGGCTCGGCGGTGCCCTGGCTGATGCCGCCGATCATGGCCACCGCCCGGGCCACGACCGGTGCGGTCGCGGCGCCGACGATCACGCTGCTCAGCTGCTGGGCGGTGGCCTGGAGCGCCGTGGCCCTGGCCGGCTACCTCTGGTGGCGCCGGTCGCGGGCCTGAACCGTGGCCGTGCCGGGCCCCGGCCGGGACGGTACCGGCGCGTTCGGGTTTCCCACCGGCCGGGGGCGTGACCTGGCACACATGCGCCGGGTGATTTGCTGCTCGCGCCATGTGTCGCGTAACCTTGCGACGAAGTTCCACCCAGAGACCGCTGGTCACCGTGCCTCGGCACGGTCGAAGGTCCCGCGATGACGGGCGACCCGCGTAGGGCGGCAAGCGAAAACCGGCAGTGCAGCACGGCCCGCCGACCGTGCCCGCGTTCGCCAGCCCTCGCCCCGTGCGCCCTGCGCCGGGGCTTTTCTCGTTGTCGCGCTTCCTGAGCCGCCGTCGTGAGCACCTGCTCCCGACGGCGACCAGCCTCGAGTAACGAGAGAGGAGGGACATGGCGGACAAGCCGATCCGGGCCGACAAGGCCACGGCCGTCGCCGAGCTGACCGAGAGCTTCCGCGCCGCGGGTGCCACGGTGCTGACCGAGTACCGCGGTCTGACGGTTTCCCAGCTCACCGAGCTGCGGCGCTCGCTCGGCAAGGAGACCAGCTACACGGTCGCGAAGAACACGCTGGCCAAGCGTGCCGCGGCCGACGCGGGGATCTCCGGGCTCGACGAGCTGTTCACCGGTCCTACCGCGCTGACTTTCGTTTCGGGCGACGTCGTCGAGGCGGCGAAGGGGCTTCGCGATTTCGCGAAGGCCAACCCGAAGCTCGTCATCAAGGGCGGCGTCTTCGAGGGCAAGGCCATTTCCGCGGCCGAGGTCACGAAGCTCGCCGACCTGGAGTCCCGTGAGGTGCTGCTGGCGAAGCTGGCTGGCGCGATGAAGGGCAACCTGAGCAAGGCCGCGGCCCTGTTCCAGGCCCCGCTCGCCCAGACCGCGCGTCTGGCGGCCGCCCTGCAGGACAAGCGCGAGAAGGAAGGCGCCGAGGCGGCCTGAGGCCTCCCGGCGCACCACGTCTTCAGATAAAACATTCAGGAAAGGACGCCAGACATGGCGAAGCTCAGCACCGACGAGCTGCTCGACGCGTTCAAGGAGATGACGCTGATCGAGCTCTCCGAGTTCGTGAAGCAGTTCGAGGAGACCTTCGAGGTCACCGCCGCCGCTCCGGTGGCCATGGCCGCCGCGGCCCCGGGTGCCGGTGGCGCTGCCGCCGAGGCCGAGCCGGAGAAGGACGAGTTCGACGTCATCCTCGACGCCGACGGTGGCAAGAAGATCCAGGTCATCAAGGTCGTGCGTGAGCTGACCGGCCTGGGCCTCAAGGAGGCCAAGGACCTGGTCGAGGGCGCGCCGAAGCCGGTCCTGGAGAAGGTCAACAAGGAGACCGCCGACAAGGCCAAGGCCAAGCTCGAGGGCGAGGGCGCCAAGGTCACCCTCAAGTGACCTGAGCATTACCTCGCGCGTCCGGCTCACGTGAGCCGGGGCACATATCGCGCTACGGCGGGCGGCGATCCGACAGCGGATCGCCGCCCGTCGCGTTGGTCGCTCCGCCAGCAGCGGGTTGAGCAGGGCGTCCATCAGTACGGCGTGGCGCGATGGTGGCGGGTTGCCCGGTGGGCCGGCGGGAAAGACACGGCGAGCCGGAGGGCCGCCCCTTGACGCGACCATGGGCCGCCAGGCACGCTGACACCAGCAAGACCTTCCGCGCTTGCGACGGCCACCAGTCGGGTAACGAAGCGGCAGCATCATCGGCCGCGGCACCCGAGCGGCTCGGCAGGGACATTGCGTTCCGAGCGGCCCGGTTCACCCGGTTTCCACGGGTCCCGGAGCACGTTCCGCAATGACCTGCCGGAGTGGGCTGGACAGCGGTTAGCCTCTCGGCTACACTGCTAGTTTGCGCTGCCTTCCGACTTGACCCCTGCTCGGAAATGTCCGTTTGCGGATATTTCTGGTGGGGTCATTGGAGTGCACGCGTATCAGCCGTTCTGCAGCACCGGTCCTCGGAAGGACGCATCTTGGCAGCTTCCCGCCCTGCGAAGACCAGTCGTACGTCGAGCGCATTCGCTCCCCGCCGAGTTTCGTTCGGCAGGATCACCGAACACCTCGAGGTCCCCAACCTCCTCGCCATCCAGACCGAGTCCTTCGACTGGCTGGTCGGCAACGAGGCTTGGCAGGGCCGGTCGTCGGACGACCCGCACGCACGCTCGGGTCTCGCGGAGATCCTCGACGAGATCAGTCCCATTGAGGACTTCTCCGGCACCATGTCGCTCTCCTTCTCCGCTCCGCGCTTCGACGAGGTCAAGGCCTCGATCGAGGAGTGCAAGGAGAAGGACCTCACCTACTGCGCCCCGCTCTTCGTGACGGCGGAGTTCACCAACAACACCACTGGCGAGATCAAGAGCCAGACGGTGTTCATGGGTGACTTCCCGATGATGACGCCGAAGGGCACCTTCATCATCAACGGCACCGAGCGTGTCGTGGTGAGCCAGCTCGTCCGGTCCCCGGGCGTGTACTTCGACAAGCAGCCGGACAAGACCTCCGACCGCGACCTCTCCAGTGTCAAGGTCATCCCGAGTCGGGGTGCCTGGCTGGAGTTCGACATCGACAAGCGCGACACGGTCGGCGTCCGCATCGACCGTAAGCGCCGGCAGGCCGTCACGGTCCTGCTCAAGGCCATCGGATGGTCGAACGAGCAGATCCGTGAGCGGTTCGGCTGGTCCGAGCTGATGATGACCACGCTCGAGAAGGACCACATCGCCGGCCAGGACGAGGCGCTGCTCGACATCTACCGCAAGCTCCGCCCTGGCGAGCCGCCGACGCGTGAGAACGCGCAGACGCTGCTCGACAACCTCTTCTTCAACCCGAAGCGGTACGACCTGGCCAAGGTCGGTCGGTACAAGTTCAACAAGAAGCTCGAGATCGACGTGCCGATCACCACCGGCACGCTGACCGAGGACGACATCGTCGCCACCGTGGAGTACCTCTGCCGGCTGCACGCCGGTGAGGACGGCTACGAGGCCGACGACATCGACCACTTCGGCAACCGGCGCCTGCGTACGGTCGGCGAGCTGATCCAGAACCAGGTTCGGGTCGGCCTGTCCCGCATGGAGCGGGTCGTCCGCGAGCGGATGACCACCCAGGACGTCGAGGCGATCACGCCGCAGACCCTGATCAACATCCGTCCGGTCGTGGCGGCGATCAAGGAGTTCTTCGGTACGTCGCAGCTGTCCCAGTTCATGGACCAGACCAACCCGCTGGCGGGCCTGACCCACCGGCGCCGGCTGAGCGCGCTCGGCCCGGGTGGTCTGTCCCGGGAGCGGGCCGGCTTCGAGGTCCGTGACGTGCACCCGTCCCACTACGGCCGGATGTGCCCGATCGAGACGCCGGAAGGCCCGAACATCGGTCTGATCGGCGCGCTCTCCACCTTCGCCCGGGTCAACCCGTTCGGCTTCATCGAGACGCCGTACCGGAAGGTCGTCGACGGTCGGGTCACCGACCAGGTCGACTACCTGACCGCGGACGAGGAGGACCGGTACGTCAAGGCGCAGGCCAACGCGCCGCTGAAGGCCGACGGTTCCTTCGCCGAGGACCGCGTCCTGGTCCGCCGTAAGGGCGGCGAGACCGAGGACGTCGCCCCGGGGGCCGTGGACTACATGGACGTCTCGCCGCGGCAGATGGTCTCGGTCGCGACGGCGATGATCCCGTTCCTCGAGCACGACGACGCCAACCGCGCGCTCATGGGCGCGAACATGCAGCGCCAGGCGGTGCCGCTGGTCAAGGCCGAGTCGCCGCTGGTCGGTACGGGCATGGAGTACCGGGCCGCCGTCGACGCCGGTGACGTGGTGGTCGCCGAGGTCGGTGGTGTGATCGAGGATCTCTGCGCCGACTACATCACCGTGCACCAGGACGACGGCCACCGCCGGACGTACCTGCTGCACAAGTTCCGCCGCTCCAATGCCGGCTCCTGCGTCAACCAGAAGCCGGTGGTCTTCGAGGGCGACCGCGTCGAGGCCGGCCAGGTCATCGCCGACGGTCCGTGCACCGACGAGGGCGAGATGGCGCTCGGGCGCAACCTGCTCGTGGCGTTCATGACCTGGGAGGGCCACAACTACGAGGACGCGATCATCCTGTCGCAGCGCCTCGTGCAGCAGGACGTGCTCACCTCGATCCACATCGAGGAGCACGAGGTCGACGCCCGGGACACCAAGCTCGGCCCGGAGGAGATCACCCGCGACATCCCGAACGTCAGCGAGGAGATGCTCGCCGACCTCGACGAGCGCGGCATCATCCGGATCGGCGCCGAGGTCGTCCCCGGCGACATCCTGGTCGGCAAGGTCACTCCGAAGGGTGAGACCGAGCTGACCCCGGAGGAGCGGCTGCTCCGCGCGATCTTCGGTGAGAAGGCGCGTGAGGTTCGGGACACCTCGCTGAAGGTGCCGCACGGTGAGACCGGCACGGTCATCGGCGTGCGTACCTTCTCCCGGGAGGACGGCGACGAGCTGCCCCCGGGCGTCAACGAGCTGGTCCGGGTCTACGTCGCCCAGAAGCGGAAGATCCAGGACGGCGACAAGCTCGCCGGCCGTCACGGCAACAAGGGCGTCATCTCCAAGATCCTCCCGATCGAGGACATGCCGTTCCTCGAGGACGGCACCCCGGTCGACATCGTGCTCAACCCGCTGGGTGTGCCGAGCCGGATGAACATCGGCCAGGTGCTGGAGACGCACCTCGGCTGGGTGGCCAAGACCGGCTGGAAGGTCGAGGGCGAGGACGAGGAGTGGAAGCGGCAGCTCAAGGCGATCGGCGCTGACGAGTCCGAGCCGGACACCAACGTGGCCACCCCGGTCTTCGACGGTGCCCGCGAGGAGGAGATCTCCGGTCTGCTCGAGTCGACCCTGCCCAACCGGGACGGCAAGCAGCTGATCGGCCGCAGCGGCAAGGCGCGGCTGTTCGACGGTCGCTCCGGCGAGCCGATCCCGGACGCGATCGCGGTCGGCTACGTCTACATCCTGAAGCTCAACCACCTGGTCGACGACAAGATCCACGCTCGGTCGACCGGTCCGTACTCGATGATCACGCAGCAGCCGCTGGGTGGTAAGGCGCAGTTCGGTGGCCAGCGCTTCGGTGAGATGGAGTGCTGGGCGATGCAGGCCTACGGTGCCGCGTACGCCCTGCAGGAGCTGCTGACGATCAAGTCCGACGACGTTCTCGGCCGGGTGAAGGTCTACGAGGCCATCGTCAAGGGCGAGAACATCCCGGAGCCGGGCATCCCGGAGTCGTTCAAGGTGCTGCTCAAGGAGCTGCAGTCGCTCTGCCTCAATGTCGAGGTGCTCTCCAGCGACGGTGTGGCCCTGGAGATGCGTGAGACCGACGACGAGGTGTTCCGGGCCGCCGAGGAGCTGGGCATCGACCTGTCCCGGCGCGAGCCGAGCTCGGTCGAGGAAGTGTGACGTCGAGGTCCCGGGGGCGGGCGACCGCCCCCGGGACCCGACCCCGGTGAGCTGCTGGCGCAACAAGCGACGTGTGAGGGATATATAACGTGCTCGACGTCAACTTTTTCGACGAGTTGCGAATTGGGCTGGCGACCGCCGACGACATCCGTCAGTGGTCGCACGGCGAGGTCAAGAAGCCGGAGACGATCAACTACCGCACCCTGAAGCCGGAGAAGGACGGGCTCTTCTGCGAGAAGATCTTCGGTCCGCAGCGGGACTGGGAGTGCTACTGCGGTAAGTACAAGCGGGTCCGGTTCAAGGGCATCATCTGCGAGCGCTGCGGCGTCGAGGTGACCCGGTCCAAGGTCCGCCGTGAGCGGATGGGCCACATCGAGCTGGCCGCTCCGGTCACCCACATCTGGTACTTCAAGGGCGTGCCGAGCCGGCTGGGCTACCTGCTGGACCTCGCCCCCAAGGACCTCGAGAAGATCATCTACTTCGCCTCGTACGTCGTGACGAGCGTGGACACCGAGGCGCGTCACCGCGACCTCTCGACGATCGAGAACGAGATCCTGGCCGAGAAGCGGCAGTCCGAGAACAGCCGTGACTCGGAGATCGAGAAGCGGGCCGCCAAGCTCGAGGCCGACCTGGCCGAGCTGGAGGCCGAGGGTGCCAAGGCGGACGTCCGGCGCAAGGTCAAGGAGGGCGGAGAGCGCGAGATGCGCCAGATCCGCGACCGGGCCCAGCGCGAGATCGACCGCCTCGACGAGGTGCTGGACACCTTCCGCAAGCTCGAGCCGAAGCAGCTGGTCACCGACGAGCTGCTCTACCGCGAGCTGCGGGACCGGTTCGGCGAGTACTTCACGGGTGCCATGGGCGCCGAGGCGATCAAGGCCCTGGTGCAGAACATGGATCTCGACGCCGAGGCGGAGAGCCTCCGCGAGACCATCCGTACCGGCAAGGGCCAGCGGAAGATCCGGGCGCTCAAGCGACTCAAGGTCGTTTCGGCGTTCCTGAACACCCGCAACTCGCCGCTCGGCATGGTGCTGGACTGCGTGCCGGTCATCCCGCCGGACCTGCGTCCGATGGTGCAGCTGGACGGTGGCCGCTTCGCGACCTCCGACCTGAACGACCTGTACCGCCGGGTGATCAACCGGAACAACCGCCTCAAGCGGCTGATCGACCTCGGCGCGCCCGAGATCATCGTCAACAACGAGAAGCGGATGCTGCAGGAGGCCGTCGACGCGCTGTTCGACAACGGTCGCCGCGGCCGGCCGGTCACCGGCCCGGGTAACCGTCCGCTGAAGTCGCTGTCCGACATGCTCAAGGGCAAGCAGGGCCGGTTCCGCCAGAACCTGCTGGGCAAGCGCGTCGACTACTCCGGCCGTTCGGTGATCGTGGTCGGCCCGAAGCTCAAGCTGCACCAGTGCGGTCTGCCCAAGCAGATGGCCCTGGAGCTGTTCAAGCCGTTCGTGATGAAGCGGCTGGTGGACCTCAACCACGCGCAGAACATCAAGTCCGCCAAGCGGATGGTCGAGCGGCAGCGCCCGGTCGTGTGGGACGTGCTGGAAGAGGTCATCGGCGAGCACCCGGTGCTGCTCAACCGGGCGCCCACCCTGCACCGGCTGGGCATCCAGGCCTTCGAGCCGCAGCTGGTCGAGGGTAAGGCCATCCAGATCCACCCGTTGGTCTGCACCGCGTTCAACGCGGACTTCGACGGTGACCAGATGGCGGTCCACGTGCCGCTGTCCGCCGAGGCCCAGGCCGAGGCGCGGATCCTCATGCTGTCGTCGAACAACATCCTCAAGCCGGCCGACGGCAAGCCGGTCACCATGCCCACCCAGGACATGGTCATCGGTCTCTACCACCTCACCCACCTCACCACCGATGAGAAGGGTGCGGGCCGGGCGTTCAGCTCGGACGCCGAGGCGCGGATGGCGTACGACAACGGCGAGCTGCACCTGCAGGCTCCGGTGAAGATCCGGCTGCGGGGCATCGTCGGGGTCGACAACGGCGCCGGCGCCGAGCCGTGGGTCGCGCCCGAGGGCTGGTCCGAGGGCGAGACCGTGACCGTGGAGACCACCCTCGGCCGGGTCCTGTTCAACGAGACGCTGCCCCCGGGCTACCGCTTCGTGAACTACGAGATCCGCAAGGGCCAGCTCTCCGCGATCGTCAACGACCTCGCCGAGCGCTTCCCGAAGGTGGCCCTCGCGGCCACCCTCGACGGGCTCAAGGAGGCCGGTTTCCACTGGGCGACCTGGTCCGGCGTGACGATCGGCATGGAGGACGTCATCGCTCCGCCGCGCAAGGCGGAGATCCTGGAGCGGTACGAGAAGGAAGCCGACCGGATCGACAAGCAGTACCAGCGTGGTCTGATGACCGCCGAGGAGCGTCGCGGCGAGCTCATCGAGATCTGGACCAAGGCGACCAACGAGGTCGCCAAGGAGATGGACACCGCGCTGCCGCAGGAGAACCCGCTGTGGAAGATGATCAACTCGGGTGCTCGCGGTAACCTGCTCCAGCTCCGGCAGATCGCGGCGATCCGTGGTCTGGTGGCCAACCCGAAGGGTGAGATCATCCCGCGACCCATCAAGGCGTCGTACCGGGAGGGTCTCTCCGTGCTGGAGTACTTCATCTCCACGCACGGTGCCCGTAAGGGTCTCGCCGACACCGCGCTGCGTACCGCCGACTCGGGTTACCTGACCCGTCGTCTGGTGGACGTGTCGCAGGACGTCATCATCCGCGAGGAGGACTGCGGCACCGACCGGGCCATCCCGATGCAGATCGGCGAGCGGATCGACGGCAAGCTGGTCGTGCACACGCACGCCGAGACCAGCGTGCACGCCCGGACCCTCGCCGACGACATCAAGGGGCCGGACGGCACCGTCGTCGCCGAGCGGGGTCAGGACATCAACTCGATCGGCGTCGACAAGATCGTCGCGGCCGGGGTGGAGACCGTCCGGGTGCGCAGCGTGCTCACCTGCGAGTCGAAGCTGGGCGTCTGCGCGGCCTGCTACGGCCGTTCGCTGCCGACCGGCAAGTCGGTCGACATCGGTGAGGCCGTCGGCATCATCGCCGCCCAGTCCATCGGTGAGCCGGGTACGCAGCTGACGATGCGTACCTTCCACACCGGTGGTGTCGCGGGTGAGGACATCACCCAGGGTCTGCCCCGTGTCCAGGAGATCTTCGAGGCTCGGGTCCCGAAGGGTAAGGCGCCCATCGCCGACACCCCGGGCCGGATCCGGATCGAGGACGGCGAGCGGTCGCGGAAGATCATCGTGATCCCGGACGACGGCAGCGACGAGATCGTCTACGACAAGATCTCGAAGCGGGTGAAGCTGCGGGCCCACGACGGTGACCACGTCGAGGTCGGCGAGAAGCTGACCGAGGGCACCATCGACCCGCACGAGCTGCTGCGCATCCTCGGCCCGCGCGCGGTCCAGGTCCACCTGACCCAGGAGGTCCAGGAGGTCTACCGCTCGCAGGGTGTGCTCATCCACGACAAGCACATCGAGATCATCATCCGCCAGATGCTCAAGCGGGTGACGGTCATCGACTCCGGCTCGACCGAGTTCCTGCCGGGTGTGCTGGTCGACCGGGCGCTCTTCGAGTCGGAGAACCGCCGACTCGTCTCCGAGGGCGGCGAGCCCGCGGCGGGTCGTCCGGTGCTGATGGGTATCACCAAGGCCTCGCTGGCCACTGACTCCTGGCTGTCGGCGGCCTCCTTCCAGGAGACCACCCGGGTGCTGACGGACGCGGCGATCCACGCCCGCAGCGACTCGCTGATCGGCCTCAAGGAGAACGTGATCATCGGTAAGCTCATCCCGGCCGGTACGGGCATCAGCAAGTACCGCAACGTCCGGGTCGAGCCGACCGAGGAGGCGAAGGCCAAGGTCTACTCGATGACCGGCTACCCGGAGACCGACTACGGTTTCGGGCCGGCCAGCGGGCAGGCAGTGCCGCTGGACGACTTCGACTTCGGGTCGTACCGCTAAACAGCACGCACGACGAGGCCCCCGGCATCCGCCGGGGGCCTCGTCGTTTCTGGTGGTGCACCATGTGAAGAAGACTCTCTCGACGCCGGCCCCCTGACCGCCACCCAAGCCGGCGAGCTGATCGGGGAGAGCTCGACGACCTGTTCCTTCCACCTGCGCCAGCTCGCCCGCTACGGCTTCGTGGAGGAGGCCGGTGGGGGGCGCGGCCGGGCCCGGCCCTGGCGGCTGACCCGGCGTGGTTGGTCCGCCCCCGCCCGGCCGGAGGACCCGGACTGGACCCGGGCCTCCCAGGCGCTCGACCGGGTACTGCTCGACAGGTACTTCCAGCGGCTGCGTCGATTCGTCGACGACGCCTCCACCTACCCACCCCAGTGGTATTCGGCGGGCACCGGCCAGCAGCACCTCTTCCATCTCACCGCGGCGGAACTGACCGAGTTCGTCACCGCGTACCGAAATCTCGTCGCCGACCTCACCGCCCGCTTCGACACGCGGCGCACCGACCCGGGCAGCCGCCCGGCCGACGCGCTTCCGGTGGAACTGCTCTTCTTCGGCTACCCCGTCCAGCCGCCGGAGGCGTCCGATGTCGACCCGACGACTCCTCGCTGACCGGCGGGCCCGGCGCTACCTGGCCGCGCAGACCCTCTCCCTTATCGGTGACAGCGCGATGCTGCTGGCCTGCGGCATCTGGGTGAAGGATCTGACCGGCAGCGACGGGGCGGCCGGCCTGACCTTCCTGTTCCTGGCCCTGCCCGCACTGCTCGCGCCGCTGGCCGGTCTGCTCGCCGACCGGCTGCGCCGGGGTCGGCTGCTGGTGGCGACGAACCTCGCCGGGGCGGTCGTCCTGTTGCCGCTACTCGCCGTGCGGAGCCCGGACCAGGTCTGGCTGATCTGCGCGGTGATGTTGCTGTACCGGGTGCTGCTGCTCACCGAGGCGGTGGTGGTGGTCCTGGCCGCGCTGCTGCTGGTCCGCGCCGACCGGCTGACCGTGCCCCCGGTGGCGGCTCCCGCCGGTGGGAACCGAGCGTCGGCCGGGCCGGTCGGAACTACCGGGCCGGCGGCTGAGGTCACGGTGCCGCGCCGACCGGGGCATGATGGGGACCATGACCACCGCGCCGGACCGGGTGCCCGTCGCCCAGCAGGGGCCGCGCCATCCGCTCGACCCTGAGCCGGTCCGCGCCACGAAGACCCGGGCGGTGTTCGCGCTCGGACTGATCGCCGCGCTGACCGGCCTCTTCATCGGCGGGATCGTGCCGGCCACCGTGGCGCTGCAACTCTCCCGGCAGGCGCGTCGTGAGGCGTACGCCTCGGGTGGGTTCCTCACCGGCGCCATGTGGCTACGGCGGGGGGAGCGGTTGGCCTGGACCGGGCTGCTGCTCGCAGCGTTCGCCGTGGTGGCACTGGCGGTTATCGCGGTGGTCCGGCTGGCCCACGCGCCGATCGGGCACGACTACCCGCCGAACGTCGACTGATCCGGGGGAGGGGTCCGCGCTCGGGCGCGGACGGCACCGGCCCCGGCGGTAGCCTGGCTCCTGTCCGTCGCGTCGGTGGCGGCCGAAGTCCAGGAGGAGGCACTCGTGACGGAACCGGCGCGGCCCCCGTCGGATGACCATCCGCGGTCGTCCGACCTCCCGGACGACGCCGATGCGTCCGGGCACGCCGGATCCGGGGCACCGTCGGCCGACTCGCCGCAGAATCCCTGGGCTTCGGACCCGCCCGCCGCGCAGCCCGGCTGGGGTGCGCCGGCGTCGGCAGGTCAGCCCGCGCAGCCTGGCTGGGGTGCGCCGGCGTCGGCAGGTCAGCCCGCGCAGCCTGGCTGGGGTGCGCCGGCGTCGGCAGGTCAGGGTGGGCCCTCCGGGCCGCCCGGTTGGGGTGCGCCTGCGCCCGGTTGGGGTTCTCCGGGGACGCCCGGTCAAGGGCTGCCCCAATGGGGTGCGCCGGTTTCGCCCGGCCCGGGTGTCCCGCCCGGTCCCGCCGCTTGGGGTGCGCCGACACATGCCGGGCCCGGCCCGTGGGGTGCGCCGGGAGGACCGAGCGGGGCCGCGCCGGGAGCGCCGAGCTGGGGTGCTCCGCCGGTTCCGCGCGTGCCGCCGCCCACCGACGCCCAGCCGCTGGCTCCGAAGCGGGTGGAGCCGGTGGCCGGCACCCCGTTCGGGGTGGTGCACCTGGACGTACCGCCGGTCACCTCCGGGCTGGCGGTCGGTGCGCTGGTGGCGGGCATCGCCTCGATCCTCGTGTCGGTCCTGGTCATCTGCTTCGGCGTGACCGGGAGCAGCTGGACGGGCGTCTGGGCGGCCGGTGCGTTCGCCCTGCTCGGCGTACTCACCGGGGCCGGTGCTTTCGCCGCCGGGATGCTGGCGCTGCGGCAGATCCGCCGGCCGCTGCCGCCGCCGGCCGTACGGTTCACCGGCCGGGGGCTGGCCGTGTCCGGGATCAGCTGTGGCGGGGCCGGACTGGTGCTCTCCCTGATCGGGCTGGGGCTGGCGCTGCTGCTCTCGCTGAGCTGACCGCCGGCGAGAATTCGGGTCCTCGCCGGGGCCGGGAACGGCGCCGGTAAGGGCGGCGGATTCGGACCCCCACCCGAGGCACACTTCTCGCCGCGTGCCACGGGTGACCCCCGTCACCGCTCGCGCCGTTCCGAGCCGGACGGACGTGCGCCGGCACCGGGGCGACCGGCGGGGGAAGTCGATCGAATGTTCTGATCGTGCTGCGAGTGGCATCGGTGTCCGGCTCGGGATGAGCGGTGAACGTGGGGTGGTGGCGGGCTCACGGGGCTGGCGGGCCGTACGCCTGGGAAGCCGGTACACTTGTGTTCGTTAGGTGCCCATCAGGGGTGCGCAGGCGGGACGGACCCCGACGGCCGCGGTGGCGTGGTTCGGCGGACCACTCCGTTTTGACCTGGGCGGCTGTGGTAGGTACCCTTTCCTCTTGTGCCCGGGCCAGCCCGGGCAACTCGTGCGTGCGCTGGAGCCGGTGTTCCGGAAATCGAGCGATGGCACGGAACAAGCCAAAGAGCCGGTTCGGGGCGACCCGCGTGCCGGTGACAGACCCGGTAGCGCGCGAGCGCCGGACGCCGGGACCGCGACCCGGGCGACACGCCCGACCGCGGGTGCTGGGACCCCGCCAGGTGGCCCCGGTTGGAAGGTAGGAGAGCCGTCCATCAGGCCGGCTAACGAGCAGACGGCGCGGTCGCTTCGCAGCGGCCGAAGGGAGCGGAGAAACCCGGTGCCCACCATTCAGCAGTTGGTCCGAAAGGGCCGCCAGGCCAAGACGACCAAGACGAAGACCCCTGCGCTGAAGGGGTCCCCCCAGCGGCGCGGCGTGTGCACCCGCGTGTACACCACCACCCCGAAGAAGCCGAACTCGGCGCTGCGCAAGGTCGCTCGTGTCAAGCTCAGCAGCCAGATCGAGGTGACCGCCTACATCCCGGGCGTCGGGCACAACCTCCAGGAGCACTCGATCGTGCTCGTCCGTGGCGGTCGTGTGAAGGACCTGCCGGGCGTGCGTTACAAGATCGTCCGCGGCTCGCTGGACACCCAGGGCGTTCGTAACCGTAAGCAGGCGCGCAGCCGCTACGGCGCGAAGAAGGAGAAGAGCTGACATGCCGCGTAAGGGACCCGCTCCGCGGCGGCCGCTGGTCGCTGACCCGGTGTACAACTCGCCGCTGGTCACCCAGCTGGTGAACAAGATTCTGCTGCGCGGTAAGCGTCAGCTCGCCGAGAGCATCGTGTACGCGGCCCTGGAGGGCTGCCGCGAGAAGTCCGGCACCGACCCCGTCGTGACCCTCAAGCGGGCGATGGACAACGTGAAGCCGACCCTCGAGGTACGCAGCCGCCGTGTCGGTGGCGCGACCTACCAGGTTCCGGTCGAGGTCCGGCCCGCCCGTGCGACCACCCTCGGTCTGCGCTGGCTGGTGACCTACTCGCGCGCCCGTCGTGAGAAGACCATGGTCGAGCGGCTGATGAACGAGCTGCTGGACGCGAGCAACGGCCTCGGTGCCGCCGTCAAGCGGCGCGAGGACACGCACAAGATGGCCGAGTCCAACAAGGCCTTCGCGCACTACCGCTGGTAACACCCTGGTTCCGGCGCCCACCAGGCGCCGGAACCGCCACCAGTTGAGTCGAGACGACGATAAGTAGGGATTGAAGTGGCCGCCGCAGACGCGCTCGCCAACGTACGCAACATCGGCATCATGGCGCACATCGATGCCGGTAAGACCACTACCACCGAGCGGATCCTGTTCTACACCGGTATCACGTACAAGATCGGTGAGGTCCACGAGGGCGCTGCCGTCATGGACTGGATGGAGCAGGAGCAGGAGCGCGGTATCACCATCACTTCCGCCGCCACCAAGGCGGAGTGGAAGGGCCACACGATCCAGATCATCGACACGCCCGGCCACGTCGACTTCACGGTCGAGGTGGAGCGGTCGCTGCGGGTGCTGGACGGTGCGGTCGCCGTGTACGACGGCGTCGCCGGCGTGGAGCCGCAGACGGAGAACGTCTGGCGTCAGGCGGACAAGTACAACGTCCCGCGGATGTGCTTCGTCAACAAGCTCGACCGGACCGGTGCCGACTTCTTCCGCTGCGTGCAGATGATGATCGACCGGCTGAACGCCACCCCGCTGGTGCTCCAGATTCCGATCGGGACCGAGGCCGAGCACATCGGCGTCGTCGACCTGATCGGCATGCGCGCCCTCACCTGGCGCGGGGAGACCAAGAAGGGCGAGGACTACGCGGTCGAGGAGATCCCGGCCGAGCTGGCCGACGCCGCGGCCGAGTGGCGCGAGAAGCTGATGGAGACCCTGGCCGACGTCGACGACGCGGTGATGGAGCGGTACCTGGAGGGCGAGGAGATCTCCGTCGAGGAGATCAAGGCCGCCATCCGGCGGGCCACCATCGCCGGCAAGGCCAACCCGGTGCTCTGCGGCTCGGCGTTCAAGAACAAGGGCATCCAGCCGATGCTGGACGCCGTGGTCGACTACCTGCCGTCGCCGCTGGACGTTCCGGCGATCGAGGGCACCGCGACCGACGGTGAGACCCCGATGCAGCGGAAGCCCTCCACCTCGGAGCCGTTCTCCGCGCTGGCGTTCAAGATCCAGACCGACAAGCACCTCGGCAAGCTGACCTACGTCCGGGTGTACTCCGGTGTGGTCGAGTCCGGCGCTCAGGTGGTCAACTCCACGAAGGACCGCAAGGAGCGGATCGGCAAGATCTACCAGATGCACGCCAACAAGCGGGAGGAGCGCAGCTCCGCCAAGGCTGGCGACATTATCGCGGTCCAGGGTCTGAAGCAGACCACCACCGGTGACACCCTGTGCGACCCGGCGAACCCGGTCATCCTCGAGTCGATGACCTTCCCGGAGCCGGTCATCGAGGTCGCCATCGAGCCGAAGACCAAGGCTGACCAGGAGAAGCTCAGCACCGCCATCCAGCGGCTGGCCGAGGAGGACCCGACCTTCCGCGTCAAGCTGGACGAGGAGACCGGTCAGACGGTCATCTCCGGCATGGGTGAGCTGCACCTGGACATCCTGGTCGACCGGATGCGCCGCGAGTTCAACGTCGAGGCCAACATCGGTAAGCCGCAGGTGGCCTACCGCGAGACCATCCGCCGCGCGGTGGAGAAGGTCGAGTACACCCACAAGAAGCAGACCGGTGGTTCCGGCCAGTACGCTCGGGTCATCATCAGCCTGGAGCCGCTGCCGCTGGACAACGACTCGCCGACCTACGAGTTCGCGAACGCCGTCACCGGTGGCCGCATCCCCCGGGAGTTCATCCCCTCGGTGGACGCGGGTGCCCAGGACGCGATGCAGTACGGCATCCTCGCCGGCTTCCCGCTGGTGGGTGTCAAGCTGACGCTGGTGGACGGTCAGTACCACGAGGTCGACTCGTCCGAGATGGCGTTCAAGATCGCTGGTTCGATGGCGCTGAAGGAGGCGGCTCGCAAGGCCGACCCGGCGCTGCTCGAGCCGATGATGGCCGTTGAAGTCACCACTCCTGAGGAGAACATGGGTGACGTCATCGGCGACCTCAACTCCCGCCGCGGCATCATCCAGGCGATGGAGGAGCGCGGCGGTGCCCGCGTCGTCCGCGCCCTGGTGCCGTTGTCGGAGATGTTCGGCTACGTCGGCGACCTGCGGTCGAAGACCCAGGGCCGGGCTAGCTACAGCATGCAGTTCGACTCCTACGCCGAGGTTCCGACCAACGTGGCCAAGGAGATCATCGCCAAGGCGACGGGTGAGTGACACTCACCTGAGCCGATGACCGTGAGTGGTCGCGGGAGGGCTCTCCCCGCCCGCGACCACCGCGGTAGGGCTGCGTGAGACCGGGCCTGTAGGCTTCATCGCCGCAGAACCCACGAGAAGCTCTCCGGCCGAAAGGCCGGAAAGGCTGTCGACAGAGTCCTAAGCGCCGAACGGCGCGCCGGGCGTACGAACCAAACAGTCCACAGGAGGACACCAGTGGCGAAGGCGAAGTTCGAGCGGACTAAGCCGCACGTCAACATCGGCACCATTGGTCACATCGACCACGGTAAGACGACGCTGACGGCGGCCATCACCAAGGTCCTGCACGACCAGTACCCGGACCTGAACCCGTACACGCCGTTCGACGAGATCGACAAGGCGCCGGAGGAGAAGGCCCGCGGCATCACGATCTCGATCGCGCACGTCGAGTACCAGACCGAGGCGCGGCACTACGCGCACGTCGACTGCCCCGGTCACGCCGACTACATCAAGAACATGATCACCGGTGCCGCGCAGATGGACGGCGCGATCCTGGTGGTCGCGGCGACCGACGGCCCGATGCCGCAGACCCGCGAGCACGTGCTGCTGGCCCGCCAGGTTGGCGTGCCGTACATCGTCGTGGCGCTCAACAAGAGCGACATGGTCGACGACGAGGAGCTCCTGGAGCTCGTCGAGCTCGAGGTTCGCGAGCTGCTCTCCTCGCAGGAGTACCCGGGTGACGACCTGCCGGTCGTCCGGGTCTCGGCGCTGAAGGCCCTCGAGGGCGACCCCGAGTGGACCCAGAAGCTGCTGGACCTGATGACCGCGGTCGACACCGCGATCCCGCAGCCGGAGCGCGAGACCGACAAGCCGTTCCTGATGCCGATCGAGGACGTCTTCACGATCACCGGTCGTGGCACCGTCGTCACCGGTCGCGCGGAGCGCGGCGTGCTCAAGCCGAACGAGGAGGTGGAGATCGTCGGTATCCGCGAGAAGTCGCAGCGGACGGTCTGCACCGGTATCGAGATGTTCCGCAAGCTGCTCGACGAGGCCCGCGCGGGTGAGAACGTCGGTCTGCTGCTGCGTGGCATCAAGCGCGAGGACGTCGAGCGCGGCATGGTGGTCATCAAGCCGGGCACGACGACCCCGCACACGGAGTTCGAGGCGACCGTCTACATCCTCTCCAAGGAGGAGGGTGGCCGGCACACCCCGTTCTTCCAGAACTACCGTCCGCAGTTCTACTTCCGGACCACGGACGTCACCGGCGTCGTCACGCTGCCCGAGGGCACCGAGATGGTCATGCCGGGTGACAACACCACCATGTCGGTGAAGCTGATCCAGCCCATCGCCATGGAGGAGAACCTCAAGTTCGCGATCCGCGAGGGTGGCCGCACCGTCGGCGCCGGGTTCGTCACCAAGATCATCAAGTGAACTAGGTACCCCGATTAGACCGCCCGCTGGTCGTGCGGCATACTAATCAGGTTGCGTAACGGCAGTTGGCCGTCCGTGTTCAGCTGAGCTGAACCTCCGGACGGTGAGACAGTCGAGCGCAGGGTGGTTGGCGGTCTGGCCGTCAACCACCCTCGCACGGCGTTCAGGTCGCGATATCGCGATCGGCGCCTTGACCCACCGCGAGGTCGGAACGCCCCGGAGCCCGGGGCGGAGCCTGGCCCGAGGGCGCGACACGCCCGACCGCGGGGGTCGGCGAAGTGGACCTGTACCAGCCGGTACAGGTGCCCGCAACACAGCGGCATCGAGAGAAGGAACAGAAGCCACCATGGCGGGACAGAAGATCCGCATCCGGCTCAAGGCCTATGACCACGAGGTCGTCGACTCCTCGGCTCGGAAGATCGTCGAGACGGTGACGCGTACCGGGGCGCAGGTCGCTGGCCCGGTGCCGCTGCCCACGGAGATCAACCGTTTCTGCGTCATCCGCTCGCCGCACAAGTACAAGGACTCGCGCGAGCACTTCGAGATGCGTACGCACAAGCGGCTGATCGACATCATCGACCCGACCCCCAAGACGGTCGACTCGCTCATGCGCCTCGACCTGCCGGCTGGCGTCGACATCGAGATCAAGCTGTAGGGACCGGACAAATGGACAGGCAAGTTAAGGGGATCCTGGGCGCAAAGCTCGGCATGACCCAGGTCTGGGACAACAACCGCGTTGTGCCCGTGACCGTGGTCGAGGCCGGCCCCTGCGTCATCAGCCAGATTCGCGACGCCGGCAAGGACGGTTACTCGGCGGTCCAGCTGGCGTACGGCACGATCGACCCGCGCAAGGTCAAGAAGCCGATCAGCGGGCACTACGCCAAGGCGGACATCGCGCCGCGCCGGCACATCGTGGAGCTGCGCACCAGCGACGCCGCCGACTACTCGCTCGGCCAGGAGGTCACGGTCGAGGAGTTCCCGGCGGGCATGTCGATCGACGTGACCGGCCGGACCAAGGGCAAGGGCTACGCCGGCCCGATGAAGCGGCACGGCTTCCACGGTCTGCGCGCCAGCCACGGTGTCGAGCGCAAGCACCGCTCGCCCGGCTCGATCGGCGCCTGCGCCACCCCGGGTCGTGTCTTCAAGGGCACCCGGATGGCGGGCCGGATGGGTGGCGTGCGCTACACCGTCCAGAACCTGACCGTCCAGGCGGTCGACACCGAGAACAACCTGCTGCTCGTCCGTGGCGCCATCCCCGGTCCCAAGGGCGCGGTGGTTCTGGTCCGCACGGCGGCCAAGACCAAGGCGAAGAAGGGCGGTGTGGCCAAGTGAGCACCGTTGACGTCCTCAACGTCGAAGGGGCGAAGAGCGGCTCGGTCGAGCTGCCGGCCGACATCTTCGACGTGCAGGCCAACGTCGCGCTGATGCACCAGGTCGTGGTGGCGCAGCTGGCGGCGGCCCGACAGGGCACGCACAAGGCCAAGACCCGCGGCGAGGTCGCCGGTGGCGGCAAGAAGCCCTACAAGCAGAAGGGCACCGGTCGCGCCCGCCAGGGCTCGATCCGCGCGCCGCAGTTCGCCGGTGGTGGCGTCGTGCACGGCCCCGTGCCGCGCGACTACAGCCAGCGGACCCCGAAGAAGATGAAGGCCGCCGCGCTGCGTGGCGCCCTCTCCGACCGGGCGCGCGCCGGGCAGGTGCACGTCGTCGAGGCGTTCGTCTCGGGCGAGAAGCCGTCGACCAAGGCGGCCCTGGCCACCCTGGCGAAGCTGACCGAGGCCCGTCGGGTCCTGGTCGTGCTGAGCAGCACCGACGAGCTGAACTGGGTGTCGCTGCGCAACGAGCCGCGGGTGCACCTGATCGAGGCCGGCCAGCTGAACACGTACGACGTGCTGGTGGCCGACGACGTGGTCTTCACCAAGGACGCTCTGGACGAGTTCCTGGGCGTTCCCGCCGAGACCACCGAGGAGGGTGGCAAGTGAGCACGATCGCCGACCCGCGCGACATCATCGTGGCGCCGGTCGTCTCGGAGAAGAGCTACAGCGAGCTGAACCGCAACTGGTACACCTTCCTGGTGCACCCGGACGCGAACAAGACCGAGATCAAGATCGCTATCCAGCAGATCTTCAACGTCCGTGTCCTGACGGTCAACACGCTCAACCGCGAGGGCAAGCGCAAGCGCACCCGTACCGGGTTCGGTAAGCGCAAGGACACCAAGCGGGCGATGGTGAAGCTGGCTGACGGTGACCGTATCGAGGCCTTCGGCGGCCCGGTCAGCTGAGGGGTGTAGACAATGGCTATCCGTAAGTACAAGCCGACGACGCCGGGCCGGCGCGGCTCCAGCGTCGCCGACTTCGCCGAGATCACCCGATCGACGCCCGAGAAGTCGCTCCTGGCTCCGCTGCCGAAGAAGGGCGGACGCAACGCCCACGGCCGGATCACCACGCGGCACCACGGTGGCGGGCACAAGCGCCAGTACCGTCTGATCGACTTCAAGCGGGTCGACAAGGACGGCGTGCCGGCGAAGGTCGCCCACATCGAGTACGACCCGAACCGCACCGCGCGCATCGCGCTGCTGCACTACGCCGACGGCGAGAAGCGTTACATCATCGCGCCGAAGGACCTGAAGCAGGGCGACACCGTCGAGTCGGGTCCGAGCGCCGACATCAAGCCGGGCAACAACCTGCCGCTGCGCAACATCCCGGTCGGTACCACCGTGCACAACGTGGAGCTGCGTCCGGGTGGCGGCGCCAAGCTGGCCCGCTCGGCCGGCGTCGGCATCCAGCTGCTCGGCCGGGAGGGCGCGTACGCGACCCTGCGCATGCCGTCCGGTGAGATCCGGCGGGTCGACGTGCGCTGCCGCGCGAGCGTGGGCGAGATCGGCAACGCCGACCAGTCGAACATCAACTGGGGTAAGGCCGGCCGTATGCGGTGGAAGGGCAAGCGCCCGACCGTCCGTGGTGTCGCCATGAACCCCGTCGACCACCCGCACGGTGGTGGTGAGGGTAAGACCTCCGGTGGTCGCCACCCGGTCAACCCGCAGGGTAAGCCCGAGGGCCGCACCCGCCGTAAGGGCCAGCCGAGTGACCGGCTGATCGTCCGCCGTCGCTACGCCACCCGCAAGCGCGGCTAACAGGAGAGCTGACTTATGCCTCGCAGCCTGAAGAAGGGCCCGTTCGTAGACGACCACCTGATGAAGAAGGTGGAGACGCAGAACGACAAGGGCACCAAGAACGTCATCAAGACCTGGTCGCGGCGCTCGATGATCATCCCGGAGATGCTCGGGCACACGATCGCCGTGCACGACGGGCGCAAGCACGTCCCGGTGTTCGTAACCGAGGCGATGGTCGGGCACAAGCTCGGCGAGTTCGCTTTGACCCGTACGTTCAAGGGTCACGAGAAGGACGACCGGAAGAGCCGTCGGCGCTGACGCCGCGGGCATACGGATAGAGGATCAAGGGGTTACAGCGATGCCAGGAAAGGGCGACGCTCCGGTGCTTCCGGGCGCGCGGGCGGTTGCGCGGCACGTGCGCATCTCGCCGATGAAGGCGCGCCGGGTGGTCAACCTCGTCCGCGGCCTGCCCGCGAAGGAGGCGCTCACGGTGCTGCAGTTCGCGCCGCAGGCTGCGAGCGAGCAGGTGTACAAGGTGCTCGCGAGCGCGATCGCCAACGCGGAGAACAACGAGCGGCTGGACCCCGACGCGCTGCTCGTCAGCGAGGCGTTCGTGGACGAGGGCCCGACCATGAAGCGGTTCCAGCCGCGGGCGCAGGGCCGGGCGTACCGGATCCGCAAGCGCACCTGCCACATCACGGTGGCGGTCGAGGCCGTCGCGCCGGCCGCACCGCGTAAGGCCGCGAAGAAGACGGCTCCGGCGAAGAAGGCCGCGCCGGCCGAGGCGCAGAGCAACACGGAGGGCGCGGAGTAATGGGTCAGAAGGTTCACCCGCACGGGTTCCGGCTCGGTATCTCGACCGACTGGAAGTCCCGCTGGTTCGCGGACAAGCTCTACAAGGACTACATCGGCGAGGACGTCAAGATCCGCCGGATGATGTCCCAGGGCCTCGAGCGCGCCGGGATTTCCAAGGTCGACATCGAGCGCACCCGGGACCGGGTCCGCGTCGACATCCACACCGCCCGGCCGGGCATCGTCATCGGCCGTAAGGGTGCGGAGGCCGACAAGATCCGCGGCCGGCTCGAGAAGCTGACCGGCAAGCAGGTCCAGCTCAACATCATCGAGGTGAAGAACCCCGAGTCGGACGCGCAGCTCGTCGCGCAGGGCGTGGCCGAGCAGCTGTCCAGCCGGGTCAGCTTCCGCCGGGCGATGCGCAAGGCGATGCAGTCGGCCATGAAGAACCCGGTCTGCAAGGGCATCCGGGTTCAGGTCTCGGGTCGCCTCGGCGGCGCCGAGATGAGCCGGACGGAGTTCTACCGTGAGGGCCGGGTTCCGCTGCACACGCTGCGGGCCAACATCGAGTACGGCTTCTTCGAGGCCCGTACCACCTTCGGCCGGATCGGTGTGAAGGTCTGGATCTACAAGGGCGACGCGGTCCCGGGCCGGGAGGCTCCGGCCGAGACCGGTCCGTCCCGCCCGCGCCGTGACCGTGGCGACCGGCCCGAGCGGCCGCGCCGTGGTCGGTCGGGTTCGTCCGGCACGACCGCCGGCGGTACCGAGGCCGGCCGGGCTGCCGCGACCACGCTCGCGCAGCAGGCCGAGACGCCGAGTGGTGACGCGGTGGATCCCGCCGCCGTCGCCGCCGCGGCAGAAACGCAGCAGGAGGGCTGACAGATGCTGATGCCGCGCAAGCCCCCGAAGGGCTTCCGCAAGCCGCACCACCCGGACCGCCACGGCGCGTCCAAGGGCGGCAACCGGGTGGTGTTCGGCGAGTTCGGGATCCAGGCTCTCGAGTCGGCGTACGTGACCAACCGGCAGATCGAGTCGGCGCGTATCGCGATGACCCGTCACATCAAGCGTGGCGGCAAGGTCTGGATCACGATCTTCCCGGACCAGGCCCTCACCAAGAAGCCGGCGGAAACCCGAATGGGTTCCGGTAAGGGCTCGCCCGAGTGGTGGGTCTCCAACGTCAAGCCGGGGCGGATTCTCTTCGAGATGTCCTTCCCGAACGAGCAGATCGCGCGAGAGGCGATGCGTCGCGCGATTCACAAGCTCCCGATGAAGTGCCGCATTGTGACGCGCGAAGTGGGTGAGTCCTGATGGCAGCGGGCGTTAAGGCCTCCGAGCTGCGTGAGCTCTCCGAGGAGGAGCTGGTCACGAAGCTGCGGGAGGCCAAGGCGGAGCTGTTCAACCTCCGCGTGCAGGCCGCAACCGGTCAGCTGGACAACAACCGGCGGCTGCAGGTCATCCGTCGGGAGATCGCCCGGATCTACACGATCATGCGCGAGCGCGAGCTGGGGCTCTCGGCCGCGCCGACTGAGGTGACTGCAGGATGAGCGAGAACACCACGACCGCCACCACCACGCGTGGCCGCCGCAAGGTCCGTGAGGGCCTGGTGGTCAGCGACAAGATGGACAAGACCGTCGTCGTCGAGGTCGAGGACCGGGTCAAGCACGCGCTGTACGGCAAGATCATGCGTCGTACCAGCAAGCTCAAGGTGCACGACGAGCAGAACAGCGCCGGCATCGGCGACCGGGTCCTGATCATGGAGACCCGGCCGCTCTCCGCCACCAAGCGCTGGCGGCTCGTGGAGATCCTGGAAAAGGCCAAGTAGCGAAGGCTTCGAGCTCGCCCGGCGTCGAGTCGGGCGCAGGTTCCGCCAGGCTCCGGCCGCTACGGCGGCCGGAGAACCGGCAGACATAGGAGATAGACGTGATTCAGCAGGAGTCGCGACTGCGCGTCGCCGACAACACGGGTGCCCGGGAGATCCTGTGCATCCGGGTTCTCGGTGGCTCCGGTCGGCGCTACGCGAGCATCGGCGACGTCATCGTGGCCACCGTCAAGGACGCGATCCCGGGTGCCGGTGTGAAGAAGGGCGACGTCGTCAAGGCCGTCGTCGTTCGCACCGCCAAGGAGAAGCGGCGTCCGGACGGGTCGTACATCCGCTTCGACGAGAACGCCGCCGTCATCATCAAGGACGGTGGCGACCCGCGCGGTACCCGTATCTTCGGCCCGGTCGGTCGGGAGCTGCGGGACAAGCGGTTCATGAAGATCATTTCCCTCGCGCCGGAGGTGTTGTGACCGTGAAGGTCAAGAAGGGCGACACGGTCGTCGTCATCGCCGGCAAGGACAAGGGTGCCAAGGGCAAGGTCATCGCGGCCTACCCGCGGCAGGACAAGGTCCTGGTCGAGGGCGTGAACCGGGTCAAGAAGCACACCCGCATCAGCACCACCCAGCGCGGCGCCAAGACCGGTGGCATCGTCACTCAGGAGGCCCCGATCCACATCTCGAATGTGATGGTCCTGGACTCCGACGGCAAGCCGACCCGCGTCGGTTACCGGATCGACGACAACGGCCAGAAGGTCCGCATCGCGCGTAGCACCGGTAAGGACCTGTGATGACCACGGCTACCGAAACCAAGACCACGCCGCGCCTCAAGGAGCGGTACCGCAACGAGATCGTGGCCAAGCTGCGCGAGCAGTACACCTACGGCAACCCGATGCAGGTGCCGCGGTTGGTCAAGATCGTCGTCAACATGGGTGTCGGCGAGGCCGCTCGCGACGCCAAGCTGATCGACGGCGCCGTCCGCGACCTGGCCACGATCACCGGCCAGAAGCCGCAGGTGCGGCGGGCGACCAAGTCCATCGCCCAGTTCAAGCTCCGTGAGGGCATGCCGATCGGCGCGAAGGTGACCCTGCGCGGCGACCGGATGTGGGAGTTCCTGGACCGGCTGCTGTCCATCGCGCTGCCGCGTATCCGCGACTTCCGCGGTCTCGACGGCCGCAAGCTCGACGGGCACGGCAACTACACGTTCGGCCTGACCGAGCAGTCGGTGTTCCACGAGATCGACCAGGACAAGATCGATCGCCAGCGGGGCATGGACATCACGGTGGTCACCACCGCCACGACCGACGACGAGGGCCGGGCGCTGCTCAAGCTCCTGGGCTTCCCGTTCAAGGAGAACTGAGATGGCCAAGAAGGCGCTGATCCTGAAGGCGGCCGCGAAGCCGAAGTTCTCGGTTCGCGCGTACACGCGCTGCCAGCGGTGCGGGCGTCCGAAGGCGGTCTACCGCAAGTTCGGTCTCTGCCGGGTGTGCATCCGGGAGATGGCCCACCGCGGTGAGCTGCCCGGCGTGTCCAAGGCTTCCTGGTAATAGCCCGGCGCGCTCCGCGCGTCAGCTGCACTGTCTCTTCGCCGTAGGCCTGCGGGCGAACGCGGGAACCCCGGCGAGAAAGGTTGACGAAATCCATGACGATGACCGACCCGATCGCAGACATGCTCACGCGTCTGCGTAACGCCAACCAGGCGTACCACGACCGGGTGACGATGCCCTACTCCAAGATCAAGGCGAACATCGCCGAGGTCTTGAAGGCCGAGGGTTACATCGCCACCTGGTCGGTCGAGGAGCCCGAGGAGGGCGCCGTCGGCAAGCGACTGGTCGTCGAGCTGAAGTACGGCCAGAACCGGGAGCGGAGCCTGGCCGGCGTCAAGCGCGTGTCCAAGCCCGGTCTCCGGGTGTACGCCAAGTCGGACGGGCTCCCCCGGGTGCTCGGTGGGCTGGGCGTGGCGATCATTTCGACGTCCCAGGGGCTGCTCACCGACCGGCAGGCCCGCAAGCGGAGCGTTGGCGGGGAAGTCCTCGCCTTCGTCTGGTAACGGGAGACAGGTAGAAATGTCGCGTATTGGACGTAAGTCGATCCCGGTGCCATCCGGCGTCGACATCACGATCGACGGCCGGACCGTCAAGGTCAAGGGCCCGAAGGGCGAGCTGTCGCACACCCTGGCCGAGCCGATCAGCATCGAGCGGAGCGAGGACGGCCAGCTGTCCGTCAACCGCCCGGACGATGAGCGCAAGTCGAAGGAACTGCACGGCCTCAGCCGCACCCTGGTCGCCAACATGATCGTCGGCGTCACCGAGGGCTACCGGAAGAGCCTGGAGATCGCGGGCACCGGTTACCGGGTCACCGCCAAGGGCAAGGACCTGGAGTTCGCGCTCGGCTTCTCGCACCCGGTCACCGTGGCCGCGCCGGAGGGCATCACCTTCACGGTGGAGCGCCCGACGCTGTTCCACATCGCCGGCATCGACAAGCAGCAGGTCGGCGAGATCGCCGCCAACATTCGGAAGATCCGCCCGCCGGAGCCCTACAAGGGCAAGGGCATCAAGTACCAGGGCGAGGTCATCCGCCGCAAGGCCGGAAAGGCAGGTAAGAAGTGAGCGCCACGCTGCTCAAGCGCCGCCGCGGCGTCGCCGCCAAGCGCGCCGTCGGGCGTGCGCGTCGGCACTTCCGGGTCCGCAAGAACGTCAGTGGCACCGCCGAGCGTCCGCGCCTGGTCGTCACCCGTTCGCTGCGGCACATCGTCGCCCAGGTCGTCGACGACACCAAGGGTCACACCGTGGCGTCGGCGTCGACCATGGACGCCTCGCTGCGCGGTGCCGAGGGCGACAAGAGCGCCCTCGCCGGCAAGGTGGGCGCCCTGCTCGCCGAGCGGGCCAAGGCCGCCGGCGTCTCCAAGGTCGTCTTCGACCGCGGTGGCAACCGGTACGCGGGGCGGGTCGCCGCGCTTGCCGATGCCGCCCGCGAAGCCGGGCTCGAGTTCTAGTAACCCCGTCACGAGAGAGAAGGAAGGCTGCTGATGCCAGGTCAACAGCGCCGTGGCGGCGGGTCCGGTGGCAACGAGGGTGGTCGCCGCGACAACCGCCGTGAGGGCGGCCGCGGAAACGCGCCCGTCGAGAAGACCCCGCACCTTGAGCGGGTCGTCGCGATCAACCGCGTCGCCAAGGTCGTGAAGGGTGGTCGTCGCTTCAGCTTCACCGCCCTGGTGATCGTGGGCGACGGCGACGGCACGGTCGGCGTGGGCTACGGAAAGGCCAAGGAGGTGCCCGCGGCGATCGCCAAGGGCGTCGAGGAGGCCAAGAAGCACTTCTTCAAGGTGCCGCGGATCGGTCAGTCGATCCCGCACCCGGTTCAGGGCGAGGACGCCGCCGGCGTCGTGCTGCTCAAGCCGGCCTCGGCCGGTACCGGTGTCATCGCCGGTGGACCGGTGCGTGCCGTGCTGGAGTGCGCGGGTATCCACGATGTGCTCTCCAAGAGCCTCGGATCGTCGAACCCGATCAACATCGTGCACGCCACTGTGGCGGCTCTGAAGTCGCTGGAGTCGCCGGAGGCCGTGGCCGCCCGTCGTGGTCTGCCGGTGGAGGACGTCGCGCCGGCCGCCATGCTGGCGACGCGGGCGGGGGTGGCTTCCTGATGGCGCGTCTGAAGGTCACCCAGGTCCGGTCCGAGATCGGGACCAAGCGGAACCAGCGTGATTCGCTGCGTTCGCTCGGTCTCAAGCGGATCAACGACGTGGTGGTCAAGGAGGACCGGCCCGAGATCCGCGGCATGATCTTCACTGTGAGCCACCTCGTGAAGGTCGAGGAGGTCGAGTAATGACGATCAAGGTCCACCACCTGCGCCCGGCGCCGGGGTCCAAGACCGCGAAGACCCGTGTGGGTCGCGGTGAGGGTTCCAAGGGCAAGACCGCCGGCCGCGGTACCAAGGGTTCCAAGGCCCGGAAGAACATCTCGGCGGCGTTCGAGGGTGGGCAGATGCCCATCCACATGCGCCTGCCGAAGCTCAAGGGCTTCAAGAACAAGTTCAAGGTGACGTTCCAGGTGGTCAACCTGGACCGGCTCGCCGAGCTCTTCCCGAACGGCGGCCAGGTCGGCCCGCAGGAGATGGTCGACGCCGGCGCGGTCCGCAAGGGCCAGCCGGTGAAGGTCCTCGGTACCGGGGAACTCGGTGGGGTGAACCTCCAGGTGTCGGCGCACGCGTTCAGCGCGTCGGCCAAGGAGAAGATCACCGCCGCCGGTGGCTCGATCACCGAGCTGTAAGGCGTATGACCCATGGCGCCCGTCCAGTTGTGACCAACTGGCGGGCGCCATGGTCTACCTGGGACGTTCACGCCAAGTAATATCGGATTCGGTTTATGTAGCCGGGCACGTCTGCCCGGACCGGGATCGGGCTGTTAGAGTCCCTTCCCAGCCATGGATATCGGGCACTCGCCCGGCACCCACCCCGAACCGCCAGGGACAACCGGCGGCCCGCCTCGCGCAGGAGGAAGAAGTTGCTGTCCGCCTTTCTCAGTGCGTTCCGAACGCCTGACCTGCGCAAGAAGCTGCTGTTCACAGTCGGCATCATCGCGATCTACCGGCTCGGCGCCACCCTGCCCAGCCCAGGCGTTTCGTACGGCAACGTGCAGAAGTGCCTCGACTCCATCCAGGGTGACACCACCGGCGTGCTGAACCTGCTCAACCTGTTCTCGGGCGGGGCGCTGCTGCAGCTGTCAGTCTTCGCGCTGGGCATCATGCCCTACATCACGGCGTCCATCATCCTGCAGCTGCTGACCGTGGTGATCCCGCGGCTGGAGCAACTCCGTAAGGAGGGCCAGGCCGGCCAGGCGAAGATCACCCAGTACACCCGCTACCTGACCCTCGGTCTCGGTGTGCTGCAGGCCTCGGCGTTCGTGGCGCTGGCCCGCTCCGGTCAGCTCTTCCAGAACCGCTGCGACCAGTTCCCGATCATCCCCGACGGTGTCGGCATCCCGGACTGGCTGACGCTGAGCGTCCTGGTCATGACGATGACCGCCGGTACCGGTGTGGTCATGTGGCTCGGCGAGCTGATCACCGACCGCGGCGTCGGCAACGGCATGTCCGTCCTGATCTTCACCTCGATCGCGGCCCGCCTCCCCAGCGAGGGTTGGCAGATCAAGACCTCCCAGGGCTGGTGGAAGTTCTTCCTCGTCATCGCTCTGGTCCTGGTCGTCATCACCGCGGTCACCTTCATCGAGCAGGCGCAGCGCCGGATCCCGGTGCAGTACGCCAAGCGGATGATCGGCCGGCGGATGTACGGCGGCACCTCGACCTACATCCCGCTGAAGGTGAACCAGGCGGGTGTCATCCCCGTCATCTTCGGTTCGTCACTGCTCTACCTGCCGCAGCTGGCGCTGCAGTTCTTCGACCAGACCAACCCGGGCAAGACCCAGGCCTGGATCCAGAACAACCTGGTGGCGCCGGACAGCCCGATCTACATCTCGGTCTACTTCCTGCTGATCATCTTCTTCACGTACTTCTACGTCTCGATCACGTTCAACCCGACCGAGGTCGCGGACAACATGAAGAAGTACGGCGGGTTCGTGCCGGGCATCCGCCCCGGCAAGCCGACGGCCGACTACCTGGACTTCATCCTGAGCCGGATCACCCTTCCGGGCGCGCTGTACCTGGGCATCGTCTCGATCCTGCCGAACTTCTTCTTCATCTGGCTCGACAACCAGCAGTACCAGAACTTCCCGTTCGGTGGTACGGCTGTGCTGATCATGGTCGGCGTCGGCCTGGAGACCGTGAAGCAGATCGAGAGCCAACTGATGCAGCGGAACTACGAAGGGTTCCTGCGGTAGATGAGACTCGTCTTGGTTGGCCCGCCGGGAGCGGGTAAGGGCACGCAGGCCGAGTTCATCGCCGCCCATCTCGCGGTGCCGAAGATCTCGACGGGCGACATCTTCCGGTCGAACGTGTCCCAGGGCACCCCGTTGGGCATCGAGGCGAAGCGGTACATGGACGCCGGTGAGCTGGTACCGGACGAGGTGACCATCAACATGGTCCGGGACCGGCTGGCCGAACCGGACGCGAGCGAGGGCTTCCTGCTCGACGGCTTTCCCCGTACGACCCCGCAGGCCGCCGCGCTGGACAAGCTCCTCGCGGACCTGGGCACCGCCCTGGATCTGGTGCTCGAACTGGTCGTCGACGACGACGAGGTGATCCGGCGGCTCTCCGGCCGCCGGACCTGCCGGGGCTGCGGCAAGATCTGGCACGTCGAGTTCGACGCCACCACTCGCGAGGGCATCTGCGACCGGTGTGGCGGTGAGCTCTTCCAGCGCGACGACGACAAGCCGGAGACCATCGCCACGCGGCTCCGGGAGTACGCCGAGAAGACCGCGCCGCTGGTCGACTACTACGGCGCCCAGGGCAAGCTGGTCGGGATCGACGCCACGGGACCGGTGGAAGACGTCACCGTCCGCGCCATCGACGCGTTGCGGTCGTACGGCGGCTGAGGTTCCGCCGGATCGCCGGTGGATAGAGTGCGAACAGCGGGGTACGTCCGGCGTGCCCCGCTGTTTCGGCAACGAAAGGTAATTGCTCCATGCGCCGTCCCCAGCTGGACATCCAGCTGAAGACCCCCGAGCAGATCGAGAAGATGCGGGCCGCCGGTCTGGTGGTCGCCGAAGCGCTGCGTCGGATGCGGGAGGCGGTGGCTCCCGGGGTGAGCACGGCCGACCTGGATGCCATCGCCGAGTCGACGATCCGTGAGGCGGGTGCCGTCCCGTCGTTCAAGGGCTACCACGGCTACCCGGCCTCGATCTGCTCCTCCGTCAACGAGCAGGTGGTGCACGCCATCCCGGCGCCCGCCCAGGTGCTCCGCGACGGCGATCTCATCTCCATCGACTGCGGTGCCGTGCTCGACGGCTGGCACGGCGACTCAGCGATCACGGTCGGGGTCGGGGACGTCGACCCGGCGCTGCTCAAGATGGCCGCGGTGGCCGAGGACGCGATGTGGGCGGGGATCGCCGCTGCCGCCCGCGGTGCGGCCAGTGGCAAGGGGCGGCTCACCGACATCTCGCACGCGGTGGAGGACGCGATCCGCCGGGGTGGCCGGTACGGCATCGTCGACGGCTACGGCGGCCACGGCATCGGCACCGAGATGCACCAGGACCCGCACGTGCTCAACCACGGGCGACCGGGCAAGGGCCCGCGGCTGGTGACCGGGATGGCGCTGGCGATCGAACCGATGATCACCATGGGCTCGCCCCGTACCGCCGAACTGTCGGACGGCTGGACCGTCGTGACCCGGGACGGTTCGATGGCGGCGCACGTCGAGCACACGATGGCGCTGCTGCCCGACGGGGTGTGGGTGCTGACCGCCGAGGACGGTGGCCGCGCCCGCCTGGGCGACCTCGTCACGGCCCGGCAGCCTGCCCCTGCCGCCTGAACCGAGCCTGCTCCCGTTGTGGTCGCACCGCACCGGGGAGTTGTCGGGTCGCGTTTGCCGAACGGTCGTCTGTGACCGGCTGGGCGGTTTCCGAACGCATCCGCTGGCCTGAACCGGTGTCCGGCCGCATGGGGCTTTCGGGCCTCGTGCGGGTGGCGTGGGGGTGGCATGCTCTCGGGCGTGGAGCGGCGGGACGAGATGCGGGCCGCGGACGCCGACCGTCAGGGGGTGGCCGAGCGGCTGCGGGTGGCGTTGGACGAGGGCCGGCTGGATCTGCACGAGTACGACGAGCGCCTGCGGCGGGCCTACGCGGCCCGGACGTACGGGGAACTGGACGCGCTGCTGACCGACCTTCCCGGTGTCACGCCCCCGGCGGCCGCGCAGATGGCGGTGCCCGAGGCTCGGCCGGTGGTGTCCGGGACGCCGCCGGTCGGCCGCCCGGCGACCGCCCGCTGGCTGCTCCGGGTCTGGCTGCCGTATCTCCAGGTGGTGCCGATCGTGCTGGCGGTCTGGGCGATCGCATCGGCGGTCGCCGGCGATCTGCTCTACTTCTGGCCCGGCTGGGTGGCCGGTCCGTGGGGCGCGCTCCTGGTGGTCCGCACGGTCGGTGGTCTCGCCGGTGGAGAGCCGCACCGGTGGGCCGAGAAGCGGGAGCGCAGGCGCCGGCGCAAGCGGGCGAAGCGGGAGCGGAGACGGTAGTCGGGCGGTCCGGGCCACGCGGGCGGGCACCGGCTTTCATCCGTACGCGGAATCCGCTGGTGGTCGGTTTGGCGGCCGGACGTAGACGGGCGTACACTGTTTGATCGGCGCACAGCGTCCACTCCGGCATGCCCATCAGCGCTTCGATGGGTGCTGGAGCCGCGGCTGGCGCGGGCTGCCTGATCTTGATCAGTCACCCGTGTAAGACGTTGTGAGCCGTCCGGAGCAACCGACGTCAGGACAGCGGAGGACATGCCGAAAAAAGACGGAGCCATCGAGATCGAAGGTCGGGTCATCGAGCCCCTGCCGAACGCCATGTTCCGCGTAGAGCTCGCGAACGGCCACAAGGTGCTGGCTCACATCAGCGGCAAGATGCGGCAGCACTACATCCGCATCCTGCCGGAGGATCGGGTCGTCGTCGAACTCTCGCCGTACGACCTGACCCGCGGGCGCATCGTCTACCGCTACAAGTAGTCCTGACGACGGCCGGGTCGTTCCCTGTCCGTCTTCGATGTCCGTGGTCGCGCGTGGCGCGTCACCGGGCCTGATGGGAAGTAAGGCAACCGTGAAGGTCAAGCCGAGCGTCAAGCGGATCTGCAACAAGTGCCGGGTGATCCGTCGGCACGGCCGGGTCATGATCATCTGCAGCGACCCGCGTCACAAGCAGCGCCAGGGCTGAGCCCCTCCGCCGGTCACGTCGACCGGTGAGGAACGGCCCGGGCGGCAGGTCCCGAAACACACAGCAAATGCTCGTCCCAGCCGCGAGCGGTACGCGTCAGGCGTACTCCTTCGTGGCCGACCCCCGGTCGGAGGCCGGGGCCCGCTCGGGCAGCGACCGACTCCCGGTCGCCGGCGCACAGCGCGTCGGAGGCAGGAGCCAGTCGTGAGCGGGGCGGGACGGGTGCAGACCTCCGTCACACATCACGAGGAGCACGCCCGCACATGGCACGTCTAGTCGGCGTCGACCTCCCCCGCGAGAAGCGGATGGAGATCGCGCTCACCTACATCTTCGGCGTGGGCCGTACCCGCGCTCTGGAGACGCTCGCCGCCACCGGCATCTCGCCGGACAAGCGCGCCCGGGACCTCACGGATGAGGAGCTGGTCCAGCTCCGCAACCACATCGAGGGCAACTACAAGGTTGAAGGCGACCTGCGCCGCGAGGTCGCCGCTGACATCCGCCGCAAGGTCGAGATCGGCTCGTACGCGGGTATCCGGCACCGCCGGGGCCTGCCCGTGCGTGGCCAGCGGACCAAGACCAACGCGCGGACCCGGAAGGGCCCGAAGCGGACTGTCGCCGGCAAGAAGAAGCCCGGCAAGAAGTAATTCTTTAACCGGAATTCTGGTCGTTCTCCGCCGAGTGGGCCGGGCTCCAACCGGAACCGGTGTCTACGTAATCAACGGGGCGACAAGCCAGAAACCATTCAGGAGCGCACAGACTTATGCCACCGAAGGCTCGTGCCGGAGCCGCCGTCAAGAAGGTCCGGCGCAAGGAACGCAAGAACGTCGCCCACGGGCAGGCGCACATCAAGAGCACCTTCAACAACACCATCGTCTCCATCACGGACCCGACTGGTGCGGTCATCTCCTGGGCCTCCGCCGGCCAGGTTGGCTTCAAGGGCTCCCGCAAGTCGACCCCGTTCGCCGCGCAGCTGGCCGCCGAGGCCGCCGCGCGTCGTGCGATGGACCACGGCATGCGCAAGGTCGACGTGTTCGTCAAGGGCCCCGGCTCCGGCCGGGAGACCGCCATCCGTTCGCTGCAGGCCGTCGGGCTGGAGGTCGGGCAGATCTCCGACGTCACCCCGCAGCCGCACAACGGGTGCCGTCCGCCGAAGCGTCGTCGGGTCTGAGAGGTAGAGAGAGATGGCTCGTTACACCGGTGCTGACTGCCGCCGTTGCCGGCGGGAGAAGATGAAGCTGTTCCTCAAGGGCAGCAAGTGCGATGGCCCGAAGTGCCCGTTCGAGTCCCGGCCGTTCCCGCCCGGGCAGCACGGCCGCGGCCGCACCAAGGAGACGGAGTACCTGCTCCAGCTCCGCGAGAAGCAGAAGGCCCGCCGCGTCTACGGCGTGCTGGAGAAGCAGTTCCGCGGTTACTACGAGGAAGCCGTTGGCAAGCAGGCCAAGACCGGTGAGGTCCTCCTGCAGATCCTCGAGTCGCGGCTGGACAACGTGGTCTACCGGGCCGGCTACGCCAAGTCTCGCGACATGGCCCGCCAGCTGGTCAAGCACGGCCACTTCACGGTGAACGGCAAGAAGGTCGACATCCCGTCGGCCCGCGTCAAGGAGCACGACATCATCGAGGTTCGGGGCAAGAGCAAGGAGCTCACCCCGTTCATCGTGGCGCAGGCCGAGGCCGGCTCGAAGTCGGTGCCGGCGTGGCTGGAGGCGATCCCCAGCCAGATGAAGATCCTCGTGCACTCGCTCCCGAGCCGCCAGGTGATCGACACCCAGGTGCAGGAGCAGCTGATCGTCGAGCTCTACTCCAAGTAAGGGCTCGTTGCGGTGGTCCGCCCCTGCGGGGGCGGACCACCGGAACAGTTTGTGTCGTGGGCGTCAAATAGCGGGCGCCCCGGAAGAGAAGAGAAGACATGCTCATCAGCCAGCGACCGACTCTCTCCGAGGAGTCGATCAACGAGACCCGGTCCCGGTTCACCATCGAGCCGCTGGAGCCGGGCTTCGGCTACACCCTGGGCAACTCGCTGCGGCGTACGCTGCTGTCGTCGATCCCCGGCGCGGCCGTGACCTCGATCAAGATCGACGGCGTGCTGCACGAGTTCACCACGATCCCCGGTGTCAAGGAGGACGTGGTCGAGCTCGTCATGAACATCAAGGAGCTCTGCGTGAGCTCCGAGCACGACGAGCCGGTCAGCATGTACCTGCGTAAGCAGGGCCCGGGCGACGTGACGGCGGGGGACATCCAGCCGCCGGCCGGCGTCTCGGTGCACAACCCGGACCTGAAGCTCGCCACCCTGAACGGCAAGGGCCGGCTCGACATGGAGCTGACCGTCGAGCGGGGTCGGGGCTACGTCACGGCGGCGCAGAACAAGCAGGCGGGCGCCGAGATCGGCCGGATCCCGGTCGACTCGATCTACTCGCCGGTCCTGAAGGTCACCTACCGTGTCGAGGCGACCCGTGTCGAGCAGCGGACCGACTTCGACCGGCTGATCATCGACGTCGAGACCAAGCCGTCGATGGGCCCGCGTACCGCGCTGGCCTCCGCCGGGTCCACGCTGGTGGAGCTGTTCGGGCTGGCCCGGGAGCTGGACGAGACCGCCGAGGGCATCGACATCGGCCCGTCGCCGCAGGACGCCCAGCTGGCGGCGGACCTGGCCCTGCCGATCGAGGAGCTGGACCTCACCGTCCGCTCCTACAACTGCCTCAAGCGCGAGGGCATCAACACCGTTGGTGAGCTCATCGGGCGTACCGAGGCCGACCTCCTCGACATCCGCAACTTCGGCCAGAAGTCGATCGACGAGGTCAAGATGAAGCTCGCCGGGATGGGTCTGGGGCTGAAGGACTCGGCTCCGAACTTCGACCCGGCGCACGTCGTGGACACCTTCGGCGAGGCCGACTACGACACCGACGACTACCGCGAGACCGAGCAGCTCTAGATCGCGCTGCCGCCACATCTGAGGAGCACCGAGAATGCCCACGCCCACCAAGGGTCCCCGCCTCGGCGGCAGCCCCGCGCACGAGCGGTTGATGCTGGCCAACCTGGCCACGTCGCTGTTCCAGCACGGCAAGATCCAGACCACCGAGACCAAGGCCCGGCGGCTGCGTCCGCTCGCGGAGCAGCTGATCACCAAGGCCAAGCGCGGTGATCTGGCCTCCCGGCGTCGGGTGCTCGCCGTCGTCAAGGACAAGGACGTGGTCTACGCCCTGTTCGACCAGATCGCGCCTCGGTACGCCAACCGCAACGGTGGCTACACCCGGATCGTGAAGACCGGGCCGCGCAAGGGTGACGCCGCGCCGATGGCGATCATCGAGCTGGTCGAGGAGCTGCAGGTCGCCGAGCCGAAGGCGAACAAGAAGACCGCTGCCCGCAAGGCTGCTCAGCAGGACAAGGTCGAGGCGCTCGCGCCCGAGCAGGAGACCCCGCGGTCCGAGCCGGCCGACCAGGACGCCGAGGCGCCGGTCTCGGCGTCCGGTGACACCGCCGAGGCACGCGAGGACAGCGACCTCGCCGTCGAGGAGAACAACGAGAACAAGGCCTGATCGAAGGCTTTGGTCGGGCCCGGCACCCCTGGTGGGTGTCGGGCCCGAATCGTCACAGGAGGTATGAGGGTGGACGGGCGCACCCGGCTACGGCTGGACGTGTCGTACGACGGAACCGACTTCTCCGGCTGGGCCGTGCAGCCGGACCGGCGTACGGTCGCGGGCGTACTGGGTGAGGCGCTCGATCTCCTGCTCGGCGCGGGCACCGCGACCGGGTTGACCGTCGCCGGGCGCACCGACGCCGGCGTGCACGCCACGGGGCAGGTGTGCCATGTGGACCTGCCCGGCGACGTCTGGCAGGAGCGGAAGTCCACACTGCTGCGCCGGTTGGCCCGGCTGCTCCCCGCCGACGTCCGGGTGCGGGCGGTCACCGAGGTGCCGGCCGAGTTCGACGCGCGTTTCTCGGCCACGTTCCGACGCTACGAGTACCGGGTGACCGATGCCCCGTACGGCGCCGAGCCGCTCCACCGTCACCTGACCCTGGCCTGGCCACGACCGCTGGACCTGGGCGCGCTGAACGCCGCCGCGACCGGTCTGGTGGGGGAACACGACTTCGCCGCGTACTGCCGACGCAAGGAGAACGCCACCACGCTGCGCGAGGTGACCCGGCTGGACTGGCGGCGGGAGCCGGACGGTCTGCTGGTCGCCACCGTACAGGCCGACGCGTTCTGCCAGGCGATGGTCCGCAGCCTGGTGGGTGCCATGCTCGTCGCCGGGGACGGCCGGCGGCCGGTGGAGTGGCCGGCGAGCCTGCTCTCCCACCGTGAGCGATCCAGCCACGTGACCGTCGCCCCCGCGCACGGGCTGACCCTGGTGGCCGTCGGCTACCCGGACGATCCCGCCGAGTACGCCCGGCGCGCGGAGGTCACCCGTCGCCTGCGGGTGCCCGCGGAGGCGTAGCTCAGTTTTCCGCTGACTCGTCGTCTTCCGGAGATCCGTCGTCCGTCGGCGACTCGTCCACACCGTCCTGCGCGCCGGTGGTCGCGGACGGGCCGGTCGTGGGCTGCGCCGCGCTGCCGCCGTCCGCTCGCCGCTGGAGCACGCCCCGGTTGAGGTGCAGCTCGATCATGTCGAACAGGACCTCGCGGACCTTCTCGTCGCCGGACTTGATCGCCTCGCCGTCGCTGCGCGCGACGACGGCGTACGCCAGGTAGTGGCCGCGGACCTGCCAGCCGACGCGGGCCGGTGCGCTCGCGATGGCCTCGGTGTCCTCACCGGCCGCCATGCCGCGGAATCGTCCCTGCCGCTCGTCGAGCAGCTGGCGGATGCGGTCGCGGACCCGTTCGGCGCTGGCCCGGTCGGTGAGGTTGAACAGGCCGGTGGTGACGAGGTGGTCGCCGTCCGGAGTGCGGAGGGTGCCCCGGACGACCTGGTTGCAACCGAGTCGGACCAGCAGGTCGGCGATCTCGTCGGTGGCGGCGACCGAGCAGCTGGCGCTGGCCTGCGTCTTCAGCACCTTGTACGCCGGCTGGCCGTCGGCGATGACGAGTTCCTTGCCGGCGAAGACCTCTTTCGCGGTCAGCGGCGCCTGGTCGACGTCCCGCGAGTCGAGGTTCTCCTCCTCGGCCGGGTCGGCGGACGGATTCGCGCCGGCCTGGTAGCTCGGCGTCATCTGCGGCGTCGGCGTCCGGTCGGCGAGCAGGGCGGCGGCGCCGAGCCCGCAGAGCGCGAGTAGCACCAGGACGGCCGCGCCACCGACGAGCACCTGCCAGAGGCGGCCGCCGCCGGCCCGGGGGACGGGCGTGGTCGCGGGCGGCTCCGGCGTCGGGTCGGCCGAGACGTAGACCCGGGACGAGGGCGGCGGGACCGGGACCTCGGCCCGTACCGGTGGCGCGGCGGGGGCCTCCGCCGGTGTGGGCGGCGCGGCGGGAGCCTCCGCCGGTGTGGGCGGCTCGGCCGGCATCGGCTGCGGTTCGGGCGCGGGCGGTGCCATTCGGGTCGCGCGGGGCAGCGCCGGAGTGGGGAAGCGGGACGGAGAGGGCCCGGCCGGAGGTGGCGGACCGGCGCCGAGCACGGAGTCGGACCCGCGCTCCGGGTCCTCCACGAAAGCGTCCTCATCGAACTCGTACCGATACACCATGTCGCCAAGAGTAGGAGTTATCGTCCCTTTAGGTGGTAATTACGCAAAACTATGGTCGGCCGGTGTCGGGTGACCTGCACAACGCGCGCCGACCCCGTTCGTAACGGATCGGGTCCCGGAGCGGCGGAGCAGCCCTCGGGGCGTCGCGGGGTCGGATCGGCCCCGGTGCGAGAATTGCCGGCGTGACCGGCGACCACTACTTCACCGCTGAACCCACGACCGCCGCGCGCCCGCGGGAGGTCGAGTTCAACGTCGCCGACCGCGACTACACACTCGTGTCGGCGGCCGGGGTCTTCTCCGCCGACCGGCTCGATCCCGGTACCGCTGTGCTGCTGCGCAAGGCCGAACTGCCCGCCGCCGACACCACAGGTGACCTGCTCGACCTCGGCTGCGGATTCGGTCCGATCAGCTGCGTACTGGCCGACAACGCCCCGGCGGCGACCGTGTGGGCCGTCGACGTCAACGAACGGGCGCGGGCACTGGCCACCGCCAACGCCGAGCGGATCGGTGCTGCGGACCGGGTGCGGGTACGCGCCCCCGACGACGTACCGGCCGAGGTCCGCTTCACCCAGCTCTGGTCCAATCCGCCGATCCGGATCGGCAAGGACGAACTGCACGAGCTGCTGCGGCGCTGGCTGCCCCGGCTCGCCCCCGACGGCGTCGCCTGGCTGGTCGTCGCCCGCCACCTCGGTGGCGACTCGCTGCACCGCTGGCTCGTCGACCAGGGCTGGCAGGCCGAGCGGTACGCCAGTCAGAAGGGCTTCCGGGTGCTGCGCGTCGGCCGGTAATTGGATGTACCCGGCCCGGGAGGCTAGGGCAGGATCCCGGCGTGGGTTACGTGGACGTGGCAGCGGTCGGGCACACCCTGCCGGACGGTCGGGAGCTCTTCGACGATGTGTCCTTCCGGGTCGGTGAGGGCGCGAAGGTGGCGCTCGTCGGCCCGAACGGCGCGGGCAAGACGACGTTGCTCCGGATGGTCGCCGGCGACCTGCCCGTGACGACCGGCGCGATCGCGCGTACCGGTGGTCTCGGTGTGATGCGGCAGTTCATCGGCATGATCGGGGACGATTCCACGCTCGCCGCCATGGCGCTCTCGCTCGCCCCGCCCGCACTGCGCGCGGCCGGCCGCCGGCTCGCGGACACCGAGGCGGCCATGCGGGAGGCCGAGGTACGCGGCAAGTACAGCACCGCCGCGGGCAAGGCGCAGCTGGCGTACGCGGACGCGCTCGCCGCCTGGGGCGAGGCCGGCGGGTACGACGCCGAGGTGCTCTTCGACACCGTCGCCACCATCGTGCTCGACCTGCCGTGGGAGGCGGCCCGGGACCGTCCGGTCCGGACCCTTTCCGGGGGACAGCAGAAACGCTTCGCCCTGGAACTGCTGCTTCGCGGCCCGGACGAAGTGCTGCTCCTGGACGAGCCGGACAACTTCCTCGACGTGCCCGGCAAGCGATGGCTGGAGGGGCGACTGCGCGAGTCGGCGAAGTCGGTGCTCTACGTGTCGCACGACCGCGAGTTGCTCGCTCGTACGGCCGACCGGGTGGTCGCCGTCGAGGGCGGCAGCGCCTGGGTACACCCGGGCGGCTTCGCGAGCTGGCACGAGGCACGGGTGGCCCGGCACGCCCGCCTGGACGAGCTGCGCCGGCGCTGGGACGAGGAGCATCAGAAACTGCGTGAGCTGATGCTGATGTACAAGCAGAAAGCCGCGTACAACGACGGATTGGCCTCGCGTTACCAGGCGGCACAGACCCGGCTGCGCAAGTTCGAGGAGGCCGGGCCGCCGCCCGTACCGCCGAAGGACCAGGACATCCGGATGCGGCTGACCGGCGGGCGCACCGGCAAACGCGCGATCGTCTGCGAGCAGCTGGAACTCGACGGCCTCACCTACCCGTTCGACCTGGAGATCTGGTACGGCGACCGGGTCGCGGTGCTCGGCGCGAACGGCACCGGCAAGTCGCACTTCCTGCGGTTGCTGGCCCGCGGCGGCACCGACCCGGATCCGGCGAACGGCCCGGTGGACGCCGGGGTCACGCTCGCGCCGGTGGCACACGACGGCGTCGCCCGACTCGGCGCGCGCGTCCGGCCGGGACACTTCTCCCAGACGCACGACCGGCCGGAGCTGATGGCGAAGACCCTCGTCGAGATCCTCTGGCGCGGCGACGAGCATCGGGCCGGGATGGACCGGCACGCCGCCATGGCGGCGCTGTCCCGGTACGAGCTGGCCGGGCAGGGCGACCAGCGGTTCGGCACGCTCTCCGGCGGGCAGCAGGCGCGTTTCCTGGTGCTGTTGCTCGAGCTGTCCGGGGCGACGCTGCTGCTGCTCGACGAGCCGACCGACAACCTCGACCTGGCCAGCGCCGAGGCGCTGGAGGCCGGCTTGAACGCGTTCGACGGGACGGTGCTCGCGGTGACCCACGACCGTTGGTTCACCCGTACCTTCGACCGGTTCGTGCTCTTCCGGGGCGACGGCGAGGTGGTGGAGACACCCGAACCGGTGTGGGATGTCAAGTGATCGGCCGCGGGCTGCCGGCCGCGCACCCGCGCACCCGCCAGCAGGCATAGAGTCGATCTCGTGACTGAGATGACCTACCGCCGGTTGGGCGACTCCGGGCTCGTGGTGTCCGTGGTCGGCATCGGCTGCAACAACTTCGGCCGCAAGACCGACCTCGACGGCACCCGTGCGGTCGTGGACGCCGCCCTGGACGCTGGGATCCACTTCTTCGACACGGCGGACATCTACGGCGAGCCGCAGGGCAGCTCGGAGGAGCTGCTCGGGCAGGCCCTGAAGGGCCGCCGGGACGACGTGGTGGTGGCCACCAAGTTCGGCATGGACATGAACGGACTGAACGGCCCCGACCACGGCGCCCGCGGATCCCGGCGCTACATCGCCCGGGCCGTCGAGGCGTCGCTGCGCCGGCTCGGCACCGATTACATCGACCTGTACCAGGTGCACGAGCCCGATCCGGCCACCCCGATCGACGAGACTCTCGCCGCCCTGGACGACCTGGTCCGCGCCGGGAAGGTGCGCTACCTGGGCAACTCCAACTTCTCCGGCTGGCAGATCGCGGACGCCGACTGGGTGGCCTCCTCCAACGGCCGGTCCCGGTTCATCAGCGCGCAGAATCAGTACAGCCTGGTGGAGCGCTCCGTCGAGACCGAGGTGGTCCCGGCGTGTGAGCGCTTCGGGCTGGGGCTGCTGCCGTTCTTCCCGCTGGCCAACGGGCTGCTCACCGGCAAGTACAAGCGGGGCGAGGCGCCGCCCGCCGGCAGCCGGCTCGCCGGCGGGGGCCGGTACGCCGCGCGGCTCGCCGCGGCGAAGTGGGACCTCATCGAGGCGATCGAACGGTACGCGGACGAGCGTGGGCTCAGCATGCTCCAGGTGGCCATCGGCGGGCTCGCCGCCCAGCCGGCGGTGACCTCGGTGATCGCCGGGGTGACCACCCCCGAGCAGGTGCTCGCCAACGCGGCCGCCGGTGCGTGGCAGCCGACCGACGAGGACCTGGACGCCCTGCGCGAGATCCTCTGACCGCTGCCGCTGCCGCTGGCTCGGGCCGAGGCGCACAAGTGCTGCTCGACTGTGTTCCGGTCAACGGTGTTCCCGAGAGGCCTGATACCTCAGAGGCATATTGATGCCGCTGAGGTATCAGGCTCACCGGGGTTTGCGCGGGTCGCCGGAGCAGCCCCGGCGACCTCGCGCCGTGCGGCTCACCCGCCCGAGCGGCTCATTCGTCCGTGCGGCGGCGGGTGAGCAGCATCGGCACCGCCACCGCCAGGGCGGCGATCACCACGACGGCCAACCCGACCGGCCACCACCAGGCACTCCCCGCATCCGAGGTGGCCCGGGCGCCGGCCGCCGGTGCGGTGGCCGCAACCGGCACCGCCGGCGCCGGCGGCTGGGCGGGGCGGGCCTGCACCTCAGCGCTGGCCTTGCTCCCGTTCGGGGCCGGGGCGGCGACCGTCACCCGCCAGCGGCCGGGGGAGAGCAGCGGACCACTGGTGTAGAAGCCCTGGCCCTCGGTGGCCGGTTCCAGTTGCAGCGGCCCGACGCGCTGCCCGTCCGGGCCGACGGCGGTCAGGGTCAGTCGCACCAGCTTGTCGAGCCGGTGGCCGTCGGCGTAGAGCGCCTGCACGGTGACCCCGTCGGCCCCGTCACCGCCCACGGTCAGTTTGAGCTTCCCGGTGTGGGCCGCGGCCGGTGCCGCGGCCAGGACGATCAGGGCCAGTCCGGCGAACAGGGCCGCGAGCGCCTTCCAGGTACGCGTCACGGACTTCTCCTCACTGCGGATACGGAGGCGGCCCCTCCCCGGCGCGGATGCGCCGGAGAGGGGCCGCCATCGGATCAGAGCCGGCGGCCCGGAGCGAGCCGTGTGGCGTCCCCGCCCAACCGGCCGGCACCGGCGACGGGTGCACCGTCGTTGGCCTTCACCCCGGCCTTGCTGGCCGCACCGCCGAGCCGGACGATCATGGCGTCGGCGTCGCGGACCAGCACGTCCCGGATCTCGGCCTCGGCCACCAGCGTGGCGTCGGTGGCGAGCTCGCGGAAGGCGGTCAGCTGCTTGATCGCCTTGTTGTCGTTGCCGGCCGCCTCGGCCTTGCGGGCGGCGTCGAGCTTCGCCGTCAGCTGCTTGTGCGCCTTGGCCGAGAGCCGACCGGTCGCCTTGAACCGGTCCAACAGGTTCTGCAGGTCGCGGAACGAGGTGGTGACGAAGAACCGGACCGCGGAGGTGGTCTCGTTCCCCGCCTTGTCGGTCGCGGTGACGGTCAGTTCGTGCAGGCCGAGCGGCAGCTCGTACATCGCCTGCAGCGTGCCGCTCGCGTACGGCCGGCCGTCCAGCTCGCCGGTCACGCTCGCGACGCCCGAGGTCGGGTCGACCGCCTGCCAGGACACCCGGACGTCCTGGCTGTCGCCGTAGAGCTGGCCGTCGGCGAGCCCGGAGACCAGCAGCGTCGGCTTGGTGCCGTCGATCCGCAGCACCGCCGACTTGAGCGTCTCCGCGTTGCCCGCGCTGTCGGTGGCCCGGAACAGCAGCTCGTGCTGGCCGTCACCGGTCACCTCGACCGGCGCCGAGTACGGCGTCCACGCGCCACCGTCGAGCGACCACTCGACCGTCTTCACCCCGGATCCGGCGTCGGTCGAGGTCAGTACGACCGGGATGGTCCCGTCGTGCCAACCCTCGTCGTTTGCCGGAGCGAACGTCGCCGAGGTCACCGGCGCCGTGGCGTCGATCTTCACGGCGACGGTCTTCGTCGACTCCACGTTGCCCGCCTGGTCGGTCGAGCGGAACCGCAGTTCGTGCTCGCCTTCCCCGCTCACCGGGACCGGCCCGGTGTACGCCGTCCAGGTCTGCGCCCCGTCCAGCTGGTACTCGGTGCCGGCCAGACCGCTGCCACCGTCCTCGTCGGTGGCGGCCAGGGTGACCGTCACCGGCCCGGTGTGCCAACCCTCGACGGGGTTGCCCGTGACGGTGGCCGTGGTCACCGGGGCCGTTTCGTCGGCGACCCCGGTGGTGAGGCGGAAGTAGTCGAACACGGCGGTCTTCGAGGCGGTCTGGTTGGCCCCGAGGGTGAACAGACCCACCTTCGGGGTTGCCCCGACCACGCTGTTGGTCAGCGCCGCCAACGCCGTCCAGGTCGTCCCGTCCGCCGAGTACGACGCGGTGAAGGTGTCACCGCTGCGGGCCAGCCGCAGGTACCACACCGAAGCGGTCAGGTTCGCCGCCTCCGGCTGCGGGTTCTGCACCGTCCCGCCGATCTCGCTGCGGAACTCGATCCGCCGCGTCACCGTTTGGCCGGGCTGGTTGTCCACGATGTAGTCGAACTTCAGGTAGTTGTCGTCGTCGGCGTGCACGATCAGACCGGCCTGCTGGTACTGCTCGTCCAACAGGCTGCCGTCGACCTTCGTCTCCAGGGTCCAGTCGCCCGTCGGCGCGTTCTGGAGGATGAAGTTCGCCGGACCGGTGTTGTCGGTGCCGTAGATGTCACCGTTGGGCACGTCGATCCGCAGCGCGCCACCGGTCACCCGGTAGCCCGTCCCGTCCTCCCGCAGGATCGCGTCCCACCGGCACTTGTCGAGGGAGTCGCCGGTGAACTCGTCCGACGGGTCGACCGGGCCGGCCGGCTCGTCCGGAGACACCTGGAACCAGTCGAACGCCGCCTCCACCACCGGCGCGTCCGTCCCGCCGTTGAGCGCGAACAGGCCGATCCGGGGGTTGGTGATGCCGGCGAGCGCGGCCGACCGGCCGACCGGGGTGAAGGTCTGCCCGTCGGCCGAGACGGCCGCGGTCAGGTTCGTCCCGTCACTGATCAGTCGCAGGTGCACGGTGTCACCCGCCGGCGCGGCGGCACTGTCGGCAGCCTCGTTGCGGGGCGTGCCGGCCGTCTCCCGGATGAACTCCACCCGGCGGCTGCCGTTGTACAGCAGGTCCAGCTTGGCGTAGTTCTCGTCGTCGCCGTAAATCAGCAGACCGGCCTGCTGGTAGTTCGCCGTCACCGGCAGGGTCACCCGGGTGGTCGCCTGCCAGGCCCCGGCCGGCGCCGGCTGGAGCACCAGGTTGGTGGCGTCGTTGCGGGCACCGTAGAGGTCACCCACCGAGGTGGGCAGCCGCAGGGCCCCGTCGGAGACCGAGTAGAGCTGGTTCTCCCGGACCACGCTCCAGCGTGCCTTGTCGAGGCTGGTGCCGGTGAAGTCGTCCGAGCGCGTCCCGAAGCAGGACGTGTTCGGCGCGTCCACCCGCACCGGAACCGTGGCGTACGACTTCGCGCCCTTGCTGTCCGTCACCGTGAGGGTGGCGGTGAAGGTGCCCGGGCTGGTGTACGTGTGGGTGGCGTCCAGCGTGGATGCGGTGCCCCCGTCACCGAAGTCCCAGGCGTACGTCAGCGGGGTGTCCCCCTCGGCGTCGGTGGCCGTGCCGTCGAAGGCGACGGCGAGCGGCGCGGTGCCGGTGGTCGGGGTCGCGGTGGCGGTGACCACCGGTGGTGCGTTCTCGGTGACCCCCCGGCCGATGAAGTCCATCCAGTTGACGTTCAGCAGCGAGCCGGCGCCGCCGGCCGGGTCCTTGGCGATGAAGTACAGCGTGCCCGCGCCCGGGCCGGTCACCGGCGCGGTCACGTCCGTGTACGTCTGCCAGTCACCGGTGCCGGGCACGGTCGCCTGCGCGACCAGTGGCCCGTCGACCGCTCCGGCGCGGACGTCGATCCGCCCGCCGTTGACGTCCGACGCGACCCGGAACCGGATCGACGTGATGTCGGTCAGGTCGGCCGGGGAGACCGACCACCAGTCGCCGTCCTCGATGAACCCGATGTTCTGGCCGCCGCCGGCGGTGTCGCCGGTGGTCTCGCGCTGCACGCCCGGGTCTCCGCCGCCGGTGCTGCCCGGCGCACGGCCGGTGGCGGTGAAGTACTCGGCCTGCTTCCGCTTCGGCTGGAGCTGCTCGATGGCCCGGCCGGTGAGCGGTCCGGCGCCCTCGACGCCACCGAGGTCGGTGTACGTCGCCTCGAAGACGCTGAAGACGTTCGCCTCGGCGCCGTGCCCGGAGGCCAGCTGCGTCTGAACCAACCCGGTGCAGCCGGTGTGCTGCTCCAGCGGGTGGGCGTGCTCGTCGTGGCCGAGCAGCACCTGGAGCTGGACCCGGTCGCAGTCGATCTCCCCGTCCTCCGGGTCGGTCACCTTGATCGTGTAGCGGACCTGGTCACCCCAGTCGAAGAAGCCGCCGTCCGGTGGGAACTCGATGGTCACCGTCGGGGCGGTGTTGCCCACGGTGACCGGCACGTTCGCCACCGCCGTACGCCCCTTCGGGTTGGTGACGGTGAGCTGGGCGGCGAAGTTGCCCGCCGCCGCGTAGGTGTGCGTCGGGTTGGCTTCGGTGGAGGTCTGCCCGTCGCCGAACGTCCAGGCGTAGGTGAGCGTGCCGCCGTCCGGGTCTCGCGAGCCCTCGCTGGAGAAGTTCACCGTCAGCGGCGCCGCACCGGAGGTCGGGGTGGCGTTCGCCACCGCGATCGGCGCGCGGTCACCGGCGATGTAGTCGATCCGGTAGACGCCGGAGTTGTCGTTGTTGCCGCCGAAGCCGCTGCCCCACTCGATCAGGTAGAGCGCGCCGTCGGGGCCGAACTCGAAGTCCATCGGCCGGATCATGCTCATGCCGGTGAGCAGCTGGTTGATGTCCACCAGCGACTTGCCGTCGGCGGTCAGCTGCATCGTGTACATCTTCGACTGGTTCCACTCGCCGAGCAGCGCCTTGCCGTCGTAGTAGGCCGGCCACTTGCGGTCCGAGTCGAGGTCCGCGTCGTACCGGTAGACCGGGCCACCCATCGGGGCGCCGCCGCCGCCGATCTCCGGGTAACGCGCGTCACCGGCGTACCCGTAGTCGACGGTGGCCGGCACGACCGGCGGCAGGTCGGTCAGACCGGTGTTGTTCGGCGAGTCGTTCACCGGCGCGGAGCAGTCGAACTTCGACCCGCTCGGGCCGGACGGGAAGGTGTAGTCGTTGTACGCCTCGTTCGTGCCCGTGCAGTACGGCCAGCCGTAGTTGCCGGGGGTGACGATGTTCCACTCGACCAGGCCACGGGGGCCCCGGTTCGGGTTGTCGGCGTTGGCGTCCGGCCCGTAGTCGCCGACGTAGAGGGTGCCGGTCTTCGGGTCGGTGCCGATGCGGAACGGGTTGCGGAAGCCCATCGCGTAGATCTCGGGACGGGTCTTCTCGGTGCCCGGCGGGAAGAGGTTGCCGTCCGGGACGGTGTACGTCCCGTCGTCCTCCGGGTGGATGCGGATCACCTTGCCGCGCAGGTCGTTGGTGTTGCCCGCGGTGCGCTGCGCGTCGTAGTCCTGGCGGCCCGGCCGCTCGTCGATAGGCGTGTACGCGCCCGACTCGAACGGGTTCGTGTTGTCACCCGTGGCCAGGTAGAGGTTGCCGGCACTGTCGAAGGTCATGCTGCCGCCGGCGTGGCAGCAGGTGTTGCGCTGGGTGTCGACCCGCAGCACCTGCTTCTCACTCGCCGGGTCGATCGTGTCGCCGGTGACCGTGAACCGGGACAGCAGGTTGCGCGCGATCCCGTCGTTCGGGGCGTAGTACAGGTAGACCCAGTTGTTGGTGGCGAAGTCCGGGTCGAGGCGGATGCCGATCAGGCCGTCCTCGTTTCCGGTGAAGACGTCCAGGTCGACGGCGGTGACCGTGTTGCCGGTGTCCGGCTTGACGATCTGCACCCGGCCGTCGCGCTCGACGTAGAAGACCCGCCCGTCGGGGGCGACGTCCAGCTCCATCGGGTTGCTGGTGTTGCTGTCCAGCGTGACCTTCTCGAAGCTGGCGGTCTTCGAGGCGCCGCAGTCGGCCCCCGCCGCTCCCGCAGCGGTGCGGATGCCGCCGAGCAGGTGGCTCAGGAACTCCGGCTCGGCGTACGACTCGCGGGTGTGGCCACCGCCGGTGTACCACGACCGGCCGCCGTCGAAGTCCTGGCACCAGGCGATCGGGTGGTCGGCACCCATCGCGCCGGCGCCCGCCGAGTAGCTCCGCTCGTCCAGGCTGGCCAGCACGTGCACGTCGGGGCGCGGATTGGACTGGTAGTTGTACCACTCGTCGAACCGGGACCATCGGTCCGGCAGTTCACTGGTGGACGGGTGGGCGTGGTCCTCCACCTTGACCGTGGCCTGCTGGGGCGACGGGTGGCCGGCGAAGTACGCGCCGACCAGGTCGCCGTACCAGCCCCAGCTGTACTCGGTGTCCGATGCGGCGTGGATGCCGACGTAGCCGCCGCCGGCCTTGACGTAGCGCTCGAAGGCCGCCTGCTGGTCGCCGTCGAGGACGTCGCCGGTCGTGGAGAGCCAGATGACGGCCTGGTACTTAGCGAGGTTCGCGTCGTTGAACGCGCCGCCGTCCTCGGTGGTGTCGACGGTGAAGCCGTGCTCCGCGCCGAGCTGCTGGATGGCGGCGATGCCGGTGGGGATGGAATCGTGCCGGAACCCGGCCGTCTTCGAGAAGACCAGCACGGAGAAGGGCTCGTCGGCGGCGGCCTTGGGCAGGGCCTGGGTCACCGGCGCGGCCGCGGCGGCCTGAGCGGCTCGCGTGGTGGTCGCGCCGGCGGTCGGTGCGGCCTGCGCGGCCGACGTGCCGAACAGTGCCGTCGAGGTGAGGGCGAGGGAGAGCAGGATCGCTGTGATGGGTGAGCGGGCACGACGAGTGCGGGACACGCCGCCTCCTATGTCGCGGTGGACAGGGGATCGCGGGGGCCGGCTCGCCGAAGACCGTCCCGGGGGTGGGGTGGTGCGGGCACCGGGCCATGGCGTCCGCACCAACATTTTGTCGAATCGCTGAACAAATTAATTCCCGTTGATGCGTGTCGGGCAAGATGCCGGACGGTAACGGTTTCGCAACGGCAGGCGACATTCCGAACAGGACCGCATGAAGCGCCCCCGGCGGAAGCCCGCCCCCGCTGTAGCCGTCCTCACCCTTGGCAGCGCCGCCGGGTCTGTCGTACGGTGGCGGAGCAAGTGACCCACGGGAGCCCGGTGGACCGGGCTGAGAGGGGGGCTGTCAGCCCCCGACCGTCGAACCTGATCCGGGTAATGCCGGCGCAGGGAGGAGTGTTGCCGTGGCGTCCCTGGGACGACTGCATCTCATCACCGACACCCGACCCGGGCGTGATCCGCTCACCGTGGTCCGGGCCGCCCTGACCGCGGCCCGCGCGGACCTGGTCGTGCAGGTCCGGGTCGAGGACTCCGCCACCGACCGCGAGACGTACGACCTGGCCCGCCGGGTCGTCGCGCTCTGCGCGCCGTACGGAGCGACCTGCCTGGTCAACGACCGGCTGCACGTGGCGCTGGCGGTCGGCGCGGCCGGCGGGCACGTCGGCGCGGACGACCTGCCCGTCGAGGCGGCCCGGCAGGTGCTCGGCCCGACCGCCGTGCTCGGCGCCACCGCGAGGGAGCCGGGCACCGCCGCCGAGGCGGTCACCGCCGGCGCCAGCTACCTCGGGGTCGGCCCCTGCCGGCCCACCCGCACCAAGGAGGGACTGCCCCCACCGATCGGCGTGGCCGGCGTACGGGCGGTGGCCGAGGCGGTCGACGTACCCGTGATCGCGATCGGTGGTGTGACCGCATCCGCCGTACCGGCACTACGGGCGGCCGGGGCGTACGGAGTGGCGGTGGTCGGCGCGCTGTCGGGGGCGGCCGACCCGGCCCGCGCCACGACCGAGCTGATCGAGGCGCTGACGTGCTGAGCGCCCGGTCCACGTCGACCCCTGCCGGCGACGTGGCCCGGGCGGACGTGGCGGTGGTGGGTGCGGGACCGATCGGTCTCGCCGTCGCCTGGCGCTGCGCCGCACGCGGGCTACGGGTGACCCTGCACGATCCCGCCCCGGGCTCGGGTGCCTCCGCGGTCGCCGCCGGCATGCTCGCCCCGATCGCCGAGGCGTACTTCGGTGAACGGGACCTGACCGGGCTGCTGGTGGAATCGGCCGCCCGCTGGCCGGCGTTCGCGGCCGAGCTGACCGAGGCGACCGGTGTCGACCTCGGCTACCGCACCGACGGCACCCTGCTGGTCGGGCTGACCGGCGACGACCTGGCCGAGGCCCGGCGGCTCTGGGCGTACCAGCGGGAACTCGACCTGCCGGTGACCCCGCTGCGCCCCTCGGAGCTGCGCGACCGCGAGCCGGCGCTCGCCCCCCGGGTGCGCGGCGGCGCGCTCGCCGCGACCGATCACCAGGTCGATCCGCGACAGCTGGTGCCCGCGCTGCGTACCGCCGCCGAGCGGGCCGGGGCGGTGCTGGTGCCCGAACCGGTCCGCGCGCTGTCCGACGTGGACGCCGCAGTCACGGTGGTGGCGGCGGGCTGCGGTGCCGCCGCGCTCACCGGGCTGCCGGTCCGCCCGGTCAAGGGGCAGGTGCTCCGGCTCCGCGCGCCCGGTGGCGCCACGCCGGGCTTCCGGCACGTCATCCGGGGGTACGCCGACGGCGAGCAGGTCTACCTGGTGCCCCGGACCGGTGGCGAGGTGGTGGTGGGCGCCACCGTCGAGGAGCGCCGCGACACCGACGTCTCCGCCGGGGCGGTGCTCCGCCTGCTCCGGGCCGCCGTGGACCTGGTGCCGGAGCTGGCCGAGTACGACCTGATCGAGACGGCCGCCGGGCTGCGCCCCGGCACCCCGGACAACGCACCGATCCTCGGCCCGTTGCCGGGTCGACCGGACGTGCTGGCGGCCACCGGGCACCACCGGCACGGCATCGTGCTCACCCCGGTGACCGCCGACCTGATCGCCGACCTCGTGACCACCGGGGTGCCCGATCCGTTGCTCGCCCCCTTCCTGCCGGACCGGTTCACCAGCCCGTCCGGCTCGGCGGCCGCAGACCCGGGCGAACCCGCCCGGACGAGTGAGGAGGACCCGTGGAACTGACGGTGAACGGCGCCGGGCGGACGATGCCCGGCGGTGTGACGGTGGCAGACCTGGTACGCGAGGTCGCTCCGCAACAGCGCGGAGTGGCGGTCGCGGTCAACGGTGAGGTGGTGCCCCGGACGGGCTGGCCGGAGACCCCGTTGCGTGACGGTGACCGGGTCGAGGTGCTCAGCGCCGCCCAGGGCGGGTGAGCGCGGTGACGTTCCGACTCGGCGGGGTGGAGTTCACCTCGCGGCTGATCCTCGGCACCGGCGGCGCGGCGAACCTGCATGTGCTGGAGGAGGCCATCCGCGCATCCGGGACCGGGCTGGTCACGCTCGCCCTGCGTCGGGTGGACACCGCCCCCGGGATGGGTGGGGGGCTGCTGGAGCTGCTGGACCGGTGCGGTGTGCGGCTGCTGCCGAACACGGCGGGCTGCTACACGGCCGTCGAGGCGGTGAAGGTGGCCCGGCTGGCCCGGGACGCGTTCGACACCGACTGGATCAAGCTGGAGGTGATCGGCGACGAGCGCACGCTGCTTCCGGACGGGGTGGAGCTGCTGCGCGCCGCCGAGGAGCTGGTCGCCGACGGGTTCACCGTGCTGCCGTACACGAGTGACGACCCGGTGCTCGCCCGGCGGCTCGCGGACGTGGGCTGTGCGGCGGTCATGCCGGCGGGCGCGCCGATCGGGTCCGGGCTGGGCATCAGCAATCCGCACCACATCCGGCTGATCCGGCAGGCCGTGGACGTGCCGGTGATCCTGGACGCCGGTATCGGCACCGCCTCCGAGGCGGCGCTGGCGATGGAGCTCGGCTGCGACGCCGTGTTGCTGGCCAGCGCGGTGACCCGGGCCGCCGACCCGGTGGCGATGGCCACCGCGATGCGGTACGCGGTGCAGGCCGGCCGGCTCGCCGCCGGCGCCGGCCGGATCCCGCGCCGCCACCACGCCCTCGCCTCCACTCCGGACGAGGGACGGCCGGACCTGTGACCGGCTCGTCGCCGGGCGTCCCGGTCGATGGGGGGTCGGACCTGCCCTCCGGAGTCGTGATGCTCACCGATCGGATGGAGGCGCGCCGACCGCTCGCCGAGGTGGTCGCGGCGGCGGTCGCCGGGGGAGTGCGCTGGGTGGTGCTGCGGGAGAAGGACCTGCCGCGCGCCGAGCGCGCCGCGCTCGCGGCCGAGCTGCGGGCGATCCTGGCCGACGTCCACGGCACCCTCCTCGTCGCCGGACCCGACCCGCTCGACGGTGACGCCGTGCACCTCCCCGCCGCCGGCCCGTACCCACCACCGCGCGTCGGGCTGGTCGGCCGCTCCTGCCACGACGAGGCGGAGCTGCTCCGGCTCACCACCGAGGACTACGTGACCATCTCGCCCGTCCACCCGACGCGCACCAAACCCGGCTACGGCCCGCCCCTGCACCCGCACGGGCTCGCCGCGCTCATCGGACGAAGCCCGGTCCCGGCCCTCGCCCTCGGCGGCATCGAGACCCCCGAGCAGGTCACCGCCTGCATCCGGGCCGGCGCCACCGGCGTCGCCGTCCTCGGCGCGATCATGCGCTCCGACGACCCCCGGAAGGCAGCCACCACGCTGACCGAGGCAGCCGACAGGGCGGCCCGACGACAGCCGATCACCTCGTCGAGCAGCGCCTTCGAAGAGGCGGCCACCCCGGTGCCGCGAAGCCGGCACGGTCGGCCGCAGCCCTCGACCGAGACGACCGGGGGAGAGCAGTGACGCCTAGAACAGTCCTCACCATCGCCGGATCCGACTCCGGCGGGGGAGCGGGCATCCAAGCCGACCTCAAGGTCTTCGCGGCGCTCGGCGCGTATGGCACGAGTGTCCTCACCGCCGTGACCGCGCAGAACACCCGGGGCGTCGACGCCGTCCTACCCCTGCCGCCGACCGCCGTGACCGATCAGCTCGAGAGCGTGCTGACCGACTTCACCGTGGGCGCGGTCAAGACCGGCATGCTCGGCACGCCCGCCGTCGCCGACGCGGTCGCCGCGGCAGCTCGGGCCGGCCGGCTGCCGCATCTCGTCGTCGACCCGGTGCTGGTCGCCACCAGCGGACACGCGCTCGGTGTGGTCGCCGCGGTGGAGCGGCTGCTGCCGTACGCCGAGGTGGCGACGCCGAACTGCGCGGAGGCCGCGGCCGTCACCGGACGCCCGGTGACCACGGTCGAGGAGATGGTGACGGCCGCGACGGCGTTGGCCGCTGGCGGCCCGGCGCACGTGGTGGTCACCGGCGGCGATCTCGACGGCGGTGAGGCGGTCGACGTGCTGTACGGCAACGGGGTGACCACCCTGCTGCGCGGGCCGCGGGTCGATACCCGGCACACGCACGGCACCGGCTGTTCGTTCTCGGCGGCCATCGCCGTCCGCCTCGCGCTGGGCGATCCGGTGCCGACCGCGGTCGCCGCCGCCAAGGAGTACGTGAGCCGCGCGCTGACCGGCGCGCGGCACTGGAAGTTGGGCGCGGGACGTGGCCCGCTGGACCACTTCGGATGGTCCGCTTGAGCACCAGGGAGGGTGTCATGCAGGCACGACGCAAGGTGTACGTGGAGGGGGCCCGGCCCGAGATCCGGGTGCCGTTCGCCGAGGTGACGCTGACCGGCGACAATCCTCCGGTCCGTCTCTACGACACGTCCGGGCCGGGATCCGACCCCGAGGTGGGGCTCGCGCCGCTGCGCGGGCCGTGGATCGCCGAGCGGGGCGACGTCGCCCCGGTGCGGGGAGCCGGTACCCCGCTCGCCGGTGTGGACGGCCGCCGGCCGACGCAGCTCGCGTACGCCCGGGCGGGTGTGGTGACGCCGGAGATGGAGTTCGTGGCGATCCGGGAGGGTGTGGCACCGGAGTTCGTCCGGGACGAGATCGCAGCCGGCCGGGCGGTGCTGCCGCTCAACGTGAACCACCCGGAGTGCGAGCCGGCGATCATCGGCAAGGCGTTCCTGGTCAAGGTGAACGCGAACATCGGTACCTCGGCGGTGAGCTCGTCGGTCGCCGAGGAGGTGGAGAAGCTGACCTGGGCCACCCGGTGGGGTGCGGACACGGTGATGGACCTCTCCACCGGCAAGCGGATCCACGAGACCCGCGAGGCGATCGTGCGGAACTCGCCGGTGCCGATCGGCACGGTGCCGATCTACCAGGCGCTGGAGAAGGTCGGCGGCGACCCGGTGAAGCTGAGCTGGGAGGTGTTCCGGGAAACCGTCATCGAGCAGGCCGAGCAGGGCGTTGACTACATGACCGTGCACGCCGGGGTGTTGCTGCCGTACGTGCCGATGGCCGTCGACCGGGTGACCGGCATCGTGTCGCGCGGCGGGTCGATCATGGCGGCCTGGTGCCTCGCGCACCACGAGGAGAACTTCCTCTACACGAACTTCGAGGAGCTCTGCGAGATCCTCGCGCGCTACGACGTGACCTTCTCCCTCGGTGACGGTCTGCGCCCCGGCTCGATCGCCGACGCGAACGACGAGGCGCAGTTCGCCGAGCTGAAGACCCTCGGCGAGCTGACGAAGGTCGCGTGGCGGTACGACGTCCAGGTGATGATCGAGGGCCCGGGTCACGTACCCATGCACAAGATCAAGGAGAACGTGGACCTCCAGCAGGAGTGGTGCCACGAGGCGCCGTTCTACACGCTCGGGCCGCTGACCACCGACATCGCACCGGCGTACGACCACATCACCTCGGCCATCGGCGCCGCGATGATCGGCATGTTCGGTACCGCGATGCTCTGCTACGTCACCCCCAAGGAGCACCTGGGGCTGCCCGACCGGGACGACGTGAAGGCCGGCGTCATCGCGTACAAGATCGCGGCGCACGCGGCCGACCTGGCCAAGGGGCACCCCGGCGCCCAGGCGTGGGACGACGCGCTCTCCAAGGCGCGGTTCGAGTTCCGCTGGGAGGACCAGTTCAACCTGGCGCTGGACCCGGAGACCGCGCGGTCGTACCACGACGCGACGCTGCCGGCCGAGCCGGCGAAGACCGCGCACTTCTGCTCGATGTGCGGCCCGAAGTTCTGCTCCATGAAGATCACCCAGGACCTCAAGGAGTACGCCGCACGCGGCATGCAGGACAAGTCGGCGGAGTTCGTCTCCTCGGGCGGGCGGGTGTACCTGCCGCAGGCCTGAGCCGCCCGGGGCTGGCCCTCCGCGTCCCGGCCGTACGTCCCCCGGGTGGGGTCGTCGCCGTCCACAGCGACGACCCCATCCGGGGGTGGCGGGTTCAGCTCCGGTGGTGGCGGCCGGACGAGCGCAGCGAGCGGCGGCCGCTCTCCTGGTCGGGCTCGTTGTCGCGGAGCGGTCGGCTCAGGCCGTTCACCCAGTCGACGTACTCCTCTTCCTGCGCCGGCAACGGCTCCTCGGCCGTGCTCTCCGCGTCGACGCGGGGCCGGTTACGCCGGAACAGTCCGAGCCGCCCCCGGGCACGCCCGGCGGACTGCTCGGGAACGTCAGGTGCTGCGGCGGTGTGGTCGATGGTCGCCTCGGACGCCACGACGGCTTCGTCGGTGGCCGGCGCCGCGTCGGCCGACGCCGAATCCGGTGTGGTGCCGGGCGCGTCGGTCGACACCGGGCCGGCGCGCCGGGCGCCGGCCAGCGCCTCCCAGCTCGCTGCCCGGTTGAGGTCGGGCAGCGGAGCGCGGTGCCGCGCCCGGGGCATCGCGTCGGACGGCTGCGCCGGTACCGGCGGGCGGGCCGCCTCGGTGCCGTCCGAACGGGTGCGCCGCGGGACCGGCCAGGCCGCCTCGATCGGCCAGGCACCGGAACCGTCCTGCCGCTCCGGCTCCGGTTCGCCCGCCGGGGCGGTCGTCGGGCCGTCGTCCACGGCTACAGGGTCCGCTGCGTCCGGCCGCCGTGTGGGGCCGTCGTCGCCGTGCGGCCGGTCGACCGTGGCCGCCGCCTCCTCGTCACCGTGGGGTCGACCGACGCTGGATGCCGCCTCCTCGTCGCCCGACGACGAGGCGACCGGGTCGGCGGCGGGCGCCGACGGGTCGACGCCCGCCCCGTCGACGTCTGTCGTGGCCGGCTCGGGCAGGTCCGGGGCCGGGCCCGCATCCCGCGCCGCGGTGGCCCGCGATTCCGGGTCATCGCCCTGCGCGGTTGCCGCGTTCGGCGTCGTGACCGAGGCCGGCCGGGCCTTGCGGATACGTCGGGACTTCGGCGCTCGCGTCGACTCGCCGGATGCGGGAACGGCCGGTTCGCCGGCTGACGTCGGCCCGGCGGGTGCCGGTGTCGGTGCGGGTGCGGGGGTGGCCGGTTGACCGATGGGTTCGGTCGCCGCGCGTTCCGCCTCGGGCGGTCGGCCCACGGACTCCGGACCGGTCGAGGACCCCGCTTCATCTGCGGCCTCGATCACGGGCGTCGGCTCGTCCGTCGCCCGTTTCCGCTGCGTCACCCGAGCCGTGGCCACCGACTCGACGACGGACGCCGGCCGGGCCGAGGCAGCCGGCTCGGCCGGCATCGGCGCGTCGTCGTCGATGACCGCCTTCGCGGCCGGCTCCGCACCGGTACGCTGCCGCGTCACCCTCGCGGGACCGTCGGTCGAACCCGGACCGGCGGGACGGTCGGGTTCTGCGGCGGCGGCCACCACCGTCGGGACAGCCGCCGTGGCGGCACCGGGTTCGACGGCGAGGTCCTCGGTCGCGGCGGGTGCCTCACGGGGCTCGGCCGGCCGGCCGAGCGTCGATGCGACCGTCAGCGGTGTGGCGGCCGGACCCGCGGCCGGGACGGTGTGGGCGGGGCCGGCGGCCGAGGTGGCACCGGTCGACCGGGCGTTGCCGGTCACGTCGGCGAGCGTCGTCGGGCCGGCCGGCAGCGGGCGGGGAGCGGCGGCCGGCGACAGCGCGTGCGCGCCGGCGGTACGCGTGCTGACCGGCCAGCGCAGCAGGGCGGCGGCGGCCGCACCCAGAACACCGGCGGCGACCGCGATCAGCGCACCGTAGTAGGGCGTGGTCTGGTAGCGGTCGACCGCATCGCCCGGACCGGCTGTCAGGTAGGTGAAGGCCACCAGCACCGGCCCGGCCACCCCGGTCGCGCCACTCACGAGCGGGGCCTGGCCCCGCCAACGGGCCAGCGCGGCGGTCGCCGCTCCGGCGAGCAGGGCGAGGAGCGGAAGCAGGAACAGCGAAAGCCGCTGTGCCTCGTCCGCGCTCAGCCAGGTCGGCTCGAGGACACCGAGCCGGGCGGTGCGCAGCGGCCCGGCCGCGCCGAGCGACGGCAGCGTGGAGATGAGCGCGAGCAGCCAGACGCCGCCGGCGACCGCCGTGATGTTCCAGCCCAGTGGCGGTGTCAGCAGTACGGCGATCGCCGCACCGGCACCGACGACCGCGCCGAGGACGGCGCAGATGCCGACCGCGAAGACCGGGTCGACGGAGACGAGTTCCGCCGCCCGGGCGGGCTGCATGCACAGTGGTGCCACGACGAAGGCGCCCAGCGCGGCGGCGGTGCCGACGGCCAGGACGCGGCCGGTCGTGGCCGGTTCGGTGTCGCGGCGGGCGAGGCGCTCGGTCAGCACCGCGCCGGCCACGGCGGCGTTCGCGGCGAACCAGCCGACCCAGGTGAGCTGGGCCGGCCACTGGTTGACCGTCGAGCCGGTGAAGGAGCCGGTGAGCCGGACGATGCCGAGGCCGTACGCGAGGCCCAGCTGGCCCGCCCCGGCCAGCACGCTCACCCCGAGCGCCGTGAGCAGCAGTTTGCCCCAGGTCCGAATGGCCATATCGGGCACGTTACGCACCTGGTGCGCCGGATCGCTACCGGCACGCCGCGCAGCGTGACGGTGGTGCCCCGGCGCGTCTACTTGAGTTCGACCAGCCGAGCCAGATAAGTCGTATTCCCGACGTTGGTCAGCATGTGCACCGCGCCCGGGTCCCGGTAGACCACACCGCCGGTCGGCTCGTCCGCGTCGATCCGGGTGCCGTCGATCGTCTGCACCACGTTCTTCGCGCCCTGGACGGCCACCACCAGATACGGGTGGTCGTGCCGGTGCAGCGGCTGCGACTCACCCGGTTCGAGCCGGATGTGCCAGACCCGGACCCGGTCGTTCTCGTACACGACCTCCTGACCGACCGGGCCGAGCTCGATTCCGTCGCTCATCCGTCCACTCCGTTCAGCTGGGGGAGCACGTCACTCGCGATCAGCTCGAGGTGGTCGAGGTCGGCGAGGCCGATCAGTCGCAGGTGTACCCGGGTGGCCCCGATGGCGGCGAACTCGCCGATCCGGTCGACCAGCTGAGCGGGTGAGCCGATCAGCGCGTCCTCCGGCGGTAGCGCGCTCGCCACGTGCAGCGGCGCGGCGCGCCGTTCGGCCTCCGCCTCGGTGCGGCCGACCGCCACCACGATGCCGGCGGAGAGCACCAGCGGTGCCCGGCCCGACTCCGTCCGGCCGGCCCGGTCGCTGGCCTCGCGAACCCGGTCGTACGCCTGGGCGGTCTCCCCGACGGACTTGAACGGCATGTTGAACTCGTCGGCGTAGCGGGCGGCCAGCTCAGGCGTCCGCTTCGGGCCGCGACCGCCGAGGATGACCGGGGGCCCGGGCACCTGCACCGGTTTGGGCAGGGCCGGGGCGTCGACCAGGCGGTAGTGGTCGCCGGTGAAGCTGTACGAGTCGCCGACCGGGGTCCGCCAGAGCCCGGTGATCACCTCGAGCTGCTCCTCCAGCCGGTCGAAGCGCTCGCCGACGGGCGGGAACGGGATGCCGTACGAGAGGTGCTCCCGCTCGTACCAGCCGGCTCCGATGCCCAGTTCGACCCGGCCGCCGCTCATCTGGTCGACCTGGGCGACCATCACCGCGAGCGGCCCCGGCAACCGGAAGGTGGCCGAGGTGACCAGCGTGCCCAACCGGATCCGGCTGGTCTCCCGGGCGAGGGCGGCCAGGGTCAGCCAGGCGTCGGTCGGGCCGGGCAATCCCGGGTCGGCGCCCATGGACTGGTAGTGGTCGGCGCGGAAGTAGCCCTCGAACCCGCAGGCCTCGACGGTCTGGGCGAAGCGGAGCTGGTCGTCGTAGCTGGCGCCCCGGTGGGGCTCGGTGAAAACGGTCACCCGCATGGTCATCGTCCGCTCGCGTCGGCGGTCATCGAATGTTCCCGCTCCATCAACAGTTCGTGCAGGTCCGCGCTGACCCGGGCGACGTCGGCGAGGTGCGCGTTGCGGCCCAGGGTGCGCGGCCGGGGGATGTCCACGTCGACGACCTTGCGGATCCGGCCGGGGCGGGGACTCAGCACCACGACCCGGTCGGCGAGCAGCACCGCCTCGTCGATCGAGTGGGTGACGAAGACGATCGTCGAGGCGTTCTCCATGTGCACCCGCTGGAGTTCACCGGAGAGCTCCTCGCGGGTGAGCGCGTCCAGGGCGGAGAACGGCTCGTCCATGAGCATCACGCGGGGTTCGCCGATCAGCGACCGGCAGAGCGAGACCCGCTGCTGCATGCCGCCGGAGAGCTCGTGCGGCAAGCGCTTCTCGAAGCCGGCGAGCCCGGCCAGGTCGAGCAACTGTCGGGCCCGATCCCGGTACTTCGCCCGGCTCCAGCCGAAGATCTCGACCGGCAGCAGCACGTTGTCGAGCACCGTACGCCACGGCAGGAGAGCCGGCTTCTGGAACAGCATCGCGATGTCCTGCCGGGGCTTGCTGACCGGCGTGTCCGCGACGGTGATCTCACCGGCGCTGACCGGTAGCAGGCCGGCGATCAGCCGCAGCATGGTGGACTTGCCGCAGCCGGAGCGGCCGAGGATCGCCACGAACTCGCCCTCGGCCACTTCGAGGTCGATGCCGCGCAGCGCCTCGACCCGGCCGGAGCGGCCGTCGAAGGTGCGGGACACCCCGGACAGTCGGATCATCTCCCGCACGCCTCCCTGAGTGGACGGTCAGAAATCCGCCACAGGCTAGCTCGTCGTCGCGGCGCGTACACCGTCCGGGGTGGACACCAGTTTGTTTCCGTACCGCAACGCGGCACGCCTGGCGGCGCAAAGGTGGGGTTCTCGTACGCTGTGCCCGCGAAAGAGTCCCCTCTAGACGGTGATGCCGGCCTGCCCCCCGTTCGCCGGCGTCCCGAGACAACCCCTCCGGCGGCCGGCCGGCCCCGGTCGGAAAGGACATGGTGCACTGATGAGAAGGCTGACCCGTACGGTCGCCGCGGCCGCGCTGGCCACCACCCTCGCCCTGCTCGCCGGCTGCTCTGGCGGTTCGGACTCGTCCGACGACGCCAAGGGCGGCAGCGGTGGATCAAAGCAGAAAGTGACCTACCTCACCTCCTTTGGCAACTTCGGCCGTGACGCGTACGCCTGGGTCGCGAAGGAGAAGGGCTTCTTCTCCGAGGCCGGCTTCGACGTCGACATCAAGCCCGGTCAGGGCACCGGCGCGGTGATCCAGACCATCGTCAGCGGCAAGGCCGACTTCGGCCCGATCGACCTGACCGGTGGCCTGCTGCAGCTCGGCAACGGCCAGGCCAAGGACTTCGTCGCGGTGGCCGCGATCCAGCAGCGCACCATGGCCGCCATCGCCACGCTCGACGGCAAGGCCATCGCCTCTCCGAAGGACCTGGAGGGAAAGAAGCTCGCCGACACCCCCGGCTCCGTCGTCCGCAACCTCTTCCCGACGTACGCGAAGATGGCCGGCGTGGACCCGGCCAAGGTGCATTGGGTCAACGGTGACGCGCAGACCCTGATCCAGACGCTCGCGACCGGCCAGGTCGACGGCATCGGCCAGTTCGTCGTCGGTCAGCCCACGATCGAGGGCGTGGCGAAGAAGAAGGCCGTCCTGCTGCCGTACAGCAACGTGATGCAGGACCTCTACGGCAACGTGCTGATCACCTCGGCGAAGATCGCCAAGGAGAAGCCGGAGATGGTCAAGAAGTTCACCGCCGCGTTGATGAAGGGCCTGGAGTACAGCCTGGCCAACCCGCAGGAGGCGGCGAAGATCCTGCAGAAGAACGTGCCCGCCACCAACGTCGACTCGGCGGCCGCCGAGCTGCAGTTGATGGCCGGCTACGTGCGGTCGAGCAACTCCGGCACCGCGCTGGGCACGCTGGACAGCGGCCGGGTGGCCAAGAGCATCGCGATCCTTCAGGGCGCCGGCACCCTGAAGCAGAACATCACGCCCGAGCAGATCATCGACTTCAGCCTGACGCCGAAGGCCTGATCAGCGCAGCGGCCTGGGGTGCGTCTCGCCGGACTCCGGCGGGGCGCACCCCGACTCGCGTTCCGGCCCGGTGCCGGACGACCCGAAGGAGGAGACCATGACCGAGGTCCGGTCGGCCGAGCCGTTGACCGAACCCGAGACCGCGGAGACCGCACCGACTGCCGGTCGACGCGTGACGGCCGGGGTACGGGCCGCGGGGGCGGGGACGGCGCTGCTGCCCACGGTCGGTCTGCTGATCGCTCTCGCCGTTTGGTGGCTCGCCGCCCGGCTGGAGCTGGTCCACCCGGCGGCGTTGCCGCCTCCGGGGGACGTGCTGACCGCGTTCGTCGACAAGCCTGCCCAGATGTTGGAGTACACCGGCGACACCACGCTGGAGATCCTCATCGGGTTCGCGCTCTCCGTGGCGGCCGGCATCCTGCTCGGGCTGGCGCTCGCCTCGTCGCGGCTGGTGGAGCGGATGTTTACGCCGCTGCTGGTCGCGGTGAACGCCGTGCCCAAGATCACACTCGGGCCGCTGCTGGTGGTCGCCCTCGGTTGGGGGCAGAAGCCCATCCTCACGATGGTGTTCCTGCTCTGCTTCTTCCCGATCGTGCTCTCCACGGCGACGGGCCTGACCACCACGCCGGCCGACCTCGCCGAGCTGGTCCGCTCCTGGAACGCCTCGCGCTGGCAGGCGTTCCGCAAGGTGCGGTTCCCCGCCGCGTTGCCGCAGATCTTCGTCGGTCTCAAGGTCGGCATGCCGCTGGCCGCGATCGGCGCGGTGATCGGCGAGTTCCAGGCGGGCGAGGGTGGCCTGGGCTACGCCATCCAGCAGTACGCGGGCGTCGGGGACACCGCCACCGCGTGGGCGGCGATCATGCTGGTCGCGCTGGCCAGCATCCTGCTCTACAGCGCCCTCGTGGTGATCGAGCGCGTCGCCCTTCCCTGGGTCCGCGAGACCACGAGCAGCCGCTGACCGCTACGCCGACCGTTGACCACCTGGATCCGCACCACGGTGTGGTCCGCCGTCCCCGGCAGAGGGTCCGAGCCCGACCGTCCGGGCCGGGTACGGCGGACCACACCGCACCGCCTCAACCGGCGAGGCGCCACCGCCCGTTGCGCGCCACCAGCGTGGTGAGCGCCTGCGGCATGAGCCCCGAGTGGTTGTCCGGAGTCATCCGGATCGGGCCGGAGAGGCCGTCCAGCTGGGAGGTCTCCAGCACGTCCCGGATGCCGTCCCGGTTCACCTCGTCGGCCGGGCCGCCGGCGCGCGTCTGCGCGTCCACGATGAGCTGCACCGCGTCCGCCGCGAACGACGAGGCGCCGTTGTAGCCACCGAACTGGGCGGTGTAGTCCTGGAACCACTGGCGGCGAGAGGCCTTGGCCGGCGTCGTGGCGATCACGTCGTCGATCGCCATGGTCTGGGTGAAGATCATCGTGGCCCGCTCGGTGGCCTGGGCGGACTCGCCGAGGAAGAGGTCTCCGGCGGCGCCGGCGTCGAAGTAGAGCGAGCCGGTGAAGTGAGCCTGCTTCGACGCCGTGGCGGCGAGCGCGGCCTGCTCCGGCGGGGTCCAGATGACCAGCGCGTCGGGCTTGCGGGAGGCGAGCGACTGGACCTGCTGGCTCACATCGGTGTCGGTCACCTTGACCGATGCCTTGTGTGGCAACTTGATCGACGCCTTGTCCAGCTCGCGTTGCAGGGCGGCGAGCCCCTCGCGACCGTAGTCGTCCGCGCTGTACAGCATCGCGACCTTGCGGACGCCCTTGCGGCTCAGCTCACCGGCGAGGGCGGAGGCGCTGTCGGCGGCGTTCGGGCCGAGCTTGAACACGTACCGGCGGTCCGCCACGGGGTTGGCCACCGTGCTGGACGTGGCGAGGGCGATGGTGGGGATCTTCTTCTCGTTGATGGTCCGCACCGCGCCGATCGCGCATTCGTTGCAGCCGCCCATGATGATCGCGCTGACCTGGGAATCGTTGCTGAAGTCGCCAATGTTGCGCAGCGATTCGCTCGCGTCGGAGCGGTTGTCCTTCACCGTCAGTTTGATTTGCCGGCCGTTCAGGGCACCCGAAGAGTTCAGCTGATCGACCTTCAGTTTCAGGGCGCGCTGGTACGCCTTCCCGACGGGAGCGGCGGCGCCGGAGAGTTCGAGGTCGGCGGCGATCACGATCGGACTCGCCGTCGCGTTCTCCGTGCCGAACTGGCAACCCGTGAGTGTGCCGGCCAGTACGACGGATGCGAGAGCCGCAATGGTCGTGGAGCGGATGGGGCTCAAGTCGTCCTCCAGGTGCGGGCGCGGGGGCTGCCCGGTCGCCGCAGCTAGTCCGTCCTCAGTGGAGAGACGGGAAGAGTGTGCCGTACGGTGTGCACGAGGCCTGCAAAACCTTGCCAACGGCGAGCGCTGTGGTCAAGCGCGGGCATCGGCCGCCGTTTCGGGACGGCCATCCCACATCGTGGGGCCAAGCGACGTTTGGAAACGGTCACGTTCCATACACGTGTGACCACACTGGAGTTACATGCCCAGTTCACGGGCTTGCGGAATTGAAGGTATCAGTTGACCGGAACACGGGTTCCGCGCGGTGCGACCCATATCTGCCCGCCTGCGGCTTCCCAAACAGGAGCGTCTCTGATGAAATCGCGGCCGTGCCGCGCGTGCCGCCGCGCATCGCGCCCGGCACGGTTCGGGCTTTCAGGCGTGGAAAAAACGACGGAGGCGATGTCGTGAGCACCGGACCGACGACCCTGCCCGGAAACCGTGCGAAAGCTCGGCCGGCCCGTCGGCGAATGCCCCGACTGCGTGACGTCCGGATCCGGTCGAAGCTCGCGCTGATCCTGGTGGTGCCTGTCGCCGCGGTGGTCGCGCTGGCGGCCGTCCGGCTCGTCTCGGTCGGTCAGGGCGCGTACGAGGCCACCCAGGCTCGGGAACTGACCCAGCTCGGCGTCGACGTCTCCGCCCTCACCCAGGACCTGCACCTCGAACGGATGGCCGCGGCGGCGTACCTGGCCGCCCCGCAGCGGCAGGCGGACGCGTACAACCTGCGCGTACGCCAGACGCAGCAGCGGGTCGATGCGTACCGCGCGGAGCGCAAGCGGATCGGCGACGTGCCGGCGGCGGTACGGGACCGGCTGGTCGCCATCGACGCCCACCTGGACACGCTGGACAGCACCCGGCAGGAGGTCGTGGACCGCCGGCAGATGGCGGTCGCCGAGGCGATGCTCCGCTACGGCGTGATCCTCGACGACCTGGTCGCGTACGGGGACGGACTCGCCCAGCTTCCCGGCGGCGAGCGCATCTCCGACAGCCGCCGCGCCGTCGCCGCGTTCGCCCGCGCGAAGTCCTCGGTGGCCGAGGAGGAGGCCGTCGCCTTCTCGGCGCTCAGCGCCGGACAGCTCGACGAGGAGCAGTTCTCCTCGTTCGTGGCCACCCTGACCAGCCAGCAGGAGGCGCTGATCGCCTTCTCGCTGGCCGCCGACCCCGAGAAGCGGGCGCTGGTGAACAGCACCGTCTCCGGTGACGCGGTCGGCCTCGCCGACCGGGTGGCGGCCGACATCACCCGCTCGGTGGGCCAGCGTCCGCTGGTCACCGCGCAGGACGCCACCGCCGCCATCGGTGCGGTCAACGACCTGATGCGCTGGGCCGAGATGCAGTTGGAGCACTCGCTCGTCGCCCAGACCGAGCAGCTGCGTTCGGACGTCATCCAGCAGGCCGTGCTCGAGTCGGTGCTGGTCCTGCTGACCCTGGTCATCGCGATCACGCTCGCCGTGGTGCTGGCCCGGTCGCTCAACGGATCGCTGCGCAGGCTTCGCGAGGGCGCCCTCTCGGTGGCCAACCACGACCTGCCCGACGCCGTCGCGCGTCTGCAGAACATGGGCAGCGTCGGCGAGGGCGGTGTCGACGAGATCGTCCAGCAGGTCCGGGACCCCATCAACCTGTCGAACCGCGACGAGGTCGGGCAGGTGGCGTCCGCCTTCAACGTGGTGCACCGGGAAGCGGTGCGGGTCGCCGCCGAGCAGGCAGCGCTGCGTACCAGCGTCTCGGCCATGTTCCTCAACCTGGCCCGCCGCAGTCAGACCCTGGTCGACCGCATGATCGGCGAGTTGGACGCGATCGAGCGTGGCGAGGAGGACCCGAAGCGGTTGGCGCAGCTCTTCGAGCTGGACCACCTGGCCACCCGGATGCGCCGCAACGACGAGAACCTGCTGGTCCTGGCCGGCGCCGACTCGGCCGTGCCGCGTCGTGACGACGCGCTGCTGGTGGACGTGCTCCGCGCCGCCCAGTCCGAGGTCGAGCTCTACAACCGCATCGAGTTCGGCACGGTCGACACCGATATCTCGGTCGCCGCGCACGCCGTCAACGACGTCGTCCGCCTGGTCGCCGAGCTGCTCGACAACGCCACCCGGTTCTCGCCGCCGACCACCGTCGTGGTCGCCGACGGCCGCCGGATCCGCGACTACGTGCTGATCCAGATCGAGGACCGTGGACTCGGGCTGACCGACGAGCAGCTGGACTCGCTGAACCGCCGACTGGCCGCACCGCCGACCGTCGACGTCGCGGCGTTCCGGCTGATGGGTCTGGCGGTGGTGAGCCGCCTGGCCTCGCGGTACGGAATCCGCGTCGAGCTGCGTCGCAACGTCGAGGGCGGCACCGTCGCGCAGGTGACGCTGCCGAACTCCACCGTCGTGCTGCCCAGCCTGCGTGGTCGGGATCAGGCGCTCACCCCGCCGCGCCCGCGTCAGCCGATGGCGGTCGAACGGGCACCGCACACGCCGGTCGCGCTCGCCGAGCCGCCCGCGGCCCTCACCTCGGCGGCCACGCTGCCCGATCAGTGGCGCACCAGCACGCCCGCCCCGGCACCGTGGCAGTCGCCGGTGGACGCCAGGGAGAGCGCGCCGGTCGTCAACGCCGGTGGCCTGACCACGCCGTCGGCCCGGCCGTACACCGGGGGCGGTCTCGCCGCCGACAGCCCGACCGCCGCCCACCCGACGCTCGCGCCGTTGCCCCGACGTGCGCCGGGAGCCGAGGCCACCGACCTGCCCGCCCCGCAGGCACCGCTCGGGTCGTTCGCCGCGCCGGCGGCCCCGCCGGCGCCATCCGCCATGCCGCCCGCGGCCGCACCGGCCGCGCCGTCCCCGGCACCGATCGCGGCTGCCCCCGAGCCGACGGCGGAGGCCCCGATCTTCCGGGAGATGGAGGCGGTCTGGTTCCGGTCACACGGCAACGACACCACGGCCATCTTCACCCGTCCGAAGTTCGACGAGCCACCAGCCGCCGCGCTCGGCGCCCGGGCGTCGGCCGAGACGGCGTCCGCGACGACCAGCCCGACCGCGCCGCTGCCCACCCGTACCCCCGGCGTCAGCAACACGGCCGCGGCGTCGCAGCCGCCACCTCCCTCGTACACGCCGCCGCCGGCCGCGCCGACCGCGCCGGCCGCGTCCGCCGCGCCGACCGCACCGGCGGCGTCCGCCGCGCCGACCGCGTCCGCCGCGGACGCCTGGCGGACGGCGGCCGACGAGGGCTGGTCGCGCGCCAGCCGGGCGGCCGAGCCGACGGACGGCGGGACCACCCGTTCCGGGTTGCCCAAGCGGGTGCCGCAGGCACAACTCGTGCCGGGTGGCATCGAACCCTCCCGCGGCGGCCGGGAGCGCACCCGGCGCAGCCCGGACGACGTACGTGGACTGTTGTCGGCCTACCACCGCGGTGTGCAGCGCGGCCGGTCGGCCGGCACGGACCAGAACCACACTTCCGACAAGGAGACCCGATGAACAGGCCAGCGGCCATTCAGGACATGGGTTGGTTGCTCACCAACTTCGCCGACAGCGTGGCGGGTATCGCCCACGTGGTGGCAGTGTCCGCCGACGGGTTGCTGCTCGCCTCTTCCCGGGACCTGCCCGCGGACCGGGCGGACCAGCTCGCCGCGATCACCTCTGGCGTGGTGAGTCTGACCGAGGGCGCCGCCCGGATGTTCAGCGCCGGAGGCGTGCTGCAGACCGTCATCGAGATGGACAGCGGTTACCTGTTCCTGATGTCGATCAGCGACGGCTCGTCGATGGCCGTGCTGGCCGCCCGCAGCTGCGACGTGGGCCAGGTCGGCTACGAGATGGCTCTGCTGGTCGAGCGGGTCGGAGCCGCGCTGGTACCGCTGCCGCGTGACGCGGTGCGCTCGTAGCCGCAGGCGCGGTGCGTTCACAACCCTGGGGCGCGACGGCCGCGCGCACACGACGTGACAGGAAGGGACCGGGGCCGCCAGGCGCCGGTACGGAGAGGAGGTGATCGCGGATGGAACCCCGGCGTGACCCGCGCGGTGCGCTGGTGCGACCGTACGCGGTCACCCGCGGCCGTACGGAGCCTCGGCAGGAGATCGCCCTGGAGGCGGTCCTGATGGCCACGCCCACCCAGGCCGCCGAGTCCCGGTTCGCCGGCCACGACAAGCACCGCATCGCCACCGTCTGCGAGGGCCGGGCGCAGTCGATGGCGGAGATCGCCGCGTACACCCGGATGCCGCTCGGCGTCGCCCGGGTGCTCGTCGCCGACATGGTGGCCGAGGGCCTGCTGACGCTAAACACTGCTGCTCCCGCCGAGGGATTCGAGGAGCGGATGGAACTGCTTGGAAGGGTGCTAAGTGGACTTCGCAGGCTATGACCCCGCCGGGGGTCAGCAGAGCCGCGGGATCGTCTCCGCCAAGATCGTCATCGCGGGCGGGTTCGGGGTCGGCAAGACCACACTGGTCGGCTCGATCTCGGAGATCACCCCGCTGCGGACCGAGGCGGTGATGACCGCGGCCGGCGTCGGGATCGACGATCCGTCCAAGGTGCCGGGCAAGGAGACCACCACGGTCGCCATGGACTTCGGCCGGATCACCATGGCCCAGGATCTGATCCTGTACCTCTTCGGTACGCCGGGTCAGACCCGCTTCTGGTTCATGTGGGACGAGATCATCCGGGGTGCGGTGGGTGCCGCCGTGCTGGTCGACACCCGCCGGATCACCGACGCCTTCGCCCCGCTGGACTACTTCGAGAACCGCAACCTGCCGTACGTGGTCGCGCTCAACTGCTTCGACGGTGCGCCCCGGTACGAGCTGGAGGAGGTCCGCGAGGCGCTGGCGATCTCGCCCCAGGTGCCGCTGATCATGACGGATGCCCGGCGGCGTGACTCGGTGAAGCACGTGCTGGTCACCGTCACCGAGCACGCCATGCTGCGGCTCCAGGCCGAGCAGGGCCGGGGCTTCCCGACGCCGGTCGGGTGAGGCGGCGGGGTGCCTCCGACGTGCGACCGCCCGGCCCGACGCGGCAGCGTCGGGCCGGGCTCGGGCCGTCCGGCGGGCCCGCGCCGGCTCGCGTTTCGACCGGTCCGTTCCCGGGATCGCCACGCGGGTGGCGGTGCCCGGTTCGTCGACCCGTGCCAGTGGGGATGACTGATGGTCATACCGATGGGTAATCTCAGCGGCATGACCGCCAAGGTGACGCTGTCGTTCTCCGACGAGACGATCGAGGAGGCGCGCCGGTTCGCCAAGCGCGAGGGCATGTCGCTCTCCGCGTGGATCGACCAGGCCGCCCGGGAGAAGGCGTTGCGGGAGGTCTTCACCGAGCACGCCGCGGCCGTCGGCCGTGCCGGAATGGATCTCGAATCGGCCGCCCTCGCCGACGCACGTGAGGTGGGCATGGTCGACGACGTGCTTTTCCGCGGGCGACCGCGTGCTGCGTAGGGGAGAGGTCTGGCGCATCGAGGGCGCCCGGGAACGGCTCGGGCTGGTGATCAGCTCGGACGTCTACAACTCGACCGAGGTGCCCATCGTCATCGTGGCCGAGGTGGTCGAGCAGGCGCTGCTGCGCGACTCACCACTCGCCGTGTCCATGGGCGGCTACGTGGTGATGCCCGACCGCCTCTCCTCGCCCATGAAGAAGTGGTTCACCGAGTGCGTGGACGTCGCGGACATCGACACGATGCGCCGGGTCGGCCGGGCGCTCCGCATCCTGCAACAGCTCTGAGCCCACCCCGTCGGCTGCGGGTAAGCTGCTGTGCGAACCGGCCGCGGGTGTGTCCCCGGTCATGACTTCGGTCGGGCCGTGACTCGCGCAGGGCACGTCGACGGGACCCCGCTTTGACCAGCCCACCGGGCGCCGGGTATCGTTGCCTGCTGTTGTACGACATCCAGAGGCGTGCCGCATCAGGTACGCTTGGTCGTTCGTGCGCGCCTGGTGACCCGGCGCGCGGACCCCAGACCGACGACGAGACAAGGTAGACCTGTGCGTACGTACAGCCCGAAGCCGGGTGAGATCGAGCGTCAGTGGCACGTCATCGACGCTTCTGATGTCGTGCTGGGCCGCCTGGCCACCCACGCCGCCACGTTGCTGCGTGGCAAGCACAAGCCGACCTTCGCGCCGCACGTCGACACGGGCGACTTCGTCGTCATCGTGAACGCGGGCAAGGTTGCGCTGACCGGCAACAAGCGTCAGCAGAAGATCGCTTACCGCCACTCCGGTTACCCGGGTGGTCTGAAGCAGGTCGGCTACGACGAGCTGCTGACCAAGCGTCCGGAGCGGGCCATCGAGCTGGCTGTCAAGGGGATGCTGCCGCACAACAAGCTCGGCCGTAAGCTCATCAAGAAGCTGAAGGTCTACGCCGGTGCCGAGCACCCGCACGGCGCCCAGCAGCCGGTGCCGTTCGAGATCAAGCAGATCGCGCAGTGAGCGCGGGCGAAGGAATCAGCATGACCGACATCACCGCCACCGAGGTCGCCCCCGAGGCCACCGAGGCGCCGGCGCCCGTCGCCCGCGCGCCTCGTGGAGACCGCCCGATCCAGACCGTGGGCCGCCGCAAGGAGGCCATCGTCCGGGTCCGCATCGTGCCGGGCACCGGCAAGATCACCTGCAACGGCCGCGACCTCGAGGCCTACTTCCCGAGCAAGGTGCACCAGCAGCTGATCAAGGATCCGCTGGTGACCGCCGAGAAGCCGGAGGCGTTCGACGTCATCGCCAACCTGCGTGGTGGCGGCATCACCGGCCAGGCGGGTGCGCTCCGGCTGGCCATCGCCCGGGCGCTGATCGTCAACGAGCCGGACGACCGCCCGGCCCTGAAGAAGGCCGGCTTCCTGACCCGGGACGCCCGGGTCAAGGAGAGCAAGAAGTACGGCCTCAAGAAGGCCCGCAAGGCTCCTCAGTACTCGAAGCGCTGACCAGCAGTCGCGCGTTGTACGTCTGACGGACGGCCGGTCCGCCTCCTTTTCGACGGGAGGTGGGCCGGCCGTTTCGCTTCTTCTCTGTCGGCCGCGTCATCGGAGGTTTGGCGGGTATGGGTCGGTTGTTCGGTACGGACGGCGTCCGCGGACGGGCGAACGTGGATCTCACACCCGAGCTGGCGCTCGCGGTGGCCGTCGCCGCGGCACACACTCTCGCCGAGACCGATCGGAGTCATCCGCCGGTCGCAGTGGTGGGCCGGGACACCCGGGCCAGCGGCGAGATGCTGGAGGCCGCCGTCGTCGCGGGCCTGACCAGCGCCGGTGCCACGGTGATCCGCGTCGGTGTGCTGCCCACCCCGGCGGTGGCGTTCCTGACCGCCGAGGCCAAGGCCGACCTGGGCGTGATGCTCTCCGCGTCGCACAACCCGATGCCGGACAACGGGATCAAGCTGTTCGCGGCCGGGGGGCACAAGCTCCCCGACGAGATCGAGATGAAGATCGAGGCCGCGATCGAGGCGAACGCCACCTCGGCCTGGGACCGTCCGGTGGGTGCCGGCGTGGGGCGGGTGCACGACCTGCTCGATGGTGCCGACCACTACGTGCAGCACCTGGTCGGGACGGTGCCGCACCGGCTGGACGGGATCAAGGTCGTGGTCGACTGCGCGAACGGCGCAGCCGCCGAGGTCGCTCCGGTCGCCTACCGGGAGGCCGGCGCCGAGGTGATCGCCATCCACGCCGAGCCGAACGGGCTCAACATCAACGACGATTGCGGATCCAACCACCTCGACGCGTTGCGCGCCGCGGTGGTCGAGCACGGCGCGCACCTGGGCATCGCGCACGACGGCGACGCCGACCGTTGCGTGGCGGTGACCGCCGACGGCGACGAGGTCGACGGCGACCAGGTCATGGCGATTCTCGCGCTCGCCATGCGGGAGGCCGGGACGCTCACCGACGACACGCTCGTCGCGACCGTGATGAGCAACCTCGGGCTGCGGCTGGCGATGTCCGCCGAGGGCATCCGGCTGGTCGAGACCAAGGTCGGCGACCGGTACGTGCTGGAGGAGCTGCGCGCGTCCGGGCTGGCCCTCGGCGGTGAGCAGAGCGGGCACATCGTCATGCCCGCGTACGCGACCACCGGCGACGGCGTTCTGACGGGTCTGCACCTGATGTCGCGGATGGCGGCCACCGGGCGTTCGCTGGCCGAGCTGGCCGCCGTGGTGACCAAGCTCCCGCAGGTGCTGATCAACGTGCCGGTCGGCGACCGTACCGTCGGCGCCGCCGCGCCGGCCGTGCGTGCCGAGGTCGAGCGGGCCGAGAACGAGCTGGGCGGCACCGGGCGGGTGCTCCTGCGCCCCTCCGGCACCGAGCCGCTGGTCCGGGTGATGGTCGAGGCCGCCACCGAGACGGCCGCCCGCGCAGTCGCCGAGCGGATCGCCGACCAGGTCCGTACCGCCAGCCCGGTGGCCTCCTGACCGGTCCGGCACGGGCCGCCGGCTCAGAGTCTTAGCCGGGCGGCCCGGTCGAAGGTGTCCGCCGGGTCCTCACCCTCGGTGAGGTCGAGGTCCTCGACCACGCTGCCGTCGCCGAGCCGGACCAGCCGGTCGCAGCGGGCGGCGATGGCCCGCTCGTGGGTGGCGAGCACGATCGTCATGCCGTGCCGGTCGCGCAGGCCGAGCAGCAGGTCGAGGATCTGCGCCCCGGTGGTCGAGTCGAGGTTGCCGGTGGGTTCGTCGGCGAGGAGCAGGCCGGGACCGCCCATCAGCGCGCGGGCGATGGCGACGCGCTGCTGCTGGCCGCCGGAGAGCTGTGCCGGCAGGGCCCGTTCCCGTCCGGCCAGGCCGACGGCCTCGATCAGCTGCCGGGCCTGGGCCAGGTGGTCGGCGCGGCCGCGTCGGGGCAGCACGGGGGCGAGCACGTTGTCCAGCACGGTGAGCGCCGGCAGCAGGTGGTAGCGCTGGAAGACGAAGCCCACCCGCTGCCGGTAACGCGCCAGGCCCGCCCGCCGCAGACTGCTGATCTCCACCCCGTCGACGGCGATGGTCCCCTCGTCGGGCTGCTCGATTGCGCCGATCAGATGCAGCAGCGTCGACTTGCCCGACCCGCTCGGCCCGGTCAGCGCCACCACCGAACCCGCCGCGATCGTCAAGGACACGTCGTCGACCGCCGTGATCTGCTCGGCCCCGCTGCCGAACCGCCGGGTCAGGTGCTCCACCGCGACCGTGCTGCTGGTGGTCTCGCTCATCGTCTACTCCTCCGCCAGTAGGCGCGCCGTCCGCAGACGACGCAACAGGATGGTGGGCACCAGGGCGGCGACCGCCGTCACCAACACTCCGGCCATCGCGACGAGCGCCGCGGCCAGGACCAGCGCGGCGGGCAGGGCACCGATCATCCAGGCCGCCCCACCCAGCCCCACGGCCGCCCCGATCACCGCACCCGCGACACCCAGCGTGAGCCCCTCGTAGCCGACCAGCCGGGCGAGCGCGGCGTCGGTCCAACCGACCGCACGCAACGTGGCCAGTTCGCCGGCCCGGTCGCGGATGTTGAGGTAGAGCACGTCCGCCACCGCCGCCGCGCCGAGCAGCACCGTCGCGGCGGCCGCTGCCATGTCCGCGTCGCGCACACTCAGCGAGACCACATCGCCGAGCAGGCTGCCGACGATCGCACCGCGGAAGGCGTACGCGGCGGCGGCGACCAGCGTCAGCGCGGCTACGCCGATCGCCAGGGCGCCGGCCCCCAGGAGCGTGCGCCCCGGGGTGCGGATCAGGTTGACCACGGCGAGGCCGACCAGGGTGCGCGGTCGTCGTACCCAACGGGCGCCCGCCACCACCGGGCGCAGTGCGCCGGCCGGGTGGGCGCGCGCGGCCCGCAGCGCCGGCGCCACTCCCGCCGCCAGCGCGAGCAGCAGCGCCACGGGTACGGCCAACGCCGCCCGTCGCCAGTCCACGTCGATGCCGAGCGTGATACCGACCGGCACCGCGAGGGCCAGCGAGAGCAGGCCCGCCGCCAGCCCCAGCACGGCGACCTCGCCGAGGATCAGCGTCGCGATTCGGCGTACCGGCCAGCCGAGGCAGGCGAGCACCGCGAGTTCCGGCCTGCGGTCCCGGACGGCGGCGCTCACCGCGTTGCCGAGGAACAGCGCACAGACCACCAGTACGAGGACGAAGAGCACCACGCTCTTGCGGTCCACGGCCTGCGTGATGACCGACGCGACGCCGAGCGCCGACCAGTGCTCGGTCAGCCGCAGCGTGGGCCGCCCGAAGGAACCGGCGGGCAGCTCCACGGTCTGTGGCGCTGCCGAGGAGCCGAGGGTGATGTCGACGTCCAGTCCGGTACGGGCGGCGATCTGTTCGGCGACCAGCCTGACCCGCTCGGCGGAGCGCTCGCTGTAGCCGTCCACGTCGGCGACCCGTACGCGGATGGCGCTGATCGGCGTCTTGATCTGCGGCGCGCCGCCGCGCTCCAGGAGCTTCGGCACGCTGTCGAGAGTGGTGAGCAGCAGCGGAGGTGCGGACAGGTAACCGGCCGGATTGCCGCTCGGCTCCAGCGGCTGCCCGCCCAGCGCGGCCCGGCTCCGGTCGTCGGCACCCTCCGCCACCGGTGGCTCGTACGTCTCCAGCGGCACCTTGCCGAGGTCGCTGAACCCGGTCAGCCTGCCTGGGTCGAAGACACCGACGGCTCGCCAGGAGCGCCACGGCCGGTTGTAGCCCTCGACCAACGGCAGCGGCCGCACATCTCGGGATCCGACATCGTCCGCGAGCCAGGGACGGGGCCACGGGTTGAAGGCGCCCGTCCCGCCGTACACCTCGGGCGCGCCGGCCGGATGCGCGCGGGCCCGCAGGGTGCCGTCGGGCAACTGGTCGTACTGCACGTCGGCCGACTGCACGATCCGCTGCAACTGCCCGATGCAGCATCCGAACTGGGCGATCCCCTTGTCGATCAGGGCTCGGTATCCGGTGGTCACGTCGTACCGGCCGGTTCCGGCCGGCGTCCCGGTGACCCGGCCCAGCGTCTTCTCCAGGTCGGCTCCCGGCACGCCGGCCGCGCTGACCCCCGCGAGCCGGGTGAACCGGGCGGTGAGCACCTCGTCGATGAACGGACGGCTGGTCACGAGCACCGGGACCTCGTACCCGGGCACCTTGGGGTCGGGGGTCACCTTGACCGTGTCCCCGGGACGGAGGGCTCGTCCTGCCACCACCGTGTCGGCGAGGCCGATGAGCCGATGCTCGGCCGCCGGGTCCACCGCTGCGAGCAGGATCGGCACCGTCAGCTGGTACGCCAGGACGAGGCGGTCGGCCGTCGAGGGATCGGGATAGTTGTCCGAGTCGGTCACCAGCGCGGTCAGGCCTTCGAACCGGCCGTCCGGCAGCAGGCGGATGGCGTCCACCGACCAGTGGTCGCGCTCCGAGTAGGTGCCCACCGCACCCAACACGCCTTCTCCGGGGTTGCAGATGGCGACGGTGCGCCCGCCGGGCAGCACCTCCCGTGCGGCAGGGCCGCGACACTCCGGCGGTACGGGGTACGAGTGACCGTCGGAGTACCGCACCGAATAGGAGGTGGTCGGCGCATCCTGCCGCGGGTAGATCAGCGGGTGCTTGGTCACGTAGACGTACCGGGGCTTGCCGGGTGCGGAGGAGAGGCCGCGCTCGGCCGCGAAGGCCGGATCGACCCGGATCACCTGGCGGTCCAACGACCGGTCGACGGCGTCGGTGAGGTCCAGCGGCGTCAGCAGGGGCGTGGTCGCGTAGCCGAGCATCGCGATGGGCGCCGCGACGTCGACGCCGTCCACGGCCTTGACCTGCTCGTACTGCTGCAAGGTGATGCCACCGAAGAGGCCGGCGAGGTAGTTCGGGCGGACCAGCCCGCGCTCGGTCTCCAGAGGGCTGCGCGTCCCCTTCGGACGGACCAGGATGTCGTAGGCGGCCATGGTGTTGTGTTCGACGGTGCCCCGGACGTCCAGACGGGAGGTGGTGGTGGCGCCGGTCAGGACCACGAAGCCGGTGGTCGCCACCAGCACGCCGACCAGCAGCGCCACCGACCGTCCCGCACGGCCACGAGGCTGCCTCCAGATGAACCTGAGCATTCGCGCCTCCCCGTTGTGCTGCCCATCACTCTGCGCGTTACATTGTCACAATGCAAGGCCGGAATTGGAGGAGACGATGGCGATCCAGCACGCGGTCCTGGCGTTGCTGTCCGGCGGGCCAAGCTACGGCTACGAACTGAAGGGGGAGTTCGAGAGCTCAGTCGGTCCACAGTGGGGCCCGCTGAACATCGGGCACCTCTACCAGATCCTCGACCGGTTGGCGCGGGACGGGCTGGTGGTCGCGCACCGCGAGGAGCAGCCCACCAAACCGGACCGCGTGGTCTACGAGATCACCGACGACGGGCGCGTCCAACTGGACCGCTGGCTCGGCGAGCCGAGCCCGCGCAGCGGTGGCTTCCGGGACGACTTCTTCCTGAAGGTGACCGCTGCCGCCCGCTCGGGGGCCGCGCAAACCGTACGGACGGTCCTCGGCAACCAACGCGCGCACCTGCTGCGGGAACTGCGCAACCTCGACGCTCTGCGGCGTAACTCGGCCGACCCGGTGGTCGGGTTGCTGCTCGCCGCCGCCTGCCGGCACGTGGAGGCGGACCTCGCCTTCATCGACGACGCGGAGTCGGTGCTGCTCGCCGACGGCGGTTCGGTGCTCTCCGCCATGGCCGCGGCCCGTCCGGCGAAGGCGTCCGAGGAGGAGCCGGGCCCGACCCGGATCGCCGGATGACCCGGCCCGGCCGGCGCGGCCGGCGATCCTGCTCCGACGACCCGGGCTGGACCTGCACGGTGGAAACCCGGACTCTCACGCCCTGCCGGGCTTCCGGTGGGTTGCCCGGGCGAACGGGGGCGCGGAGGTCAGCTCGCGGCGAGTCGACGCAGGCGGGTGACCGCCTCGGTCAACACCTCGGGCCGCTTGCAGAAGGCGAAACGGACCAGTCGCCGCCCGGCCTCGGTGTCGTCGTAGAAGACCTGGGTCGGCACCGCGACCACGCCGCAGCGTTGCGGTAGCGAACGGCAGAACTCCACCCCGTCGCGGCCGCCGAGGGGCGTGATGTCGACGGTGACGAAGTACGTGCCCTCCGGGGCGAGCACGTCGAACCCGGCGTCGTTCAGGCCCTCGACCAGTTGGTCCCGCCGAGCCTGCATCCCGGCCCGGAAGCCGGCGAAGTATTCGTCGGGCAGGCCGAGCGCCACTGCCGTCGCCGGTTGGAGCGGCGCCGCGTTGACGAAGGTGAGGAACTGCTTCACCCGGAGCAACGCGGACACCAGCCGCGCCGGCCCACTCGCCCAACCGACCTTCCAGCCGGTGCAGGAGAAGGTCTTGCCGGCCGAGGAGATGCGCAGGGTGCGTTCGCGCATCCCAGGCAGCGCGGCGAGGGGCAGGTGCGGGGCGGACGCGTCGGTGAAGACCAGATGCTCGTACACCTCGTCGGTCACCGCGTACGCGTCGTGCTCCTGACACAGCTCGGCGATCAGGGTCAACTCGGCCGGCGTGAAGACCTTCCCGGTCGGGTTGTGCGGCGAGTTCAGCAGCACCAGGCGGGTGCGCGGCCCGAACGCCGCGCGCAGCGCGTCCGGGTCGAAGGCGTACCGGCCACCGCTGACCGGACGCAACGTGACCGGGCGGCGGACCGCGCCGGCCAGGGCGATGGAGGCGGCGTACGAGTCGTAGTACGGCTCGAAGCACACCACCTCGTCACCCGGCTCGCAGAGGGCGAGGATCGCGGCGGCGACCGCCTCGGTGGCGCCGGCCGTCACCACGACCTCGCCGTCCGGGTCGTACTCCAGCCCCCAGAACCGGCGCTGGTGCGCCGCCACCGCCGCGCGCAGGGCAGGGATTCCCGGACCCGGCGGGTACTGGTTCTGCCCGGAGCGCAGCGCCTCGGCGGCGGCGGCCAACATCTCGAGCGGGCCGTCGGTGTCCGGGAAACCCTGGCCCAGGTTGACCGCGCCGGTACGGACGGCGAGTGCGGACATCTCGGCGAAGATGGTGGTGCCGAACGGCCGCATCCGGGCCACCAGCGGATCGGCATCGGCGGTCGTCGTCACGCCCGTCAGCCTACGACCTGCCGCCGCCGGTTCAACCGGCCGCTGAACCGAAGCAGCTCGTCCCGTATTCGTAGACCGCCGACTGACGGTCGACCGTCTTTCCGTTGACTGTGATCTGGCAGGTGATCGACGGTTGAACGTCCTGGGTCGCGATCACCATCAGCCGACTGCCGTTCCGCGTGGTCATGCTGAGCCGCCACGGCAACGACGCGTTCTCGATCTGGACGAGGTCGCCGTTGGCGTCGTAGTACTGCAGCTCGGCCCACCCCTCGCCGGTCACCTGATAGATCACGCGTTCGGTGCCCGATCCGGCGGAGGGGGTCAGCGCGGGCTCGCTCGCCCACGGCGACTCCTCCTCGGGTTCCTCGGTCTCGTACTGGTACGGGGCCGGGTAGGGCTGTTCGGCGACCGGAGGGATTCTCGGCGGATCGGAGAGGCGCACCAGAGCGGTCGCGCCGAGCCCGCCGCAGACGACGAGCACCGCGACGACGGCGACGGCGACGATCGGGCCGAGGGAACGCCTGCCGCCCTGCGGGCGGGGAGCCGGTGGATGCGCGTACGGCCACGGCTGGCCGTACGGCGACTGCGGACTCGGGGCGACCCAGCCGTTCGGTGTCGCGGGAACGGCGTTGGTCGGCGATGCCGGATCGATCGGTTGGGCGAGCGGGGCGGCGTCCGGCGCTGTGAAACCTGTCGGCGGGGCGTGGCCGGGGGCGGCCGACCACGCTCCCGGGTCGGGCGGCGCCCACGGCGGTGGATCCGATCGGGGCGACGGGGTCGGGTCGGCAGAGGGGGATGGCTCGGACATCTGGTCTGCTCCGGGTACGGACGCGGCACGGGCCGCGGACGAGGGGGTGCCGACCGGGGCGAGGTAGTCGTCGCTCCGCCGGTTGCGGCCCTCAATGTACGGGTAGGCGGGGGGTGGGTGAACGTCCGCATCGCGGCACGTCCGGGCAGCGATTCAGTCCGGTCGTCGCCTCGGCTCGGCTGTTCGCTCAGGTTCAGTGTTCGTTAACCGGGCTTTCGCGCACGCGCGATGAGCGAAACTGGGTTAGGCTGCGGACCATGTGTGGAATCGTGGGTTACGCCGGCGCGCGGCCGGCGCTCGGCATCGTGCTCGACGGGCTGCGGCGGCTGGAGTACCGCGGCTACGACTCGGCAGGCGTCGCCGTCGTGTGCGACGGGGAGCTGCTGACGGAGAAGAAGGCCGGCAAGCTGGCCAACCTGGAGAAGGTGCTCTCCGAGCGCGCCGCCGAAGACCCCACGTCCTGCGCGGCCAGCCCCATCGGCATCGGTGACGGCACCACCGCCATCGGGCACACCCGCTGGGCCACCCACGGCGGTCCCACCGACCGCAACGCCCACCCGCACGTATCCCCGGACGGCCGGGTCGCCGTGATCCACAACGGCATCATCGAGAACTTCGCGAAGCTCCGCGCTGAACTGGAGGCCGAGGGCGTCCAGTTCAGCAGCGACACCGACACCGAGTGCGCGGCCCACCTGCTCGCCGCCGCCCTGGCCGACCTCCGCGCCGCCGGCCAAGCGGACGGTCCGCAGCTGCTCGCCGCCGCCATGCGGGTGGTCTGCCAGCGGCTGGAGGGCGCGTTCACCCTGCTCGCCGTCGACGCGGGCGTACCCGGCGCCGTGGTCGGCGCGCGGCGCAACTCCCCGCTGGTGGTGGGCCGAGGCCAGGGGGAGAATTACCTCGCCTCCGACGTCGCCGCATTCATCGAGCACACCCGTGACGCGGTGGAGCTGGGTCAGGACCAGATCGTCCTGATCACCGGCGACATGATCGAGATCACCGACTTCGACGGCCAGCCCGCCACCGGCAAGGACTTCCACATCGACTGGGACTCGTCCGCCGCCGAGAAGGGTGGCTACGACTGGTTCATGCTCAAGGAGATCGAGGAGCAGCCCCAGGCGGTCGCCGACACCCTGCTCGGCCGGCTCACCGAGTCCGGCGAGATCGCGCTGGACGAGGTCCGCCTCAGCGACCAGGATCTGCGGGACGTCGACAAGATCTTCATCGTCGCCTGCGGCACCTCCTACCACGCCGGCCTGGTCGCCAAGTACGCCATCGAGCACTGGACCCGGATCCCCTGTGAGGTGGAGCTGGCCAGCGAGTTCCGCTACCGCGATCCGGTGCTCGACCGGTCCACGCTGATCGTGGTCATCTCGCAGTCCGGCGAGACGATGGACACGCTGATGGCGCTTCGGCACGCCAAGGAGCAGAAGGCGCGGGTGCTCGCCATCTGCAACACCAACGGCTCCACCATCCCCCGTGAGTCCGACGCGGTCCTCTACACGCACGGCGGGCCGGAGATCGCCGTCGCCTCCACCAAGGCGTTCCTCACCCAGGTGGTCGCCTGCTACCTGATCGGCCTGCACCTGGCCCAGGTGCGTGGCATCAAGTTCGCCGACGAGGTCGCCGCGGTGGTCGCCCAGCTCCAGGAAGTCCCGGCCAAGCTGCGCGAGTTGCTCGAGCGCATCGAGCCGGTGCGGGAGCTGGCCCGCGAGCTGAAGTCCGAGCCGACGATCCTCTTCATCGGCCGGCACGTCGGCTACCCGGTCGCCCTGGAGGGCGCGCTCAAGCTCAAGGAGTTGGCGTACATGCACGCCGAGGGCTTCGCCGCCGGCGAGCTGAAGCACGGGCCGATCTCGCTGATCGACAAGGGCACCCCGGTGGTCTGCGTGGTGCCGTCGCCGGCCGGCCGGGGTGTGCTGCACGACAAGGTCGTCTCCAACATCCAGGAGGTACGCGCCCGCGGCGCCCGGACCATCGTGATCGCGGAGGAGGGGGACGAGGCGGTCGTCCGCTACGCAGATCACCTGATCTACGTGCCGCGTACGCCCACCCTGCTCTCTCCGCTGGTCACCACCGTGCCGATGCAGGTGCTCGCGGCCGAGATCGCCGCCGCCCGTGGACACGACGTCGACCAGCCGCGCAACCTCGCGAAGTCGGTCACCGTCGAGTAGCCCCGACGACCCGTCCGGCCCCGGCCGCCACCACCGGCGACCGGGGCTCGGTCTTCTCCGGCGGCCGGGGCTCGGCGTCCCCGGCATCCGACCACGACCCTGCCCGGCCGTTCCGGCAGGGCCTGGCCGCTCCCGCCGCCCAGGCCTTCAACGGCCGAGCACGATGCGGGCCATGCCGTCCAGCGCCGGATTGTCCGCGTCCCAGTAGCCGGTGTGGCCGTGCCGGCCGCTGGGGAAGACCCGCCCACCGAAGCCTGGCGTGGCCGGGTCCCGGCCGAACCACAGCTCATGCTCGCTGTGCCCCGGCCACCCGAGCGCAGCGGCCAACGGCGACGCGTTGAACAGAGCGCGCCGGGCCAGGTCGTCCGGCGCGCGGGCCAGCCGGATCACGTCGTCCGAGGCGCTGCTCGCCCAGACCTCGTCGGGTGGCACGCGCAGCTCGGCGGCATGCTCCACGCCCACCCCCGGTGAGCCGACGAAGACGAGGGCGTCGGCCGCCAGACCGTGCTCCCGGGCGGCCGTGCCCACCACGAGGGACCCATAGCTGTGCCCGAGCACGGTCTGCCGGGCGGGCGGGCCCTCGTGGGTGGTCCGCAGCCCTTCCTGGAAACGGTGCAGCGCCGGGCCGGCGTCCCGGGCCTGGCCGGCCGTGACCGCCTCGTGCAGGAAATCCGGGGCGTCGTAGTCCAACCAGAGCACGGCCGCGCTCCGCTCGGCCGGGGCCAGCTCGACGCAGCGGCCCAGCACCCGCCCCGCCCGGCCGAGCTCGCCGGGCGCGTCGTCGAGGCCGGCGGTCATCCCCGGCACGTACGTCAGCACCCGGTCGGAATGGTCCGGGTCGCCGAGCGCGACGACCACCCGCCCCTCGCCGGCCGGATCCAGCCCGAGCAGGTACGCGCGTGGCCCCGCCGCCCCGGTCAGCCGGTCGGTGAGCGAATCCAGGCCGGCCAGCCGACCGGCGAGCCAGTGCAGCCGGGCCGCCTCGACCGGGGCCGGTGGCATCCGGGCCAGCAGCTGCTCCCGCTGCGCGAGCAGCTCCGCGCGATGAACGCCGAGGAGTAGCCGGTTGGCCTGGTCACGGGCCGCCACCGGCACCCCGTCCAGCCGGCCGACCAGCGCCGCCTCCTGCGCCACCAGCCAGCGCCGCTGGGCCGGCGTCAGCCCCGCCCACCAGGCGCGTACGAGTGCCGGGTCGGCCGACGGCCCGGGCCGCCCGGGTGGCGGCGGCTCCTGCCAGCCCGCCGAGGCGGCCGCCGCGAGTTCGGCCAGCTTCGCCGCGGTCGCCCGGTCGGCGGCCCCGGCCACGTCGAGCGCCGCCCGCAGCGCCGCTGCCACCCGGGCTGCGGCCGGGCCGTCGCGCTCGCTCGGCCGGGACCGGGCCGGATCGACGCCCACCCGCCCGTCCCGGTCGATGGCCAGCCCGGCGGCGTCCGCCAGGGCCACCGCGTCGGCCAGCTGCCCCTTCGCAGCCGAGATCCGTGCCGCGAAGTCGGCGAGCACCTGGTCGGCCTCGATCAGTGCCGGCCGCACCGAGGTCAGGTCGGTGCCGAGCCCGCTCAACCGGGCGTTGGCTGCCGTCGCCGCCGCGCCGGACCACCCCGCGGCCAACGCCGCGCCCCGCGCACCCAGCTCCGCCGCACGGCGATCGACCAGCGCCGTCAGCCCGGCCCACCGCGCACCTGCGGTACGCCACGCGCCCGGGTCGGCGCCCCACAACTGGGCGTACCCGACGGTGGTCATCGAGGCACCGTGGCGAGCCGGCGGGCAGCCCGGTCATCGACGTCGCGGTAGGCGTCGACGGAAGCCCGGACCGATCCGGCCGTCTCGGCCACCCGGCCGCCGAGCCGGCCGAACCAGCCGTGCACCGCCGCCTCCAGCGCGCCCAGCGCGGCAGCCGTCGACCAGCCCGGCGCGGCCACGGTCAGCCCCGGCGTGCCGGCCAGCCCGTGCGCCAGCCGGTACGCGTCGTCCCCCAGCGCCCGGGCGGTCTCGCGCAGCGCCTCCGGCCGGACCGTGAACGGCTCCTCAGCCATCCCCGCACCCCCTGCATGGATCGACATCGACAGGACGACGCTAGGCGGCCGGAAGCGCGCGCCGGGTGACCTGTGGACGGCGTGCGGTGGGCGTACGCCCGGGTCGTCCACAGGCGTTGCCCGGCGGGTGGTCGGCGGCTAATGTGCGCGGCCGCCGCGCCGGTAGGGTGAACTGGTGATCGTCGCTGTCGGCATCGACGTCGTGCTGGTCGACCGGTTCGCCCGGGCGCTGGAACGGACGCCGCTGCTCGCCGAGCGGCTGTTCACCGACGCCGAGCGCTACACCCGCTCGGGTAATCCGCGCTTGCCCGAGTCCCTCGCCGCGCGGTTCGCGGCGAAGGAGGCGGTGGCCAAGGCGCTCGGCGCGCCGGCCGGCCTGAGCTGGCACGACTGCGAGATTGTGCCGGATCCGGACGGCCGACCCTGGCTGACCGTCTCCGGCACGGTGGCCGCGGCGGCGGTCGAGCGCGGAATCAGTCGCTGGCACCTCTCGCTGTCCCACGACGGCGGGATCGCGTCGGCGATGGTGGTCGCGGAACGCTGAGATCGGTCGGGCCGCCGACGGGCGTGCCCGGGACGTGGGACGGGAGCGGTGCCATGAGACCGGTGTGGCGGGTGGCGGACGTACGCGCGGCGGAGGCCGGCCTGCTGGCCACGCTTCCGCCCGGGACGCTCATGCAACGCGCGGCCGCCGGGCTGGCCCGCCGGTGCGCGCTGATCCTCGACGACCGGGGCGGTGTCTACGGCGCCCGGGTGCTGTTGCTGGTCGGTTCGGGGGACAACGGCGGTGACGCGCTCCTCGCCGGTGCCCACCTGGCCCGGCGCGGCGCGGCCGTGTCGGCCCTGCTGCTCGCCCCGGGCCGGGCGCACGCCGAAGGGCTCGCCGCGCTGCGCGCGGCGGGCGGGCGGGTCGTCGAACGGCCGCCGGCCGTGCTCGACCTGGTACTGGACGGCATCGTCGGCATCGGCGGCACCGGCGGCCTTCGGGAGACCGCCGAGCAGTTGGCCGCCAGCCTGGCCGGCTGCTGCGGGCGCGACGGGGTACGCGCCACCGTGGTGGCCGTCGACGTGCCCAGCGGGGTCGCCGTCGACACGGGTGACGTGCCGCTGTCCGCCTCCGGTCGGCCGAACGCGGTCCGCGCCGACGTGACGGTGACCTTCGGGGCGTTGAAGGCCGCGCTGGTGGTGGGCCCGGCCGCTCCGCTCGCCGGTCAGGTCGAGTTGGTCGACATCGGGCTTGCGCCCTGGCTGCGGGGCACCCCGCAGTTGCGGGTGACCGAGTGGTCGGACATCGTGCGGTGGTGGCCGACGCTCGGCCCGGCCTCGGAGAAGTACACGCGGGGCGTGGTCGGGGTGGCCACCGGCTCGTCGACGTATCCGGGGGCGGCGGTGCTCTCCGTCGGTGGGGCGCTGGCCGGGCCGACCGGCATGGTGCGCTACGCCGGCGGCGCCCGCGCCGAGGTGCTGCACCAGCACCCGTCCGTGATCGCCACCGCTCGGGTCGCCGACGCCGGTCGGGTGCAGGCGTGGGTCTGCGGCTCCGGGCTGGGCACCGGCGAGGACGCCGCCAGCGAGTTGCGCACCGTGCTCGCCGCGCCGGTGCCGGTGGTGCTCGACGCGGATGCGCTCACCCTGCTCGTCGACGGTTCCCTCGCCGAGAGCCTGCGCAAACGGGACGCCCCGACCGTGGTCACCCCGCACGACCGGGAGTTCGCCCGGCTCTGCGGAGAGGCGCCGGGCACCGACCGGGTCGGGGCCACGCTGCGGCTCGCCGCCTGGATGAACGCCGTGGTGCTGCTCAAGGGGGACCGGACGGTGATCGGCACCCCCGACGGTCGGGCGTACGTCAACCCGACCGGAACGCCGGTGCTGGCCACCGGCGGCACCGGTGACGTGCTGGCGGGGCTGCTCGGCTCGCTGCTCGCCGGTGGCCTGCCGGCGGAGCGGGCGGCGGCCGCGGCGGCGTACCTGCACGGGCTGGCCGGCCGGGAGGCGGCCCGGGGCGGTCCGGTGACCGCGCCGGACGTGGCCGCGGCGCTCCGCCCGGTGGTCGCCCGGCTGGGCTGATCGTCCCCGGTAGGTGGCCTCGTCCGGCTCGGCCCTCCGTCGGCGCGGACACCTGAGCAGCCGACACGTCGCTGGTCACGCACGTGTGCGTCGGCCCGCGCCGTGATCACTGCGGAAAGTACGCTGGGCGCATGTGGCAGGCCGAGGTACGTGTCGATCTTGACGCGATCCGTGAGAACGTGAACCGGCTCCGGTCGGGCACCACCGCCGAGGTGATGGCGGTGGTGAAGGCCGACGGGTACGGGCACGGCATGGTTCCGGCCGCCCGCGCGTCGCTGGACGGCGGAGCCTCCTGGCTCGGCGTCTGCACGCTCGACGAGGCGCTCGCGCTGCGGCGGGCGGGGATCACCGCGCCCGTGCTGGCCTGGCTGCTGGCACCCGGGCTGCCGCTGGAGGAGGGGATCACTGCCGGGGTCGACCTGGCCGTCGCGAGCCTGCCCCAGCTCGACGAGATGATCGAGGCGAGCCGACGCGCCGACCACCCGGCCCAGCTGCACCTGAAGATCGACACCGGGCTGTCCCGGGGCGGGGCGACCGTCGCGGACTGGCCGGCCCTGCTCAAGGCCGCCGCCAAGGCGCAGAGCGACGGGTTGGTCGAGGTGGTCGGGGTGTGGAGCCACTTCGTCTACGCCGACATGCCGGGCCATCCGACCACCGACCGGCAGTTGGCCGTCTTCCATGAGGGGCTGGCCATGGCCGAGCAGGCGGGGTTGCGCCCCCGCTACCGGCACCTGGCCAACTCGGCGGCCGCGCTGACCCGGCCCGACACCCACTTCGACCTGGTCCGGCCCGGACTGGCTGTCTACGGTCTCTCCCCGGTCGCGGGGGAGACCTTCGGCCTGCGCCCGGCGATGACCGCCCGCGCCCGGGTGATCCTCGCCAAGCGGGTGCCGGCCGGCACCGGCGTCTCGTACGGGCACACGTACACCACGGATCGGGAGACGAACCTGGCCGTGGTGCCGCTCGGCTACGCCGACGGGGTGCCCCGACACGCCTCCAACTGCGGTCCGGTGCATCTCGCCGGCACGCGGCGAACCATCTCGGGCCGCGTCTGCATGGACCAGTTCGTGCTCGACTGCGGCGACGACGAGGTGGCGGCCGGCGACGTGGTGACCCTGTTCGGCAGCGGCGCCGACGGTGAACCGACCGCCGACGACTGGGCCGAGGCCGTGGACACCATCAACTACGAGGTCGTCACCCGGTTCGGTAGCAGCCGGGTGCCGCGCGTCTACGACGGCGAGCGGCCGTGAGCGTCATGAGGTCCCCAGCCGGGGTGGTGCCGTGAGTCCGTACCGCATCCCCCGGCCGCGCAGCGCGGCGGGGCGGGTCGCCGGGGCGGTCGGTGCCGCGGTGGGTGTCGCCGCCGCCGGCCTTGCCGCCGAACGTGTCCTGGTCCGTCGGCTCAAGTCCCGCTCGACCGACCCGTACGCGGGCGAGCCGTTCGGTCAGCAGCCGTACGACGAGACGTTCCAGTTGGAGCTGCCGGACGGCACCGACATCCACGTCGAGGTCGTCGAGCCGAGCCGGCCGGGGTCGGGCCGTCCGACGGTGATCCTGGTGCACGGCTTCTGCCTGGACATGGGGACGTTCTACTTCCAGCGCAAGATGCTCACCGAGCGCGGCGAGCACCGGGTGGTCGCGTACGACCAGCCCGGACACGGCCGCTCCGGCAGGCTGGAGACCGGCGAGTACGACCTAGCCGTGCTCGGCCGCACCCTCCGCCGCGTGATCGACCGGACCGCCCCGGAGGGGCCGCTGGTGCTGGTCGGTCACTCGATGGGTGGGATGACCATCATGGCCTTCGCCGAACTGTTCCCGGAGATGTTCGGTGACCGCGTCGTGGGCACTGTGCTGATGGCCACGTCGGGTGGTCTGCTCGCCGAGACCAAACTGGTGGCGCCGGCGCTGCTCGGCCGGGTCGGTGGGCCGGTGCTGTACATGATGAGCAACGCCACCCGCTACGGCGGCACGGTCATCGACAAGGCCCGCAAGTCGACCTCGAACGTGGCGTGGCTGCTCACCCGCAAGTACGGCTTCGGCGGCCGCAACCCCAGCCCGGCCCTCGTGTCGTACGTGGAGACGATGAACTCGCGTACCTCGGCGGACACGGTCACCCGGTACTTGCGTACGCTGGCCACGCACTCCCGGTACCCGGCGTTGGCCGCGCTGGCCGATACGCCGGTGCTGGTGGTCGTCGGTGACAAGGACATGATCACGCCGGTGACCCACTCGGAGGAGATCGTCCGCCGGCTGCCGCACGCCGAGTTCGTCAAGATCCCCGACAGTGGGCACGTGGTGATGCTGGAGCACGCGGACGAGGTCAACGCCGCGTTGGCGAGGTTCCTGGAGGAGTGTTGAACAAGGTCGTCGTGAAGCTGCCCACCGTGGCCGACACGCACGAGTTCGGCCGCCGGCTGGCCGAGCTGCTGCGCGCCGGTGACCTGGTCCTGCTGACCGGTCCGCTGGGCGCGGGTAAGACCGCTCTGACCCAGGGCATCGGCGCCGGGCTCGGGGTGCAGGGCGAGATCACTTCGCCGACGTTCGTGATCGCCCGGGTGCACCGGCCGGATCCGGCCCGGGGCGGGCGGGTGGCGCTGGTGCACGCCGACGCCTACCGGCTGGGGGACGCCGCCGACCCGCGTGCCGAGATCGACGACCTGGACCTGGATGCCTCGGTGGACGAGTCGGTGACCGTGGTCGAGTGGGGCGAGGGCCTGGTTGAGCAGCTCACCGACGCCCACCTGCGCGTACGCATCGACCGCCGAGAGGACGACACCCGGATCGTCGAGCTCGAGCCGGTGGGCGGCGACTGGCCGCACCGCCTCGACACCCTCGCCTGACCTGCCGAACCTCTCCCGGTCTCCCGGCGGTGGGCGGGTGCATCACGGGAGGGGTACGGCCGTGTCAGGGGCGGCTGGTAGGAAGAGGGCCGACAGACTGCGAAAGGTTGCCGATGGCCGACGTTCCCGCCCTGGACCTGCCGGCGCTCCTGCCGGAGGAGTGGCGTGCCCTGCTCACCCCGCATCTCGACCCGGCCCGCACGGCTGCGCTGGGCGAGTTCGTCGCCCGCGAATACGCGGCCGGGCCGGTGTTCCCGCCGCTTGAGGACCTCTTCTCCGCCTACCGGCTCTGCCCGCCGGACGCGTGTCGGGTGCTGATCCTCGGGCAGGACCCCTACCACCGGGCCGGACAGGCCCACGGGCTCAGCTTCAGCGTCCGCGAGGGGGTGACCGTCCCGCCGTCGCTGCGCAACGTCTTCAAGGAGCTCGGTGAGGATCTCGGGGTGCCGAAGCCGCGCAGCGGCAATCTCGCCGGCTGGGCGGCCCAGGGTGTGCTGCTGCTCAACAGCGTGCTGACCGTCCGGCAGGCCACCCCCGGCTCCCACGCCAACCAGGGTTGGGAGGAGTTCACCGACGCCACCATCCGGGCGCTCGACGCGCTCCCCGAGCGGGTGGTCTTCCTGCTCTGGGGCGGCTACGCCCGCAAGAAGGCGGCCCTGGTCGGTAACCCGCAGCACGTGGTGCTGGAGGCCGGCCACCCCAGCCCGATGAACCCGCGCGGCTTTCTCGGCAGCCGGCCGTTCAGCGCGGCCAACAAGGCCCTCGCCGACGCCGGCCGTCCCACCATCGACTGGGAGCGGTCCGCCGGCTGACGGTTCGTCCCGATCGGTGGTCGGTGCCGCCGGTGGCGGTCGTCATGTCCGGCGGAGGTGCCCTTCGCGGTAGCGGCGCAGCAGGGCGGCCGTGCGCGGATCGGTCACCTCCAGCTCGACCAGCGGCACCACTCGGTAGCTCCGCCCGCCGTGCCGGACCTCGACAGTGTCGGGCAGTTCGTCGCACATGACCGCCCGGATCTCCCCGTACCGGGTTCGCCAGCGATGCTCGCCGGGCTCCTCGGGCTCCAGGTGCAGTCCGCCGAACTCGCTCCACCGGGCGTTCCACCGCTGCCCGTACGCAGTCTCCAGCCAGCGGGTCAAGCGGGCGGAGTCGCGCCAGCGGATCGCCAGCTCCGGCGCGTCGACCGGTAGCGGTGCCCCCTGCAGCAGCGCGGCGGTCGCCCCGGTGATGGCATTCGGCAGGTCGCCGAGCCGGTCGAGCAGCCGGTCCAGGTTCAAGCGGTCGATCAGCTCGGCCAGCGGCCGGGTGGCGAGCTGGGCCAGTTCGGCGTCCAGGTGTGCGTCGAGCGGCTCGACCGCAACCGTGAGCTGCACGTTCATCGCGGCGAGCAGGCTCTCCAGCACGGGCAGGCCAGGCGTGCGGTCGCCACGCTCGATGCGGGCCACAGAGGCCTGACTGACTCCGGCCAGGTCGGCCAGCTGCCGTTGGGTCAGCCCGTGCGACTCGCGCTGCTGCCGCACGGTACGGCCGAGGATGCTCACCAGGCGGCTCGACATGGCGGGAATCGTGGAGCATGACGTTGCCGCCGCGGTACCGCAGAGGCAACTACCCGACTCGACCGACCCGACCGACCCGACCGGCTCGACCGGCTCCGCCGGCCCGTCGCCGATCGTGGCCCGAGCCGACTGCCCGCCGCACCCGCCCAGCAGCGTGTGTTGGTAGTGAGCCTGATACCTCAGAGGCATTTTTATGCCTCTGAGGTATCAGGCTCATGAGTAGTTGCCCCCCCCCGACGACCGCGACTCGATAGCCAGATGGCGATGATCCGGGTGGTGGCAAGGACCAACGGATGGAGCATGTGGGCGCGGGTAGCGCGGTGGCGGGGACCGGCAGTGGAGGGGCGGCACCGGGACGCGGTAGTGGACGGCGCGGTAGTGGACGGCGCGGTGGTGGGGACGCGGCAGCGGGTCGAGAGGCGGCCGGCGACGGCGGGCGTCCGGAGCGTCCGGCGGGGGGCGGGGCGTCACCCGGCGTGACGAGACGGGCGGCTAGGCTGGCATACCGTGCTCGTACTCGTAGTGGACAGCTCGACCCCTGCGGTGACCGCGGCGCTCGTCGAGGTCTCGGCGGACGGCGTCGCGTTGCGGGCGCACCGGTGCACGGTCGACGCCCGGGCGCACGGTGAACTGCTCGCCCCTGAGGTGGACGCCGTCCTCGCCGAGGCGGACGCTCGCCCTGCCGACCTCGCGGCGATCGTCGCCGGGCTCGGCCCGGGGCCGTTCACCGGACTGCGGGTGGGTCTGGTCACGGCCGCCACCATGGGCCAGGTGCTCGGCGTCCCCACGTACGGCGTCTGCTCGCTCGACGGCATCGGCTACCCGGCGGCCGCCGGCGAGCCGGTCCTGGCGGTGAGCGACGCGCGCCGCAAGGAGGTCTACTGGGCGGTCTACGACGGCGCGGGCCAGCGGATCGCCGGGCCGGAGGTCGACGCCCCCGCGGTGGTCGGCGAGCGGGCCCGTGACCTGGCGGTCACCGTCGCGGTGGGGGACGGCGCGCACCGGTACGGCGATGTCCTGGGGCTGCCCGTCCGCCCGGAGCCCCGCTACCCGGATCCGATCGCCCTGGCCCGGCTGGCCGGCGAACGGATCCGTGCCGGCGCGCCCGGCGAACGGCTCACCCCGCTCTATCTGCGCCGCCCGGACGCCGTGGCGTCGATCGCCCGCAAGCCGGTCCTCCCGTGAGCGCGAGGAGTGAGCCGGGTTTGCGAGCCCCGCAGTCGCGAACGAAGGTGTCGCCGTGAGCGCGAGGAGTGAGCCGGGTTTGCGAGCCCCGCAGTCGCGAACCGAGGTGGCACCGTGAGCGCGGTCCGGCTCGGCCGGTTCCGCTGGTGGCACATCGACGAGGTACTTCCGACCGAGGCGGATCTGTTCGGCGCCGAGCAGTGGTCGGCGGCGATGTTCTGGAACGAGCTGGCCAACGGGCACTACTACCGGGTTGCCACCGACGGCGGCGGCAATCTGCTCGGCTACGCCGGGCTCACGATGGTGCCACCCGATGAGGCGTGGGTGCAGAACATCGCGGTACGGCGGGACGTCCAGCGGCGGGGGATCGGCCGGCTCCTCCTCGAGGATCTGCTCGCCGAGGCGGCCCGGCTCGGCGCCCGACGCACCCTGCTCGAGGTCGCGGCGGACAACGCGCCGGCCCAGCGGCTCTACGCCATGTACGGCTTCGAGCCGGTCGGCATCCGGCGTGGCTACTACCAATCGAGTAACACGGACGCGCTGGTCATGCAGCGGAACGAGGACTGACCCATGGCTGACGAACCCCTCATCCTCGGCATCGAGACCTCCTGCGACGAGACGGGGGTCGGGATCGTTCGCGGGCACACCCTGCTCGCGGACGCGCTCGCTTCCAGCGTCGAGGAGCACGCCCGGTTCGGCGGTGTGGTGCCCGAGGTGGCGAGCCGGGCCCACCTGGAGGCGATCGTGCCGACGATGGACCGGGCGCTGGCCGAGGCCGGCGTGACCATCGCCGACATCGACGCGATCGCCGTCACCTCCGGTCCGGGGCTGGCCGGCGCGCTGCTGGTCGGCGTGGCCGCCGCCAAGGGGTACGCGCTCGCCGCCGAGAAGCCGGTCTACGGGGTGAACCACCTCGCCGCGCACGTCGCCGTCGACACCCTGGAGCACGGGCCGCTGCCCGAGCCGGCGGTCGCGCTGCTGGTCTCCGGTGGGCACTCCTCGCTGCTGCTCGTCGACGATCTGGCCCGCGGCGTCACGCCGCTCGGCGCCACCATCGACGACGCGGCCGGCGAGGCGTTCGACAAGGTGGCGCGGCTGCTCGGGCTGCCTTTCCCCGGTGGGCCGCCGATCGACCGGGAAGCCCGGTCCGGCGACGCGGAGTCCATTGGTTTCCCGCGCGGGCTCACCGCCGCCAAGGACCTTGCCGCCCACCGCTACGACTTCTCCTTCTCTGGTTTGAAGACCGCCGTGGCGCGTTGGGTGGAGGCCCGCCAGCGGGCCGGTGAGCCGGTGCCGGTCGCCGACGTGGCGGCCTCCTTCCAGGAGGCGGTCTGCGACGTGCTCACGGCGAAGGCGCTGGACGCGTGCCGCGCCAACGGCATCGACACGCTGGTGATCGGCGGGGGAGTCGCGGCGAACTCGCGGTTGCGGGCGATGGCCGAGCACCGGGCCGAGAAGTACGGCATCCGGGTCCGGGTGCCCCGGCCCCGGCTCTGCACCGACAACGGGGCGATGGTCGCCGCGCTCGGCTCGCACCTGGTCGCCTCCGGGGTGGCACCCAGCCGGCTCGACCTGCCCGCCGACTCGGCCATGCCGCTGACCGTCGTCAGCGTTCCCGGGGACGCGGAGTGATCGTCCGGATGTGGGAGGCGCGTGCGGAGTCGTACGGCCTCGCCGACCTGATCACCTGGGTCTGCGACACGGCCCTGCCGGAGTTCGAGCACGACCCCCGCCACCTCTCCAGTGAGGTCTTCTCCTCCACCGACCACCGGGTCGTGGTGATCTCGAAGTGGCGCAGCGACCCGAGGGCGCTACCTGACCCGCCGCCGATGCTGGTCGCCCGGCCGCCGCACTCGTGGGACTTCACGCAGGTCGATCGCTGATCAGCAGGTGACGAAGACCTCGTCCGCCAGCTGGTAATTGGTTCGCGTGGGCAACCGTCGGACGCCTAGCGTCGACGGGCCATGCGTTTCTCACCGGCCGGCGATCCCGGCGTACCCGATGACCGGTCGGCGACCCGTTACCTGATCTGGTTGGCCGGCCGGCAGAAGTTGATGTTCGGCGCGGGCATCCTGCTCGGCGTGACCTGGATGGTCGCCCAGGCCCTGATGCCGGCCGCCGTGGGCCGGGCCGTCGACGGGTTGAGCCGCCGGGACGACGGCGCGCTGCTCACCTGGGCTCTGGTGCTGCTCGGGCTCGGCGTGCTCCAGGCCGTCGCCGGCGTACTGCGGCACCAGTGCGCGGTACGCAACTGGCTCGCCGCCGCCTACCGGACGGTGCAGCTGACCGTGACGGCCGCGAACCGGCTCGGTGCGGCCCTGCCCCGCCGGGTAGCCACCGGCGAGGTGGTGAGCATCGGCACCTCCGACATCAACCAGATCGGCCACGCCGTCGACATCACGGCGCGGGGGACCGGCGCCCTGGTGGCGATCGTGACCGTGGCGGTGATCCTGCTCGACGCGTCGGTGCCGCTCGGGCTGGTCGTGGTGCTCGGCGTGCCGGTACTGATGGCGGTGGTCGGCCTGCTGATCCGGCCGCTGCACCGGCAGCAGCACGCGTACCGGGACGCCGAGGGAAAGTTGACCACCCGGGCCGGCGACATCGTCTCCGGGCTTCGGGTGCTGCGCGGCGTCGGCGGCGAGCCCGTGCTCTCGGCCCGCTACCAGGCGGAGTCGCAGGCGCTCCGGGCGCACGGCGTACGGGTGGCCCGGGTCGAGTCGCTGCTGGAGGCGGCGCAGGTGCTGCTCCCCGGTGCCTTCCTGGTGCTGGTGACCTGGCTCGCGGCGCGGTTCGCGCTGGACGGCAGGATCAGCCCCGGCCAGCTCGTCGCCTTCTACGGCTACACGGCGTTCCTGGTCAGCCCGCTGCGGCAGCTCACCGAGGCCGTGGACAAGCTGATCCGGGGACACGTGGCGGCCCGCCGGGTGGTCCGGCTGCTCCAGCTCACGCCGGAACTGGTCGACCCGCCCCGACCCGCGACGGTGCCCGACGGCCCGGGGGAACTGGTCGACGTCGAGTCCGGGGTGCGCTTGCCGCCGGGCCGGTTCACCGCGATCGCGGCCACCGTGCCCGAGGACGCGGCCGCGATCGTCGACCGGCTCGGCCGGTACGTCGACTCGGACGCCACGCTGCACGGGGTACCGCTGCGGGAGTTGCCGCTGGCGACCGTGCGGAAGCGGATCCTGGTGGCCGACAACGACGCACAGCTGTTCACCGGCCCGCTCCTGAAGGAACTCGACCCGCACGACCGGGGCGACCGGGCGGCGCTCGACGCGGCGCTCCGGGCGGCGAGCGCCACCGACATCGTCGAGGCGCTGCCCGACGGGCTGGACAGCCGGGTCGCCGAGCGGGGCCGGGAGTTCTCCGGCGGGCAACAGCAGCGGCTGCGGCTCGCCCGCGCGTTGGTCGCCGCCCCGGACACCCTGCTGCTGGTCGAACCGACCAGCGCCGTCGACGCGCACACCGAGGCGCGGATCGCCACCGGGCTCGGCGCCGCCCGGGCCGGCCGGACCACCCTGGTCTGCACCACCAGTCCGCTGCTGCTCGGGCACGCCGACAACGTGATCTTCGTCGAGGACGGCAAGGTCGTCGCCGAGGGCAGCCACGCCCACCTGTACGACAGCGAGCCGCGCTACCGGGCGACGGTCAGCCGGGGGGAGAGCTGATGGCCGCCGCGCTGCCCGTCGCCGACGCGACGCAGGTACGCCGTTACGCACGTACGTTGGTCCGCCGGCATCCGCGGGCACTCGCCACGGCGCTCGGCCTGCACGCGGTTGCCGCCGCGGCCGGTCTGGTCGCCCCGAGGTTGCTCGGTGACCTCGTCGAGGGCATCTCCCGTGGCACCTCCCGGGTGACGGTGGACCGGATCGCCCTGCTGATCGCCGGGTTCGTCGTGGTGCAGGCGGTGCTGGTCCGCTTCGCCCACCTGGCGTCGGCGCGGCTCGGCGAGCAGGTGCTGGCCCGGCTACGTGAGGAGTTCGTCGACCGGGTACTTACGCTGCCGCTGTCCACGGTGGAACGGGCGGGTACCGGTGACCTGCTGACCCGTACCTCCCGGGACGTCTCCGCGCTGTCTCGGACGGTCCGTCTCGCGGTGCCCGAGACGCTCATCGCGGTCGTCACGGCCGCCTTCATCATCGGCGCGTTGCTGCTGGTCAGCCCGCTGCTCGCGCTGCCCTGCCTGATCGCTGTCCCGGTCCTCTGGGCGGGCACCCGGTGGTACCTGCGCCGGGCACCGGCCGGCTACCTGCGGGAGAACGCCGCCTACTCGGACATCACCGACGGGATCAGCGAGACGGTCGAGGGCTCGCGGACCACGGAGGCGTTGCGCCAGCAGGCCCGCCGCCGGGCCCGCACCAACGCCGACATCGCCCGGTCGTACGCCGCCGAGCGCTACACCCTGTTCCTGCGGACCGTCTTCTTTCCGGTGGCCGAGATCGGTTACGTGGTGCCGGTGGTGGCCACCCTCGTCATCGGCGGTTGGTTCTACCTGAAGGGCTGGGTGAGCCTCGGCCAGGTCACTGCCGCCACGCTCTACGTGCAACAGCTGGTCGATCCGGTGGACCGGCTGCTGTCCTGGCTCGACGAGTTGCAGGTGGGTGGCGCTTCGATGGCCCGGCTGCTGGGCGTGGCCGAGCCGGCGGAGCCCACCACCGAACCGGCGGCAGCGGTTGTGCGGCGAGGCGAGCAGGCCGCCGGGCACGGGTCCGCCACTGCCGCCTCGACCGGGGCTTCGGCGGCCCGCTCGGGCGATGCGGCAGCCGGCGTGGCCGGCCCGGACGGGAGCGTCGACGGGGACCGGCGGCTGGTCGCCCGGAACGTGCGGTACGCGTACCGTGCGGGGCGGGACGTGCTGCACGGGGTGACCCTGGTGCCCGAACCAGGGGAGAAGTTGGCCGTCGTGGGGCCGTCCGGTGCCGGCAAGTCGACCCTCGGCCGGCTGCTGGCCGGGGTGCACACCCCGCACGGCGGCACGGTCACCGTGGCCGGCCGACCGCTGGACACGCTGCCGCTCACCGAGCTGCGCTCGCACGTCGCGCTGGTCACCCAGGAGCATCACGTCTTCATCGGCACGCTCCGCGAGAACGTGGGGATGGTGCGGCCGGCGGCCACCGACGCGGACGTACGGGCGGCGTTGTCGGCGGTGGCCGCGCTGGACTGGGCGCAGGCACTGCCGGACGGGCTGGACACGCTGGTCGGCTCGGGCGGGCATCCGCTCTCCCCGGCGCAGGCGCAGCAGCTGGCGCTGGCCCGGCTCGTGCTCGCCGACCCGCACACGTTGGTGCTGGACGAGGCGACCTCGTTGATCGATCCGCGTGCCGCCCGGGAGTTGGAACGGTCTCTCGCCGCCGTGCTGGCGGGACGGACGGTGATCGCCATCGCGCACCGGCTCTTCTCCGCGCACGACGCGGACCGGGTAGCCGTGGTCGAGGACGGGCGGATCACCGAGCTCGGCTCGCACGACGAACTGGTCGCCGCCAACGGCTCCTACGCCGCCCTCTGGCACTCCTGGCACGGCACCCCCTAACCCACCCCAACCCACCCCACCCCAACCCACCCCACCCCAACCCTCCCCCCACCCCGCCCCGCCCGCGTGATCATGAAGTTATTGCGGCGACACGCCGAGCCGATGCGCAATAACTTCATGATCAACGGTCCGGGCCCAGCCGGCCGGTCCGGGCAGGGCAGGGCCGGGCGGGGCCGGGCCCGTCCGGTGTGGCCGGCGGCGGAGGGAGACCGGACGGCGAGGCGTCAGCCGATGTCGAGCGGGTCGGCGAGCAGTCGTTCGAAGGCCAGCTCGGCGGCGCCGACGAGAGCGGCGTCGTCGCCCAGTTTCGGCGTACGCAGCCGCACGTGCTCCAGGCAGGCGGTCAGCGCGTTGGCGTTGAGGCGGCTGCGGATCTGGGCGGCCGCGGCGAGGTAGAGGTCCCGCAGGGTCCCGCCGAAGATGACCATCTCCGGGTTGAAGATGTTGACCAGGTTCGCCACGCCGAAGCCGAGCCAGTCGCCGGCCTGCCGTACCGCAGCACCGGCCCGGGCGTCGCCGCGGTCGGCGGCGTCGAAGACGGCGAGCAGCGCCGCCCGCCCCTGGGCGCCGGCGCGACCGGCGTTGCGCAGCAGGCCTTGCTCGCCGATCTGGGTCTCCCAGCAGCCCCGGGAGCCGCACTCGCAGCGCTCGCCGTCGCGGACCAGCTTCATGTGCCCGACCTCGCCGCCGTACCCGCCGTGCCCGGTCACCCGCCGGCCGCCGGCGATGATGCCGGCCCCCACGCCGACGTCCCCGTACAGGTAGACGACGTTGTCGCAGCCGGCGGCGACGCCCCGCGCATGCTCCGCGAAGGCCGCCACGTCGGCCACGTTGCCGACCGTGATCGGCGCGTCGATGCCCAGTTCGGCCCCGAGCGCCGCTCCGATCGGCTCGTCCACCCAGCCCGTGGTGGGGGCGAGCCGGACCAGGCCGTCGTCGCGGCGCACCATGCCGCAGACGGCCACCCCGGTGCCGACGCAGACGGCGTCGCCGGGCACGTGCTGCTGCATCTCCTTGACCGCGCCGGCGAGCAGCGGCGCGGCCTCCGCGACGAGCAGGCCCCGGGGCCGGTCCAGCTCCCGGCGGTCGAGCACCACGCCGCCGAGACCGACGCGGGCGGCCCGCAGCCGGTCCACCTCGATGCTGTACGCGTACGCGTGGATCCGGTTCGACTCGGGCCGGACGACCGGCGACGGTCGCCCGGCCCGGCCGGTCTCCTTCGGCGCGCCCTCGCTGACCAGCCCTGCTGCGGCGAGGTCGGCGGTGAGCGCGCCGATGGTGCTGCGGTTCAACCCGAGCGCGGTGGTCAGCTCGGCGCGCGATGTCGCCCCGTGGACGTGGACGTGACGCAGCAGGGCACCGAGGTTCTGCCGACGGATCTCGTCCTGGCTCGGTCCTGGGGGCATGTGGCGCTCCGGTGGTGCGGGATCAGCGGGTGCCGGTCGCGGCGGAGCGGCGACGGGAGAGAGCGTCCACACTCGCGGCGAGCAGCAGCACCACGCCGGTGAGCACGTACTTGACGCCCGAGCTGTACCCCATGAGGCCCATGCCGTTGTCGATGACGGCGATCACCGCGCCGCCGAGCACCGCGTCGAGCACCCGGCCCTTGCCACCGAAGAGGCTGGTGCCGCCGATCACCGCCGCGCCCACCGCGTAGAGCAGGACGCTGCTGCCGCCGGTGTTCGGATCCACCGAGTTCGCCCGGCTGGCCGCCACGATGCCGCCGATGGCCGCCATCGAGGAGCAGATCACGAAGACCGAGATGCGGATCCGGTCGACGTCGATGCCGGCCCGCCGGGCGGCCTCCCGGTTGCCGCCGACCGCGTAGACGTGCCGGCCGTAGCGGGTGCGCTGGAGCACGAAGGTCCAGAGCACCAGTAGCACCGCGACGATCGGCACCACGATCGGCACGCCCTTGAGCGAGGTGATCAGCACGTTGCGGCTGCGCTCCAGGTTGAGGATGAAGACCGCCACGCCGAGGATCAGCGCCAGGCCGCCGATCCGGGCGAGGACCACCGCGATCGGGTCGGTGACCAGCCCGCGGGCGGCCCGGTTGCGCTGCCGGAGCAGCTGCGTGACCCCGTACCCGATGACCGCCACGAGCGCGAGCAGCCAGCCGAGCAGCGGGGTCAGGTTGCGGTTGGCGATGGCCACCAGCACCTCGTCACGGACGGCGATGTTCTTGCCCTCCTCCATGAGCATCAACGCGATGCCCTGGAAGGCGAGGAACCCGGCGAGCGTGACCACGAAGGACGGAATGCCTACCTTGGCTACCAGGAAGCCGAGCGTGGTGCCGATGACCACGCCGGTGACGACCGCGGCGAGCACCGCGACGTACCAGGGAAAGCCGAGCACCGTCACCACGTTGGCCAGCACGGCCGCGCAGACGCCGCTGGCGAAGCCGGCGGAGAGGTCGATCTCGCCGAGCAGCAGGACGAAGATCAGCCCCATCGCGATCAGCGTGGTCGCCGCGCCCTGGGTGAGCAGGTTGGCGAAGTTGCCGGCGGTGAGGAACGACGGGCGGGCGATCGAGAAGATCGTGCAGAGCACGATCAGTCCGAGGATCGCGGGCAGCCCGCCGATGTCGCCGCCGCGTACCCGAATCCAGTAGTTGCGTGCGTGACCCGCGACGGTCGGCGCCGGCGTGACGGCCGCCGGACCCTGCTGCTGTACGGCTGTGGTGGTCATCGGTCGCCTCCTGCGGTCTTGCCGGCCGGCTGCCCGTCGGTGCCGTTGCCGCCCTGGCCCGGCTCGGCGGTGAGACCGAGCCCGCCGGACCGGCCGGCGGTGATCAGCTCGACCACCTGGGCGTGGGTGATGTCGGTGGTCTTCACCTGGGCGACCATCTGACCGAGGTAGAGGGCTGCGATCCGGTCGGAGACGGCGAAGACGTCGTTCATGTTGTGCGAGATGAGCACGACCGCGAGACCGTTGTCGGCGAGCCGGCGGACCAGTTCGAGCACCTGCGCGGTCTGCGCCACGCCGAGCGCGGCGGTCGGCTCGTCCAGGACGACGAGGCGGCTGTTCCAGAGCACCGCCTTGGCGATCGCCACCGTCTGGCGCTGCCCGCCGGAGAGGCTGGAGACGTGCTGGCGCAACGACTTCACCGTGCGTACGGAGAGACCGGCCAGTGTTTCGGCTGCCATCTGCTCCATGGTCGGCTCGTCGAGGACGATGCCGTTGAGCTTCTCCCGGCCGAGGAACATGTTCTGCACGATGTCGAGGTTGTCGCAGAGCGCAAGGTCCTGGTAGACGACCTCGATGCCGAGGGCGGCGGCGTCCCGGGGGCTGTGGATCGCCGCCGGCCGGCCGTCGAAGAGGAACTCGCCGGCGTCGGTCGGGTGGATGCCGCTGATGCACTTGACCAGGGTCGACTTGCCGGCGCCGTTGTCACCGACGAGCGCGGTCACCTCGCCGGCGTGGGCGGTGAGGGCGACGTCGCGCAGAACCTGGACGGGACCGAAGCTCTTGTCGATCCCACGTAGCTCCAGCAGGGGAGTTGCGGGCACGGGCGTGTCTCCTTTGGATGGACGGCAGGTTCTCCTCAGCCCGTCCGGCGGGTGCCGCCCGGCACGGGAAGGTGACTCCCGTGCCGGGCGGCGGTTGCGCCTCGGCGGGTACGGCGTCAGGTCAGCTGATACCGGCCTCGGTGCAGAACTTGGCGTACGCCTCGGTGCAGACCTCGTCCTTGGTCACGTAGCCGTCGTCGATGACGTCCTTGACGTTCTCCTTGGAGATCGCCTTCGGGTTCAGCAGCACGGACGGGACGTCCCGGCCACCCTCCGGGTCCTTCACCGTCTGACCGGTCTCCTTCCGCTCACCCTTGGCGAGCCCGATGGCCAGGTCGGAGGCGGCCTTCGCCTCCTCCTTCACCGCCTTGTAGACGGTCATGCACTGGTCGCCGGCGAGGATGTTCTGCAGGCCCTCCGGGGTGGCGTCCTGGCCGGTGACCGGGACCCGTCCGTTGAGCCCGTTCTTCTTCAGGATGGAGATGGCCGCGTTGCCCAGCCCGTCGTTCGCGGCGAGCACTCCGTCGATCTTGCCGCCGGTCTTGGTGAGCTGCTGCTCGAAGATCGTGGCGGCCTGGGCGTTGTCCCAGTCCGGCACGGCGTCGTCGGCGGCCTTCGTGTACTCCTTCGAGTCGAACTTCGGCTTGAGCACCGAGTCGTACCCGCTCTTGAACAGCGTCGCGTTGTTGTCGGTCGGAGAGCCGTTGAGGTAGGCGACCGCGGGGTTCTTGACGCCCTTGTCGGTGAGGCACTTGACCAGGCCCTCGCCCTGGAGCTTGCCCACTGCGACGTTGTCGAAGCTGACGTAGTACTCGGCCGAGCCGCCGAGGGTGAGCCGGTCGTAGTCGATGGTGGCCACACCCTGGGACTTCGCCTTGTCGAGCACTGCCTTGCCGGTGCCGGAGTCGAGGTTGACGATCATCAGCACGGTCACGCCACTGGTGATCATCTGGTCGGCGATGGTCTGGAACTGGGTCTTGTCGCCCTGCGCGTTCTGGATGTCGTACTCGACGTTGGCGGCCTTGAAGGCCTCCTCCAGGAACTTGCGGTCGGCGCCCTCCCAGCGGGCGGAGGACTTGCTGTCGGGCAGGATCACGCCGATCTTCGGGGTCTGGCCGGAGCCGGCCTGGTCGTCCCCGCCGGAGTTGTCGCCGCAGGCGGCCAAGCTGCCCGTCGCCAGCAGACCCACGGTGGCGAAGGTGAGGAGCCCTTTACGCATGTGCAGGGTCCTTTCGGGGTGGGGGAAGGTGTTGTTTTGTTGTGCCCGGCAACGTATGGCGCTTGTGAGGCCCGACACAAGAGAGTCGATGGACCGACTTTGTTGCGGGCAGTAACAATTCGGCAACGCGCACCCGCCTCGGGTCACCAGGGCTGGGAGCGCTTCAACCGCTCGGGGGTGCGAAGAGCCTGTCGGTCGGTCGACCGGTGCCGTGCACGCGCGGGCCTCGTCCTGGCGCGCGATCGGTCAACCGGCGGCGAGCGGCGCGGTGCGTGCCTCGGTCAGTGCCACCAGATCGGCCGGGGTGAGCTGGAGCTGAAGCCCGCGACGGCCCGCCGAGACGTAGATCGTGGGAAAGCCCAGCGCGGAGGAATCGAGCACGGTGGGCAGCCGCTTGCGTTGGCCGAGCGGGCTGATGCCGCCCCGGACGTAGCCGGTGGCCCGCTCGGCGGCCGCCCGGTCGGCGAGCGTGGCCCGCTTGCCGCCGACCGCCACGGCCAGGGCCTTCAGGTCCAGTTCCCCGGTGACCGGCACCACCGCCACGGCGAGCGCGCCGTCGATCACGGTGATCAGGGTCTTGAACACCCGCTCCGGAGGTACGCCGAGCGCCGCCGCGACCAGCGCACCGTAGTTGGGCGCGTCCGGGCTCACGTCGTACGGGTGGGTGCTGTGTGCGACCTTCCGCTTCGTCAGCAGTGCCGTCGCCGGTGTGCCCCGTCCCGCCACGATCGGGAATCTAGTCCTGCACCGGGCGGCAGACCAGCACGGTCGGCGCGCCGGCGATCCGGGTGAGCACGAGACTCGCCGCCGCGTCGCCGGCCAGCCGCAGGTCCCGCCGGAGCTGCTCCGGGGTCAGCGCCGAGCCGCGCTTGAGGATCTCCACCCGGCCAACGCCCCGCTCCCGCAGGAGCGCGCGCAGCCGTTTCAACGAGAACGGCAACACGTCGGTGACCTCCAGGCAGCGGGCGTACGGGCCGAGCGTCGGAGTGTCCGCGTACAGGTAGGCGATGGTCGGATCGGCGAGTGTCGCGTCCAACTCGTCGGCCAGCTCGGCGACCAGGTGCGCCCGCACGACCGCCGGGTCCGGGTCGTGCAGGAACCGGCGTACCGGGCCGACGTTCGCCTCCCGGTCACCGGCGCCCGTCAGCTGATCGGCGGCGCCCCGGTCACGGTCGGACGCGTCGACAGGGGTCCCCTCCTTCTCGCTCAGCAGGGTGGCGCGGCGGGGGACCTCGGCGAGTTCGCCGCACCAGAGCGCCGCCTCGACCAGGTCGCCGTCGACGCTGACCCATTCCGCCTCGGCGCCGGCCGGGATCAGTCCGTGGTCGATCCCGGGGGCGACCTTCACCACGGTCCGTGGCGTCCGCTCCGCGAGCCGCGTGACGAAGTCCCAGGGAGGCGAGTACGCGTTCGGGTCGAAGATCCGCCGGCCGGTGCCGCCGGCGCGCCGGGCCGGATCGCAGAAGGCCGCCTCGACCCGGCTGACGTCGAACGCCGTCGCGTCGCCGCACTCCACGGTGAAGAGGTCGGCCAGCCCGGCGGCCTCGGCGTTGGCGGCGGCCATCGCGGCGGTCAGCGGGTCGGCTTCCACCCCGTACACCCGGATGCCGGCGCGGGCGGCGGCGAGCGCGTCCGCGCCCAGTCCGCAACCGAGGTCGGCCAGGGTGCGTACCCCGGCGGCCCGCAGCCGTGCGGCGCGGCGCGCCGCGACCACGCCCCGGGTGGCCTGTTCGAGGCCGGCGCGGGTGAGGAACATCCCGGCGGCGGTCGGCCCGAACTTGGCAGTTGCCCGCCGGCGCAACTCGGCCTGGGTCAGCGCGGCCGCCGCGAGCCCGGCCGGCACCCCGGCCGCGCGGAGGGCGGACGCGGCGGCCAGCGGGTCGCCGCCGGTCACCCGGGTCGCCGAGTCCAGCGCGGCGGCGCCCTCGGCGGTACGCAGGGCGGCCAGCTGATCGAGATCCACCCGGTCATTGTGGTGGCCGACCTCGACGCGCCGCCCGGCGGGTTGGCACTCTCCTTGACGGAGTGCTAGCCACGGAATAACCTGCGATTAGCACTCTCAACCTGAGGGTGCCAGCTCCCGGGTCACTCGACCCGAGTGCTGAACGCCAGGCGGACCGGCACCCGCGACGACGGCCCCGCCCGGTGGCATGTGGCAGATTGACGCTGGTCGGCCTTGCCGGCCGGCACAGAAACCAGTACCCCAGGAGGGTATGCCCGTGACTACCGCGACCAAGGTTGCGATCAAGCCGCTTGAGGACCGCATCGTGGTCCAGGCGAACGAGGCTGAGACCACCACGGCGTCGGGCATCGTGATTCCCGACACCGCCAAGGAGAAGCCGCAGGAGGGCACCGTCCTCGCTGTGGGCCCCGGCCGGATCGACGACAAGGGCAACCGCGTGCCGATCGACGTCAAGGTCGGCGACACCGTCCTCTACTCGAAGTACGGCGGCACCGAGGTCAAGTACGCCGGCGAGGAGTACCTGGTGCTCTCCGCCCGCGACGTCCTCGCGGTCATCGAGAAGTAAGCAACCGATCAGTGTCGTTGCCCCGGTCCGGTTCGCCGGGCCGGGGCAACGCCGCTTGAAGGGACATTCATGGCGAAGATCCTGAGCTTCTCGGACGACGCCCGACACCTGCTGGAGCACGGTGTCAACGCCCTCGCGGACGCGGTCAAGGTCACCCTCGGCCCGCGCGGGCGCAACGTCGTCCTGGACAAGAAGTTTGGTGCGCCCACGATCACCAACGATGGTGTGACCATCGCCAAGGAGATCGAGCTCACCAACCCGTACGAGAACCTCGGCGCGCAGCTGGTCAAGGAGGTGGCGACCAAGACCAACGACGTCGCCGGCGACGGGACCACCACCGCGACCGTGCTGGCCCAGGCGATGGTGCGCGAGGGCCTGCGCAACGTGGCGGCCGGGGCCAACCCGACCGGCCTGAAGCGTGGCATCGACGCGGCCAGCGCCAAGGTCTCCGAGGCGCTGCTGGCCCGGGCCGTCGAGGTGGCCGGCAAGGAGGCGATCGCGCACGTCGCGACGGTCTCCGCGCAGGACTCCACGATCGGCGACATGATCGCCGAGGCGATGGAGCGGGTCGGCCGTGACGGTGTCATCACCGTCGAGGAGGGCTCGACCCTCGCCACCGAGCTGGAGGTGACCGAGGGTCTCCAGTTCGACAAGGGTTTCGTCTCCCCGCACTTCGTCACCGACGCGGAGTCGCAGGAGGCGGTCCTCGAGGACGCGTACGTCCTGATCACCACGCAGAAGATCTCGGCGATCGAGGAGCTGCTGCCGCTGCTGGAGAAGGTCCTGCAGAACAGCAAGCCGCTGCTGATCATCGCCGAGGACGTCGAGGGTCAGGCGCTCTCGACCCTGGTGGTCAACTCCATCCGCAAGACCCTGAAGGTCTGCGCGGTCAAGGCGCCCGGCTTCGGTGACCGCCGCAAGGCGATGCTCCAGGACATGGCGATCCTGACCGGCGCCGAGCTGGTCGCCCCGGAGCTGGGCTACAAGCTCGACCAGGTCGGCCTGGAGGTGCTGGGCTCCGCCCGGCGCGTCGTGGTCGACAAGGACAACACCACGATCGTGGACGGTGGCGGCCAGGCCGCCGACGTCGCCGACCGGGTGGCCCAGATCCGCAAGGAGATCGAGGCTTCGGACTCCGAGTGGGACCGGGAGAAGCTCGCCGAGCGGCTGGCGAAGCTGTCGGGCGGCATCGCGGTCATCAAGGCCGGCGGCGCGACCGAGGTCGAGATGAAGGAGCGCAAGCACCGCATCGAGGACGCCATCGCGGCGACCAAGGCCGCGGTCGAGGAGGGTACGGTGCCCGGCGGTGGCGCCGCCCTGGCGCAGGTCCTGCCGGCGCTCGCCGACGACCTCGGCTACACCGGTGACGAGAAGGTCGGTGTCTCGATCGTCCGCAAGGCGCTCGTCGAGCCGCTGCGCTGGATCGCCGAGAACGCCGGCCACGACGGCTACGTGGTGGCGCAGAAGGTCGCCGCCGCCGAGTGGGGCAACGGCCTGAACGCCGCCACCGGCGAGTACGTCGACCTGGCCAAGTCCGGCATCCTGGACCCGGTCAAGGTCACCCGCAACGCGGTCGCCAACGCCGCCTCCATCGCCGGCCTGCTGCTCACCACGGAGAGCCTCGTGGTGGAGAAGCCGGCCGAGCCGGAGCCGGCCGCCGCCGGTGGGCACGGCCACTCGCACGGCCACGGCCACCAGCACGGCCCGGGCTTCTGACCCACGTCGTACGCCCGGTCGGGGCACACCGTCATCCGGCGGTGTGCCCCGACGCGTTCGTGGTGGCTCTTACGAGACGCTGACGTCACTACCGGCCGGCCCGGTTGATCGGAAACACTGGGCCGATGAGCACCACCACCCCCCGGTACGGGGCACTGGCCGGGATCACCTCCGCCGCCGTGGCGATCGGCGTGGCCGAAGCGGTGGCCGTGCTGACCGGTCCCCGGTCGGCGCCGCTGGTCGCGGTCGGCGGAGTGGTCGTCGACAAGGTGCCGGAACGGCTCAAACAGTTCGCCATCGACGTCTTCGGCACGTACGACAAAATCGCCCTGCTGATCGGGACGGCGGTGCTGCTGGCCGCCATCGCCGCGTTGCTCGGCGTGCTCTCCGTACGCCGGCTCGCCGTCGGCCTCGCGGGTGTCACGGCCTTCGGGGCGCTCGGTGTGGCCGCCGCCCTGACCAGGGCCGGCGCGGACGCCGCCGACGCGCTGCCGTCGCTGGTCGGCGCCGGGTTCGGCGCGCTGGTGCTCTGGGCCTTCATCGCCGGTCCGCTGGAACTCGATCCGTGGCCGTGGAGCCCGCCCGGCGGTCACCTCCCGTCCGGCACCCCGGGCGGCCCTGGTGGAGCCGGCGGCCCTGGTGGAGCCGGCGGCCCCGGTGGTGGCGGAGGTCGCGGTGACGCGGGCGGTCCCGGCCTGCCGTCGCCGGTGGCGCAGGTGGTGGACTCCGGCCCCTGTCGAGCTGCCCCGGATCCGGGGCGCCCCACATCTGGGGCAGCTCGACAGGAGGTGAGGGACACACCTCCTGGAGAGCCGCCGGCCGGAACCGGATCGGCACCAGCGCCCCGCGAGATCGTCGAATCCGTGCCCGCACCTGCGGCCCGGGAGGGGATCGACCCGGAGTCCCGGCGTCGGTTCCTGACCGGAACCGGAGTGCTGCTCGGCACCGCCGCCGTGGCCGGCTTCGGCGGGCGCTGGCTGGCCGGCAGGCGCGGGGTGTCCGCGGCCCGCGAGGCGGTGGTGCTGCCCGCCCCGGCCTCCCCGGCTCCCGCGGTGCCCGCCGGGGCCGACCTGTCGCTACCCCAGCTCGCCCCGTACGTCAGCTCGAACTTCGGCTTCTACCGGATCGACACCGCGCTGGTGGTGCCCCAGGTCGACCCGGAGTCCTGGCGGTTGCGGATCCACGGCCGGGTACGCAACCCGATCACGCTCAGCTTCGCGGATCTGCTCGCCCGGCCGATGGTGGAGCGGTACGTCACCCTCGCCTGCGTCTCGAACGAGGTCGGCGGGGAGCTGATCGGCAACGCCCGCTGGCTCGGCGTACCGATCCGGGACCTGCTCGACGAGGTCGAGCCGGAGGAGGGCGCCGACCAGGTGGTCGGGCGTTCGGTCGACGGCTGGACCTGTGGCACCCCGACGGCGGCACTGCGCGACGGGCGGGACGCGCTGCTCGCGGTGGGGATGAACGGTGAGCCGTTGCCCGTCGAGCACGGGTTCCCGGTCCGGATGGTCGTGCCGGGCCTGTACGGCTACGTGTCGGCCTGCAAGTGGGTGACCGAGCTGGAGCTGACCAGCTTCGCGGACTTCGACGCGTACTGGGTGCCGCGGGGCTGGTCGCCGCAGGGGCCGATCAAGACCCAGTCGCGCATCGACACGCCTCGGCCGCGCAACCGGCTGACCGCCGGCCCGGTCATGGTCGCCGGGGTGGCCTGGGCCCAGCACCGGGGAATCCGCCGCGTCGAGGTACGCGTCGACGACGGGCCCTGGCAGGAGGCGGAGCTGGCCCCCACGGTCTCCGTGGACACCTGGGTGCAGTGGTCGTGGCGTTGGGAGGCCACACCGGGGACGCACCAGCTCCAGGTGCGGGCCACGGACGCCACCGGTGAGACGCAGACCGACCGCAGGCAGGACGTCGTCCCGGACGGCGCCAGCGGCTGGCACACCGTCCGCGTCACCGTCCGCTGACCACCCATCCCGTCCGACCCGTAGACCGGCTCCGCGCCCCGGGGAGGGGGCGCGGAGCCGGGGAGGGCTTGGTCGGGAGCGGGGGTGGGGTTAGGCGACCTTGCGTTGAGTGGGGGTGGCGGCGCTGGGGGTGGGGGCGAGGTGCTCGGTCGAATTGTGCGGCCGGCCCAGCCGGGCTTCCAGCCGGGCGACGTCGACCCGGGTGCCCCGGCGGTCGGCCAGGTCCTCCCAGCCGACGGCGAGCAGCCGCAGGCGCTCGGACTCGCTGAAGCCACCCCAGACGCCGTACGGCTCGCGTACGGACAGGGCGTGCGCGGCGCATTCGGCCCGCACCGGGCAGGTGCGGCAGACCGCCTTCGCGCCGGACTCCCGGCGCAGCCGGGACGAGCCCCGTTCCCCGTCCGGGTGGAAGAACTGGGCGCTGTCTCGTCCCCGGCAGGCGCCGAGCCGCTGCCAGTCCCAGAGATCGACGATGGGTCCGGGCAGTCTACGTACGTTCGACATCAGCACCCCTCCTCCCGCGCGGCACCGCGAGATCCTCATGGCCGGGCCTTCGGGCGGCGGGCCGCACAGGCACACCGATCCCGGCCTGGGTCTCCCGTTACCCGGGAGCCCCACGATTCACACGCGTGTGATCCAAAACGTCCGGCACTTTGCCGCATATGACCCATCTGTCGGAAAAGTTCGGAGGATTGCCGGGAACCTCCTCCCGGACCGACCCGCTCATGGTCTGCTCGTTGGCGGAGAGGAGACCCCACAGTGCGTACGGTTCTTGTGTGCGTCCGGACACCACTTGCGGCGCAACATCTCACTTCCGCGGCGGCCCGCCTCGGGCTGTCGGCGGTCGTTCGTACCGCCGTCTCCGATCCTGAGGTGATGCTTCGGCTCGCCGAACGGCAACCGGACGTGGTACTCGCCGACACGGCGCTCACCCGCCCGGACAGCGCCGGCTTCGTCCGCCGGGTGCTGGCCCGCGCCCCGCAGGCCGCCGTGCTGCTGTTCGGCGCCGAGGAGTCCGAGGCCGCCGCCGCGACCATCAGCGCCGGTGCCCGCGGGCTGATCCAGGGTGCCGACCACGATCTCACCAGCGCGGTGGCCAAGGCGCTGCTGCTGCTCTCCGCGCCCGGCCGGGCCGCCCGCCACCGGGTCACCGACCCGGTGCGGGACGCCGCGGCTGTCGGCGGGAAGAACCGCTCCGCGCCCGCCGGCCGGCCGGGCGGTGACCCGGGCCCGGGTTGGTCGGCCGGGCCGGTGGAGGGGCCGAACGGCGCACCGACCATGGTGCCGGTGCAACGCGGCGACGACGGGCCGGAGGGCAACGGTGGTGAGCCCGAGGGAACGCCACCGGACGGCAAGCGGCCGGCACCGAACGCCCGGGCCGCGCGCGCCTCCGTCGGGCTGACCGAGCGCGAACTCCAGGTACTGCTCGGAATGGCGGAGGGCAAGAGCAACGCCGAGATCGGGCGGGAGCTGTTCGTCTCGGAGGACACCGTCAAGACGCACGCGCGCCGGCTCTTCCGCAAGCTGGGGGCCCGGGACCGGGCCCACGCCGTGGCCGCGGGATTCCGCGCCGGGCTGGTCGCCTGAGCCCCGCGCACTCGGTCCTCGCCACCGGGGGCGCGACCGGCGCCCGCCTCAGCTGCCGGTGGATTCCTCGCGGTCGGGTTCCTCGTCGTTGCCGTCGGTGAGCGTGTCGTGCACGCCGTCGGCGTAGCCGCGGGCGTACTCCCAGGTGACGTAGTGGTCCGGGTCGGGGTCGTAGGCCGGCTCGTGCACGCGGGGCCGGCCCGAGCTCAGCAGATGGCGCAGGTTGCCCCGGAGCAGGTCCCAGTCGAAGTAGTGCGGCTCGCGGCAGTCCTCGCATTCGATCACCAGGCCGCGAACCCCGACCGGGGCCAGCAGGGCCTGGTAGATCTCCAGGTCGGCGAGATCCTCCAGCACGTCCTGCCGCTCGACGTCGGTCAGCGCGTCCAGCGGTGCGTCGTCGCCCGAGTCGTGCAGGCCGGAGGCCGGATCGGCCGGGTCGCCGTTGAACGGGTCGATGGGCTCGTCGTGCACCCCCTCACCGTAGACCCAACGCCGCAGCGACGCCCGCCCCCGGACGCGCGCCGAGCGGCCCGGCGCGACGAGGAGCAGCTCAGCCGCATGGGTACGATGGAGCGACGCGCCGCGTGCGGCGCTCCTCCGGTGCCCGCCGCGCCACCTCGCTGAAGCCCGTTCGACCAGCTCAGGGGAGCAATCGTGGAAATTTCGCCCAGCACCGATCTTCCGGCCGGCGCCGACCATGGCGAGCTGGGCGGCCACCTGCCGGAGCTGCCGGCAGGCTCCGCCCGGGTGGTACCCCTCGGCCTCACCTTCGACGACGTACTGCTCCAGCCCGGCGAGTCGGACGTGGTCCCGAGCCGCGTGAACACCGTCACCCGGCTGACCCGCAACGTCACGCTCTCCGTGCCGCTGCTCTCCAGCGCGATGGACACCGTGACCGAGGCGCGCATGGCGATCGCGATGGCCCGCCAGGGCGGCATCGGCGTGCTGCACCGCAACCTCTCGGTGGAGGACCAGGCGCTCCAGGTGGACCTGGTCAAGCGCTCCGAGTCCGGCATGATCACCAACCCGGTCACCGCCAGCCCCGACGACACCCTGCGTGACGTCGACGCGCTCTGCGGCCGCTACCGGATCTCCGGCGTGCCCGTCGTCGACGGCGACGGTCAGCTCGTCGGCATCGTGACCAACCGCGACATGCGCTTCGTCTCCGACCCCGGCACGCCGGTCCGCGAGATCATGACCCGGGCCCCGCTGATCACCGCGCCGGTCGGCGTGAGCAAGGACGAGGCGCTGGCTCTGCTGCGCCAGCACAAGGTGGAGAAGCTGCCGATCGTTGACGGCTCGGGCCGGCTGCGCGGGCTGATCACCGTGAAGGACTTCACCAAGAGCGAGCAGTACCCGGACGCCACCAAGGACGAGGCGGGCCGGCTGCGGGTGGCCGCCGCCATCGGGGTCGGGGAGGACTCGTACAAGCGGGCTCGGGCCCTGGTCGACGCGGGTGTCGACGTGCTGATCGTGGACACCGCGCACGGCCACCAGCGCGCGGTCCTGGACATGGTCCGCCGGCTCAAGAAGGACGTCACGATCGACATCGTGGGCGGCAACATCGCCACCTACGCCGGTGCCCGGGCGCTGGTCGAGGCCGGTGCCGACGGCGTCAAGGTCGGCGTCGGACCGGGCGCGATCTGCACCACCCGGATCGTGGCGGGGGTCGGCGTGCCGCAGATCACCGCGATCATGGAGGCCGCCCGGGCTGCCCGTCCGGCGGGCGTCCCGGTGATCGGCGACGGCGGCATCCAGTACTCCGGCGACATCGCCAAGGCACTGGTCGCCGGTGCCGACACGGTGATGCTCGGCAGCCTGCTCGCCGGCTGCGAGGAGAGCCCCGGTGAGCTGATCTTCGTCAACGGCAAGCAGTTCAAGGCGTACCGGGGCATGGGCTCGCTCGGCGCGATGCAGTCCCGCGGGCAGGCCAAGTCGTACTCCAAGGACCGCTACTTCCAGCAGGACGTGACCAACGACGAGAAGCTGGTCCCGGAGGGCGTCGAGGGTCAGGTGCCGTACCGCGGGCCGCTCTCGCGGGTCGCCCACCAGCTGGTCGGTGGACTGCGGCTGGCGATGGGCTACGCCGGCGCGGAGAGCATCCCCGAGCTCCACGCGCGCGGCCAGCTGATCCGGATCACCGCGGCCGGGCTCAAGGAGAGCCACCCGCACGACATCCAGATGACCACCGAGGCGCCCAACTACCACACCCGCTGACCCCCACCACCACCCCCGACAACAACTGGAGTGAGCCATGCGTGACGTGGTCGAGATCGGGTTGGGCAAGACCGCGCAACGCGGTTACCACCTGGACGACATCGCCATCGTCCCGAGCCGCCGGACGCGGGACGTCGACGACGTCTCCACCGCCTGGCAGCTCGACGCCTACCAGTTCGGCATCCCCTGCGTCGGGCACCCCTCCGATGCCACGATGAGCCCGAGCTCCGCCGTCCGCCTCGGCGCGCTCGGCGGTCTCGGTGTGCTCAACGTCGAAGGGCTCTGGACCCGCTACGAGAACCCGACCAAGGTGCTCGAGGAGCTGGCCGGGCTGGACGAGGACGCGCGGGCGACCAAGCGGCTCCAGGAGGTGTACGCCGAACCGATCCGTCCCGACCTCATCGCGGAGCGCGTACGCGAGCTGCGTGCCGGGGGTGGCACGGTGGCGGTGCGGGTGTCCCCGCAGCACACCCTGGCGCTGGCCCCGGTGATCCTGGACGCCGGCGTGGACATCCTGGTCATCCAGGGCACGATCGTCTCCGCCGAGCACGTCTCGACCACCGACGAGCCGCTGAACCTCAAGGAGTTCATCGCCGACCTCGACCTGCCGGTGATCGTGGGCGGCTGCACCGACTACAAGACCGCGCTGCACCTGATGCGTACCGGCGCCGCCGGCGTCATCGTCGGCATCGGCGGCGACGACTGGTCGACCACCGAGTCGGTGCTCGGCATCCGGGTGCCGATGGCCACCGCGATCGCCGACGCGGCGGCGGCCCGCCGCGACTACCTGGACGAGACCGGCGGCCGGTACGTGCACCTGATCGCCGACGGGGACATGCAGACCTCCGGCGACATCGCCAAGGCCCTCGGCTGCGGCGCGGACGCGGTGATGCTCGGCGAGCCGCTCTCCCGCTGCGAGGAGGCGCCGGCCGGTGGCGCCTGGTGGCACTCGGCCGCCAGCCACCCGTCGCTGCCGCGCGGCGCGTTCGAGGTGGCCAGTGCACCGATCGGCTCGATGGAGCAGGTCCTCTTCGGCCCGGCCGACGAGCCCGACGGCCAGCTGAACCTCTTCGGCGGGCTGCGCCGGGCGATGGCCAAGTGTGGCTACCGCGACCTCAAGGAGTTCCAGAAGGTGGGCCTGGTCCTCGACCGCTGACCTGCGCGAACACGTCGTGTCGCACCGGCCGCGCCGTTAGGCTCGGCCGGTGCGACGTACCTGTCCCCGGATCGTGGTCGCCGCCGCGCTGGCGGTGCTGCTCGCGGCGAGCGGCTGCACCTGGTCCGATGAGGACGATGCGTTCCGGCCGGGCAGCGCGGATGCCGGTGACCCGTACGTGCCCGGGTACGGCAACGGCGGGTACGACGTGGCGCACTACGCCCTGGACGTGCGGTACGACCCGGCGACCGGCCGGCTCACCGGGCAGGCGGTGCTGACCGCGACCGCCACCCAGGGGCTCTCCCGGTTCAACCTGGACCTCGCCGGACTGGACGTCGACCAGGTGACCGTCGACGGCGCCACCGCCGAGCACCGGCGGACGGGAAACGAGCTGGTGGTCGAGCCGGCCCGCGGGGTGCCTCGCGGTGCCCGGTTCACCGTCGAGGTCGCGTACGCCGGGGTGCCCGCCCCGGTCACCGACGGCCCGCTGGGCTCCGGGGGTTTCCTGCACACGGACGACGGCGCTATCGCGCTCGGCCAGCCCGACTCGGCGGCGACCTGGTTCCCGGTCAACGACCACCCGTCCGACAAGGCCACCTACGACCTCGCGGTGACCGTTCCGGACGGGCTCGCCGCGCTGAGCAACGGTGTTCCCGGCCCGAAGCGCAGCGACGGCGGGTGGACCACGTGGCGCTGGAGCGAGCGATCGCCGATGGCGAGTTACCTGACCACGCTGGTGATCGGCGACTACCGGGTCACCACCGGCACACACGAGGGCCGGCCCATCGTCACCGCCGTTCCGTCGGGTGAGCCGCAGAACGGCCCGGCCGCCGCCTCGCTGGCCCGTACCGGCGAGATCGTCGACTTCCTGGCCGGCCGGTTCGGGCCGTACCCGTTCGAGGCGTACGGCGGAGTCGCGGTCGCCGACGAACGCATCGGGTACGCGCTGGAGACCCAGTCCCGGCCCGTGTACGGGCCCGGCTTCTTCGCCGACGGCCGCCCGAACCCGAACGTGGTGGCGCACGAGCTGGCCCACCAGTGGTTCGGCGACAGCGTCTCGTTGAGCCGTTGGAGCGACATCTGGCTGAACGAGGGCTTCGCCACGTACGCCGAGTGGCTCTGGGAGGAGCACGACGGCGGTCGGAGCGCGCAGGAAACGTTCGAGGCGCGGTACGCGACCACCGACTGGACGCAGCCCTCGGTGGACCCCGGCCGGGAGGCGATGTTCGGTACCGCCGTCTACCTGCGCGGCGCGCTGGCCGTGCACGCGTTACGCCGCACCGTCGGCGACGACGCGTTCTTCCGCATCCTGCGACAGTGGACGACTGAGCGACGGGACCGCAACGGCACGACGGCCGACCTGGTCGCCCTCGCGGAGCGGATCTCCGGCCGGCAGCTGCGCTCGCTCATGGACGCCTGGCTGATCGGCGGCAGCGCACCCGCCCTGCCTTGAGGCCTGTTTCAGGAGACCGTGCCCGGCCGCGCCCGCGCCCGGCCGCGTGACGACGATGCGATCGATGCTCGGTAGGCTGCCGCGAACGGACCGGGCGAGAGCATGGACGGTACGGGTCCTGCGGCGGCGGTTCGGCGGCGGTCGGGCCGGAGTGCCCGCCGGCACTTCGAAAGGACGAGGCGATGAGGCAGCCACGGCGGTCTCTGCGGGTGCATGTCGGTCTACTGCTGATCGGGGCGGTGCTGGCCGGGTGCGGCTCGACGCCGGACGCGCCCGAGTCGGCGGCCACGCCGTCGCAGCCCGCCGAGCGGCACTTCAAGCCGGGCGCGGCGGGTGCGGGCGACCCGTACTTCCCCAGCTACGGCAACGGCGGTTACGACGTCGGCCGGTACACGGTCAAGGTCCGGTACGACCCGGCGAAGGACCGGCTCACCGGCACCACCACAGTGCATGCCTCGGCGACCAGTGACCTGTCCGCGTTCAACCTCGATCTGGCCGGACTGACCGTGCGGTCGGTGACCGTGGACGGCGCTGCGGCCAGCTATTCCCGTAAGGGCGACGAGCTCTCGGTGACCCCGGTGAAGGGCCTGATCGCGGGTAACGGGTTCGTGGCGGAGGTCCGGTACGACGGCGAGCCGGAGCAGTTGGAGAACGAGTTGCTCGGTGGTGGTGGCTTCATCCACACCGAGGACGGCGCCATCGCGCTCGGCCAGCCGGAGTCGGCGAGCACCTGGTTCCCGGTCAACGACCACCCGTCCGACAAGGCCACGTACGACTTCGAGATCACCGTGCCGGACGGGCTCACGGCGGTCAGCAACGGGGTGCCGGGCGGGAAGGCGAGCAGCGCCGGCTGGACCACCTGGAAGTGGGCCGAGCGTGCGCCGATGGCCAGCTACCTGAGCTTCGTGGTGATCGGCGAGTTGCGGGTGACGACCGGGAAGCACAAGGGACGGCCGATCTACAGCGCCGTCCAGACCGACGTGCCGAAGGGCGCCGCGGACGACTCGATCGCCGAGACCGTCAAGGTCGCCGACTACCTGGAGACCGTGTTCGGTCCCTACCCGTTCGAGGCGTACGGCGGCGTCGTGATCTCCGACCCGCGGATCCGGTACGCGTTGGAGACGCAGTCCCGGCCGGTCTACTCGGCCGACTTCTTCCGTCAGGGGGTCAACACCGACGTCGTCGCGCACGAACTGGCCCACCAGTGGTACGGCGACAGCGTGGCGTTGACCCGTTGGCAGGACATCTGGCTCAACGAGGGGCTCGCCACGTACGCCGAGTGGCTCTGGACCGAGCACGACGGCGGCCGGAAGGTCGAGGAGTCGTTCGCCTCCGGCTACCACGGTTCGTCGGGCCAGGTCTGGCGTACGCCGCCCGGCAAGCCCGGGGTGGAGAACCTGTTCAGCAACTCGGTCTACCAGCGGGGCGGGATGACCGTGCACGCGCTGCGGGTGGCCGTCGGCGACGACGCGTTCTTCGAGATCCTGCGGACCTGGTCGGCGGAGAAACGCAACGGCAACGGCAGCACCGACGAGTTCATCGCGCTCGCCGAACGCGTCTCGGGGAAGAAGCTCGACAAGCTCTTCGACGCCTGGCTCTACGGCACCGAACGCCCGGCCGAGCCCAAACCCCTCTGACCGACGGGGATCCAGCGGGGGAGGGGTCAGGTTTTGCTGCGAAGGCTGGGGTTCTTGGCCAGGTAGGCGTCGGCGCGGCCGGCGCGCAGTTCGGTGAGGAAGCGGCGGCCGACCGAGGTGAGCTGTTCACCGCGGTAGTCGCCACCCGAGCCGACCGACCTCCCGGGTAGGCCGACCAGCGCGAACCGGTCGGCGGGAAGGCCGCCCAGGGCGTACGCGATGTCGATCAGCTTGCGCCCGCCGACGTAGATCAGCGTGTCGCTGAGCGCGTCGACGACCTGCTGCACGCGGTCCGGGTCGCGGGCGAGCCCTTGGTCGAGGATCTTGCCGACGAGCGCTCGGATCAGTTGCTGCTGGTGGCGCTGCCGGCTGTAGTCGCCGCCGGGGATGTAGCGCTGCCGGGCGTAGTCCAGTGCCTGCCACCCGGTGAGGTGGCGGTCGCCCTTCTCGTACACCATCTGCGGGCCGGTGTAGCCACCCGGCGCGCTCTCCCGGTGCCGGCCGTCGGGCTGCCGGTGGCGGGAGACGACCCTTTGGTCGACGTGGATGTCCACGCCGCCGAGGCTGTCCACCAGCCGGTCGAACCCGGCGAAGGTGACCACCGCGCCGGCGTCGATGCGCAAGCCGGTGTAGCCGCTCACGGTGCTGCGCAGCAACTCGTACCCCTGCGCGGCGCTCGGTTGCTTGGCGCGGCCGGGTACCCGGCTGCCGTAGCTCATCGCGTGGGTCAGCTTGGTCCGCCCGCCGCGGTAGCCGGCCTTGGGGAACGCGGGGATGTCGACCAACAGGTCGCGGGGGAGCGAGAAGAGGTAGGCCCGGTCCAGTCCGCGCGGCACGTGCAGGACCAGCACCGCGTCGGCGTGCGGCTCCCAGCCGGGGACGCTGACCCGGGTGTCCACACCGACCAGTAGGAGGTTGAGCGGGCCGGTGATGTCGGCGCCCGGAGGGGGCGGCGGCGAACTGGGCGTGGCGGCGGGCGTGGTCGTGGTCGGCGCCGGCGCCGGCGCGGCCCCGTGCTCTGGGCTCGCCCGGCCGACCAGGCGGCTGATCACCACGCCGCCTGCCGTCACGAGCACCACTGCGGCGAGCAGCAACCCGATCAGCAGGCGACCCCGACGGCCCGCACCGGATCCGAGGCTCATCCGGCCTCCTTCCACCTGTACTGAACAACGCTCCGAAGGGTGCCGCGGGTTGCGGCCCGGGGGCGCCGATGTGGCGGGTGCAGAGCATGATCGCGCGTCCTCGGCTCTGGCGCGACGGCTACCGGCGGGTAATGATGCCGGAATGCGGTACGACGTGCTCGTCATCGGGTCCGGCTTCGGCGGCAGCGTCACCGCGCTACGGCTGACCGAGAAGGGATACTCCGTCGGCGTCGTGGAGGCCGGGCGGCGTTTCGCCGACGACGAGTTCCCCCGCACGTCGTGGCGGGCGCGACGGTTCCTGTGGGCTCCGGGGCTCGGCTGCTACGGCATCCAGCGGGTCACCCTGCTGCGGGCCGCCGACCGGCGGGCCGGTGGCGGGGTGCTGGTGCTATCCGGCGCCGGCGTGGGCGGCGGCTCCCTGGTCTACGCGAACACCCTCTACGAGCCGCTGCCCGCGTTCTACACCGATCCACAGTGGCGGGACATCACCGACTGGCGGGACGAACTGGCCCGCCACTACGACCAGGCGAAACGGATGCTCGGCGTCACCACGTACCCGATGGACACCGGCGCGGACCGGGCGATGCGGGCGGTGGCCGAGCGGATGGGGGTGGGGCAGACCTTCCACGCCACCCCGGTGGGCGTGCACATCGGGCGACCCGGCGAGCGGGTCGCCGACCCCTACTTCGGTGGCGTCGGCCCGGAGCGCACCGGCTGCACCCACTGCGGCTCCTGCATGACCGGCTGCCGGGTCGGGGCGAAGAACACTCTGGTCAAGAACTACCTGTGGCTGGCCGAGCGGCTCGGTGCGCGGGTACACCCGCTCACCACGGTGACCGCCGTACGTCCCCACCCGGCGGGCGGGTACGAGGTGCACACCGTCCGGACCGGTGCCTGGCTGCGCCGGCGGCGGCAGGTGATCCGGGCCGACCAGGTCGTCTTCGCCGCCGGGGCGCTCGGCACCCAGCGGCTGCTGCACGAGATGAAGGGCACCGGCGCGCTGCCCGCGCTCTCGCCCCGGCTCGGCGAGCTGACCCGCACCAACTCCGAGGCGATCCTGGGGGCGTCGGTGCCCGGCCGGCAGGCCCGGGCCGCCGGGCTCGACTTCACCGAGGGCGTGGCCATCACCAGTTCGTTCCACCCCGACCCGCAGACCCACATCGAGCCGGTCCGCTACGGACGGGGCTCCAACGCGATGGGACTGCTGCAGTCGCTGCTGGTCGAGGGCGGGCCGCACCGCGTCCGGCGCTGGGTCGGCACGCTGCTGCGCCAGCCCGGCACCGCCGCCCAGTTGATCTCCGTACGACGCTGGTCCGAGCGGACCGTGATCGCCCTGGTCATGCAGTCGGCCGACAACTCGCTCACCCTCCGGTTCCGGCGCGGTCGGCTGGTCAGCGGCCCCGGGCACGGCACCCCGAACCCGACCTGGATTCCGGCCGGCCACGCGGCGGCCCGGCTGCTCGCCGAGGAGATCGGCGGTACGCCGGGCGGGGCGCTGACCGAGCCGTTCGACATCCCGATGACGGCGCACATCCTCGGCGGGGCGGTGATCGGCGCCACTCCGGCCGACGGGGTGATCGATCCGTACCACCGGGTGTTCGGCCATCCGGGGCTGCACGTGGTGGACGGGGCGGCCGTCTCGGCGAATCTCGGGGTGAACCCGTCGCTGACGATCACCGCGCAGGCCGAGCGGGCCATGTCCCTCTGGCCGAACAAGGGCGAGGAGGACCCGCGGCCGCCGCTCGGCGAGCCGTACCGCCGGGTCGACCCGGTCGCACCTCGGCAACCGGCGGTGCCGGCGCACGCTCCCGCGGCGCTGCGACCGTAGCGGGCGGGACCGGTCATCGCCGCCGTAGCCGGCGCGCCGCGCGGACAGCGCGGGGCGCGGCCAGGGGTGGCCGTGACAGTAGGTAGGCTTTGGCCACATGAGCACGCCTCGCCCCGTCCTCGTGGTGGACTTCGGAGCCCAGTACGCCCAGCTGATCGCGCGCCGGGTACGTGAGGCGAAGGTCTACTCCGAGATCGTCCCGCACACGATGCCGGTCGCCGAGATGCTGGCGAAGGACCCGGCCGCGATCATCCTCTCCGGCGGCCCGGCCAGCGTCTACGCGCCGGGCGCCCCGCAGGTCGACGCCGGCATGTTCACCGCCGGAGTGCCGGTCTTCGGCATCTGCTACGGCTTCCAGGCCATGGCCCGGGCGCTCGGCGGCACGGTGGCGCACACCGGCAACCGCGAGTACGGCGGCACCCCGTTGCAGGCCCGCCCGGACGCCGGCGTGCTGCTCAAGGACCTCCCCGCCGACCTGCCGGTCTGGATGAGCCACGGCGACTGCGTCACCGAGGCGCCGGACGGCTTCACGGTGACCGCCGAGTCCGCCGGGGCGCCGGTCGCCGCGTTCGAGGACCTGGCCGGGCGGCGGGCCGGCGTGCAGTTCCACCCGGAGGTCGGGCACACCGCGCACGGCCAGGAGATGCTCACCCGCTTCCTCTACGAGATCGCCGGCATCGAGCCCACCTGGACGCCGGAGAACATCATCGACGAGCAGGTAACCCGGATCCGCGAGCAGGTCGGCGACAAGGAGGTCATCTGCGCCCTCAGCGGCGGCGTCGACTCGGCGGTCGCGGCCGCGCTCGTGCACAAGGCCGTCGGCGACCAGCTGACCTGCGTCTTCGTCGACCACGGTCTGCTCCGGGCCGGCGAGGCCGAGCAGGTCGAGAAGGACTACGTGGCGGCCACGGGCATCAAGCTCAAGGTGGTCGACGCGCGGGAACGGTTCCTGGGTGCGCTCGCCGGAGTGACCGACCCGGAGCAGAAGCGCAAGATCATCGGCCGGGAGTTCATCCGGGTCTTCGAGGCCGCCGCCCGGGAGGTCGCCGCGCACGGAGACGTCGAGTTCCTGGTGCAGGGGACCCTCTACCCGGACGTCGTCGAGTCCGGCGGCGGCACCGGCACCGCCAACATCAAGAGCCACCACAACGTCGGCGGGCTGCCGGAGGACCTCAAGTTCGCCCTGGTCGAGCCGCTGCGCGCGCTCTTCAAGGACGAGGTCCGTGCGCTCGGCCTGCAGTTGGGGCTGCCCGAGGCGATGGTCTGGCGTCACCCGTTCCCGGGTCCGGGTCTGGCCATCCGGATCATCGGTACCGTCGACGAGGAGCGGCTGGCCCTGCTGCGCAAGGCAGACCTGATCGCCCGCCAGGAGCTGACCGCCGCCGGCCTGGACCGGGACGTCTGGCAGTTCCCGGTGGTGCTCCTGGCCGACGTACGCAGCGTCGGGGTGCAGGGTGACGGGCGCAGCTACGGGCATCCCGTGGTGCTGCGCCCGGTCTCCAGCGAGGACGCGATGACGGCGGACTGGTCGCGGCTGCCCTACGACGTGATCGCGAAGATCTCCACCCGGATCACCAACGAGGTGGCCGAGGTCAACCGCGTGGTGCTGGACGTGACCAGTAAGCCACCGGGCACCATCGAGTGGGAGTGATCCCGGCTCAGGCCGCGGCCGGCGGCACGGGCCCGCTCGGCGGGAAGGTGGCCGGCGGGTAGGGCGGCGTCGGCGCGTACCCCGGTGGGCTCGTCTGCGCGGCGCCCGGCGGCGGCTGTGGCGCGGCGCCCGCCGGATGCGGCCATGCGGGGGCGCCGGACGGCTCCTCGGGCATCAGGAACCACATGATCGGGTACGCCAGCAGCGCCAGCCCGCCGGTGAGCAGTCCGGTGACCGCGAAGGCCACCCGGATCAGCGTGGGATCGACGTTGAGGTAGCGGCCGAGCCCGCTCGCGACACCGGCGACCATGCGGTCGGTGGTGGGTCGCCGGAGCTGCTTGTACGGGGTCTGCGGAGGGGTGTTGGTCGTCATGTCTCCACCCTCCGCGCCCGGCGCGTGGACGGCCTCGGTGAGCGCCCGGATCTATACCCTGACCGCCCCCTGAGTCGACAGCCATGAGTCAGCAATCCGACTCTTCTCGATGCCGGTAACCTGCCCGGGGGAGAATTTTCTCCCGTGACCACCGCGCTGACGCCGCTCCGCAGGATCGCGGCATACGCAGTTTGTGCTGATTCGGCCGACCGGGTTCTGCTGGTCCGCGCATCACAACGCTCCGGCACACCCGGCACCTGGTCGCTGCCCGGTGGGGCGGTCGACCACGGCGAGGACCCCAACCACACGGTCGTACGGGAGACGGCGGCCGAGACGGGGTTGTCGGTGGCCGTGACCGGGCTGCACGACGTGCTGGCGGACATGCGGGCCCTGCCCGAGCGGGGGATCACGATCCACACCGACCGGCTCATCTACCGGGTGTCGGTGCGTGGCGGGACGCTCGCCGACCGGGTCGACCGGCCGACCGATCTGGCCCGGTGGTTCACCCGCGAGGAGGCCGCCGAGCTGCCGCTGCGTTCGTTCACCGCGCGCGCCCTCGACCTGCCCGCCTCCTCGGGCGACGTGGTTCCGGAGGAGCCGCCGGAGTTCCCCTCGTTCTACGCGGTGCCCGGCCCGGACGGGCTGCACCGGGCCCAGCGCTTCGCCGCGTACGCGGTCTGCACCGACCCGGAGGGCCGGGTGCTGCTCACCCGCGTCGCCGACGGCTATCCCGGCGCCGGCTGCTGGCACCTGCCGGGCGGCGGCACCGACTACGGCGAGCAGCCCGGCGCGGCGCTCATCCGCGAACTGGTGGAGGAGACCGGGCAGGACGGGCGACTCGTCGAGCTGCTCGGGGTGGCCAGCCACCGGGACGCCGCCTCGCTCGGCCCGGAGGGCTACCCGATCGACTGGCACGGCGTACGCGCCTTCTACCGGGTGGTGGTCGACCGTCCGGCCCCGCCCACCGTGGCCGATGTCGGCGGCTCCACCAGCGAGGCTCGCTGGTTCGCTCCCGCGGAGCTGGGCGCCCTCCCGGCCGAACGCCTCACCGAGGTCACCGCCGAAGCCGTCCAAGCCGCCCACCTAACCTAACCCCCCAACCCCCTTCCCAACCCCCTCCCTCCCCCCTCTCCCCCCGAGGGTCGCCCCGCTGATCATGAAGTTATTGTCGGGACACGCCGGGATGGACGGCGATAACTTCATGATCGACCGAACGGGACGCGGGGCGGGGGCCACGGCATGCAGCAGCGGCGGCAGGTGGGCGCGTACGGGCTCTACCGGGACGACGATCGGGTGCTGCTCGTACGCGGTGCGGCCGGCGCCCAGTTCCCGGGTGTCTGGCACCTGCCCGGAGGTGTCGTGCAGCACGCCGAACACCCCGTGCGCGCCGTGCTTCGCGAGGTCCCCGAGCAGACCGGGCTGACCGTCGAGGTGGCCGGGCTGCGCGCGGTGGTCGCCGACGTGATCCCGTTTCCCGAGGTCGACGTGTCACTGCACACCGACCGGCTGGTCTTCGACCTGGCCGTGACCGGGGGCGCGCCGCACGACGGGCGGGCCGGGACGACCGACTCGACCCGCTGGTTCAACCCGCAGGAGGCGGCGGAGGTGCCGCTGATGCCGTTCACCGCCGAACTGCTCGGTTTGCCGGTCGAGCCGCTGCCCGCGGGGCGGGCCGACCCGTCGTCCTTCCCGCCGCTCGGCGACCGCCGGCTGCGCTTCGGCGCGTACGGGCTGGTCACCGACCCGGACGGTCGGGTGCTGCTCACGATGATCGCCGAGGGGTATCCCGGCGCCGGGCTCTGGCACCTGCCCGGGGGCGGTACCGACCATGGCGAACAGCCCGTGCCCGCGCTCCTGCGCGAACTGGTCGAGGAGGCCGGCCAACTCGGCCGGGTGACCGAGCTGATGGGCGTGGACAACCTGCACAACCCGGCCGCGCTCGGGCCCGAGGGGCGTCCGCTGGACTGGCACGGGGTGCGGGTGATCTACCGGGTGGTGGTCGATGCGCCGACCGAGGCCCGGGTCACCGAGGCGGCCGGAGGCTCGACCGCCAGGGCCGACTGGTTCACGCCCGATCGGCTGGACGGCCTGCCGTTGACCGATGTCGCTGCCTGGGCAACCGGACGACGGGGAAGATAAGCCCCGCCGCTCGAGCCGCCTTCGGCCGTCTGGGCTACAGTCGAGGTAGGGAATGATGGATAACGGGCGATGAGGCCCTGGTTGCGAACGACAGAGCCGCCTGAGCGGAATATGGAGATATAAAGCCCCTCGGACGGCTATCGCCAAGCGCCGTTCCCTGTGCAATGGTGTACTCCGCACAACGGCTGCCGGGCCGCGAGAGGCTCGGTACGAGACAGCCGGATGTCCGTCCTCGAGGCGGTAGAGCCGATCCGGTGATGGAGGAAGCGTGCCGAGAGCCCCATGGCGCCGGCGTCGTACGACTGACAGTCCGCGCCCCGCAGGGCGCCGCTGGGCGGGCCCGCTCCGCCGCGGCGGCGCATTCGCCCGGCAGGTGCTGCTGGTCCGGGTGGGCCGGCGCGACGGTGACCTGACCGGGGGTGCCGACACGGCGCTGGTCGAGCCCCGCTACGTCGACCGCCGTCGCCGCTACGGCCTGAACCGGTTCAGCCGGGCCGAGGTCGAGGCCGTCATGCCGGTCAGCCCGGCGCTGCCGCCGGTCAGCCCGGCGCTGCCGCCGGTCAGCGAGTCCGACGACGCCGCGGCCCGGTCGATCCCGCTGCTCCCCGGCGAACGTACGATCACCCGCCGGGTGAAGTTCGCCCTGGTCAACGCGTGCACACTGAGCAGTCTGACCCTCGGCGTGCTCGCCATCTTCCTGGCCATGCAGGGGCAGGTACGCGTCGCCGCGTTCGCCCTCATCGCCTGCGTCGCGTTCGACGGCCTGGACGGCGTGCTGGCCCGCAAGCTCGGTGTGGCCAGTCCGTTCGGCGCGCAGATGGACTCGTTGGCCGACATGTGCTCCTTCGGCATCGCCGCGCCGGTGGTCGTCTACGCCTCGCTCGCCGGCTCCGTTTCGACCGCGGCGGCGGCTGTCGCCTGCGCGCTCGTCGCGGCCTGCGCCGCGATCCGGCTCGCCCGGTTCAACGTCTCGCCCAAGGACGGGCGGTTCTTCTGCGGCGTGCCCACGACCATGGCCGCCGCCGTGCTCGCGATGTCCGTCGCCATCGGGCTGCGCGTACCGGGGCCCGTGCTCCTGGCCGGGGTCGCGCTGCTGGCCTTCGCGATGGTGTCGAGCTTCCCGTACGCCAAGCTCGCCCGGCTGGTGAAGCTGCCGCCGTGGCTGTGGCTCGCCCCGGTGGTCGGCGCGCTGGTCGACATCCGGCTCACCTTCGCGCTGATCGTCGTGGGTTACCTGGTCAGCGGGCCGGTGCTCTGGCTGCGCCAGCGGCGAGCCGCCTGACCGGGCGGAGAGACCCGCCCGACCCGAAACAGCAGGAGGGGGCGCCGCGACCCGCGGCGCCCCCTCCCCACGTTTGCGGCCTCAACGCCAGCGGGCGATCACCGTCGCGCCGCCCACCACCTTGTCGCCGGGGCCGACGAGCGGCTCCGCCGCGGCGGCCGGCAGGTAGACGTCGGTGCGCGAGCCGAAGCGGATCAGCCCGAAGCGCTCGCCCTTGGCCAGCAGGGAGCCGATGGGCGCTCGCTGCACGATCCGGCGGGCGATCAGGCCGGTGCGCTGGGCGACCACCACCGCGCCGTGCACAGTGTCCAGCACCGTGTACGCGGCCACGTTGTGCTCGGCGTCCGGCTTCATGGCGTTGACGAATCCACCGTCGGCCACGAAGTAGTCGACCACCTTGCCGGCCACCGGCGCACGGTTGACGTGCACGTCCAACACGGACAGGAACACCGCGATGCGCAGCCACTCCCCGTCACCGAAGCGCTCGTCGTGCAGGCGCTGCACCGACAGGACCTGCCCGTCCGCGGCGGCGACCACCGCCGACGGGTCCTCGGGCACATCCCGCTCAGGGTCGCGGAAGAACGCGGCGACCGGTGCGGCGGCGAGGGCCGGCAGCAGCCAGAGCTTCGACTTCGGCCTGGTCAGCCGGGCCAGCGCGGCCAGACCGAGGCTGATGCCGGCCGCAGCCACCCCGTTGGAGTCGATGTGCATGGACCGGCTCAGCGGCACGCTCGACGGCCGGTGGGCGGGAGCGAGCAGCGTCGCGGTGGCCGGGCTCGCCGGGGTGAACCGGAGTCGGTGCAGACGTACCGGGGGCGTGTTGCGCAGCACCAGGTCGGTGCCGACGCCGTGGAGGGCGCTCTGCCGCTCCAACTCCGCCGCCGCACCCGCGGTCCGGCCCGGCGCGGCGGCGGTCGCCACGCTGAGCACCGCCCCGTCACCGAGGTGCTTGCCGAGCGTCTCGATCGTCATGCGGGTCTCCTCGGCCGTGCCGAGGAGCGGCTCACCCGCGATCACCACCTCGGCGGGATCGGCCTCGGCGAGGGAGTCGACCACCCGGACCCGGTCGGCGACCCACCGGCCCTGGGCGGTGATGTGCTCGCGCAGCGCGGTGGCCGACCCTCCCTCGGCGGGCGCCACCGTCAGCTGGTCACCGGGCAGCAACGCCTCGATCGCCGCGGCCAGTACCGCGGACTGCGGGTTCACGCCGACGAGCAGCGCGGCCTTCGCTTCGTTGAGCCGGGCGAGCTCGGTGACGAGGGTACGGGCGGCTCGCTCGCCGATGCGGACCGGACCGGGCCGGCCGGGGGTACGCACGGCGGGGGACTGGGTCATCTCGGAAGGGCTCCTGACGGGGTAGACACGGCAAGCGCGACGGACCGCCGCGGCGGGGCGGGATCGACCCACGGAGGCGGAACTCCATCGGCCAGCATAGGCGTCCACGCGCGCCGATCGCACCGCCGCCGTGAGCCGGATCGAGCACCCACCGCCGGGCCCGGTCAAATCCGCGGGTCGTCCCCCTGCCCCGGACGACCGGACGAGGAACCGGCAACGCCGCTCGGGCCGTCTTCGGGGCGGTCCTCGGCCACGCCGCCCGACGCGCCGGTGACCGCCTCGGTCGGCTGCTCGTCCACACCATCGGGGCGGGCACCGGCGTCCGTCCGCTCGACCCTGGTCGTCGGGGCGTCCACCTGATCGAGGGTGGCCGTCGGGTCCGCACCGTGCCCGGCGTCGATCCCGTCCGCCCGGAACTCCTCCGTCGTGCGGTCCACCTGCCAGGCCGGGTGGATCCCGCCGGAGGCCGGCGGGTACCGCTCCCAGCCGGGGAGCGTCCCGCCGGACGTGGGTTGGTCCGGGTGCCAGCCGGCGTGGCCGCCTCCGGAGACCGGCCGGTCCGCGTCCGATCCCGCGTCGGCGAACGGCATGCCGTCGGCCGGGACGTCCGTGCCCTGGGCCGCGGGGGCGTCACCTGCCGACGCGGTGTCGTCCGTGGCCACCTCGCGGTCGGCGTGCCGGCCCGAGCGGAGCGCACCCACCAGACCGAATACTCCGATCAGGATCAGCGCGCCGGCCAGGAACCAGCCGACCGGGGGTACGGCGAGTCCGAGGATCTTGGCCGAGAGCCACCAGGCGGTGAGCACCAGGAAGAGCAGCCCGAAGGCGAAGGAGACGAGATCGGTACGGTGCGCCTTCATCGGGTCACCACCAGGCTTCCGGCATTGATGTGGACGAAGAGGCGGAGCGTGCCACCCCCGGCACCGTCCGGGCCGAGGTCGGTGAACTCCCGAGCCCCCCCGGCGGGCCCGGGCTGGTGCTGCCCGAAGACGGTCGCGTCGCCGGCGTTGACGTCGGCCACCGCGGTCACGTCGACGTTCGGCGGCACCACGACCGTGCCCTTCCCGAAGTTGACCGAGACGGTGATCTCCGTGTTGCGTCCGGCGAAGTCGACCGAGCGCAGGTCCAGCACCGCGTCGCCGAAGCTGTTCTCGTAGCGCGTGGCGAGATCCTGGTAGCCGGCCGGAGCCCAGGTCACGGCACCGTCGACGCCCCGGAACCGGTCGTACGACTCGGCCACCGTGGCCACGGCGAGCGCGGACGCGGTCACCAGCCCGAGCGCGATCAGCCAGCGGGCCCGGCCGAACCAGGTGCCCACCAGCAGCCCGAGGCCGATGGTGGCCAGCGCCGCGGCGAAGTACGCCGACGCGCCGACGTCGAAGACGCCGAGGAGGTCGAGAACGGCGACCAGGCCGAGGGCCAGGAAGATCAGTGAGAAGGTCACCGGGCCGAGCGCCGACCGCTCCTTCGGGCGCTTCGGGCGCTTCGGTGGCTTCGGTGGCGGGGCGGGCGGTGACTGCGTGGCGTACGGGCCGCGCGGGGCGAACGGTGGACGGTAGCCGCTCGTGGGCGTCTGCGCGGTGGGTGGGTATCCACTGCTGGCTGCCGGAGTGGTCCGCCAGCCGGCTCCCGTCGGCGTGGCCTGCCAACCGCCTCTCGTCGCCGGAGCCGGCCATTGGGGTGCGGGCGGCTCGGCCGGCGGCCAGGTGGGCAGCTCGGCCGTGCGGTCGGCGGGCTGCCCGGTCACCGGCGTGGCGGCCGGCGCCTGGGCGTGGTGAGCGCTCCCCCCGTGCGGAGCGCTCACCTCCTGGCTCGTCGGCTGCCCGCCGGGAAACGGCAGCGGTCCGGTCGCCGGACCGACCCCGGACGTGGGCGCACCGGGCACGGTGGCCAGGTCGGCGGCCGGCGGCGCGGCGTACGGGGCCGGTGCCGGGTAACTGACCGGGGGCACCGGGCCGGGCGGCGCCGCGGGCGGTGGACCGGCCGGAACCGGCTGGGTGCGGCGGCGTTCCCGGTTCAGCAGCAGCGCGCCGCCGATCAGGATGGCCGCGCCGAGCAGCACCGCCCGGAACGCGTCGGTGACGATGTAGCCGAAGCCGACCGCCGCGACGATGCCGAGCACGATCACGGTGACCGGCGACATGCTGGACCGGCCGCGACCGAGCATCGACTCGACAGGTGACGCGGTGTCGCCCTCGCCGGGAATGATCAGCCACGCGGTGATGTAGACCAGGATGCCGATCCCGCCGAAGAACCCGAGCACCGCGAGGAGCACTCGCCAGAGCACCGGGTCGGTGTTGGTGGCGCGGCCGATGGCGGCGCAGACGCCGGCCAGGTAGCGCCCCTCGCGGGGGCGGACCAGCCCGTACCGCGTGGTGAACCCGGCCGCGCCGGGTGGTGGGCCGCCGGGCGCGCCGGCCGGACCGCCGTGCGGTGGTGGCGGCGTACCCCCGGCATCGCCTGCCCCGGCCCATCCGAAGGCCGGACCGGTGCCGCCCGAGCCGAAGCCCGGGGTGGGCCCGCCACTTCCGGCGGGCGCCCCCTGGCCCGGCCCGGGGCCGTACCCGGCCGGTCCTGAGCCGGGGTGCGCTCCGGTGGCCGGCGCTGGGCCGGGTACCTGCGCTCCCGGCGGGTACGGGCCGGCCGCGGGTGGCGGGTCGAACGGGGTGGACCCGGTCCAGCCGGTGGCCGCGGGGGGTGGGGGCGTTGCTCCGCCCGGCGGTGCCGCCCCTGCGTGGGGCGGCTGGGCAGCTTCCTCGGTCATGCTCTCGATACTGCTGCTTCACCCGCCCGAGTGACCTCAGGAGCCGACCCTGACGGCACCCTGATATCGCGGTGCCGGAATGTCCGGGGCGTCCCCGTGGCCGGTACCCGTCGCAGCGTGTGACGATCGAACCCGTACCGCCGTCAGCGCCGGCCGCACCCCGTGCGGACTCGACGCCACCGCCGCGACGAGGGAGCTTCCGATCAGCAGCGTCAGCCCACCACCGCGCCTCTACCGCGCCCCGGAGCACCGGATGGCCGCGGGGGTGGCCGCCGGGATCGCCGAACATCTGGGCATCTCGGTGCTGCGGGTACGGGTGGCCTTCATGATCCTGCTCGGGTTGAGCGGGCTCGGCCTGCTGCTCTACGCGGCCTTCTGGGCGGTGGTGCCGCTGCGGCCCGGTGACACCGGTGTCCCGCCGCGTCGCGACGTGGCCCAGCTGCTGCCGTTCGTGGCGATCGGGCTCGGTGTCCTGCTGGTCCAGGTGATGGTCTTCGACTCGATCGGCGCGGCGGGCACCGCCGGCTGGCTGGTGGCGATCATCGCGGTGGGCGCGGGGGTGATCTGGCACCAGTCGGAACCCGAGCGTCGCCGGCGGTGGGGGGAGTCCCTGCCGGTGCCGTGGCTCGGCGCCGTGGTCGAGGAGAGCGATCGGCGGGCGTTCGTGCTCCGCTTCATCGGCGGCGGGGTGCTGGTGGCGGTCGGCATCATCGGTGTCGCGGCCGTCTACTCTCCGGCGCAGAACCTCGACGCGGTGATCAACGGCGTCATCTTCGCGCTGGTCGGCCTCGCCGGGGTGGGCGTGGTCGCGGCGCCGGTGCTGTGGCGGACGTACAACCAGCTCCGCTCGGAGCGTGAGGGGCGCATCCGCGAGCAGGAACGGGCCGAGCTCGCCGCGATGGTGCACGACCAGGTGCTGCACACCCTGGCCCTGATCCAGCGCAACGCCAGCGACGTCAAGACCGTTCAGCGCCTCGCTCGGGGGCAGGAGCGGTCGCTGCGCAACTGGCTCTACAAGCCGACGGGCTCGCCGACGGAGCGGTTCGCGGCCGCGTTGGAGCAGGCCGCCGCGGAGGTCGAGGACACCTTCGCGATCACGGTCGAGCCGGTGGTGGTCGGCGACCGGGAGACCGACGAGCGGGTCGGCGCGCTGGTCGCCGCCGCCCGGGAAGCACTGGTGAACGCCGCCCGGCATGCCGGGGTGCAGACCGTCTCCCTCTACGCCGAGGTGGAGCCGGAACAGGTCAGTGTCTTCGTTCGCGACCGGGGGAAGGGGTTCGACCCGGATACGGTGGAGGACCACCGGCACGGGGTACGTGGTTCGATCATCGGGCGGATGAAGCGTCACGGCGGTCGGGCCGAGATCCGGTCCGCGCCGGGGGAGGGCACCGAGATCCGGTTGATCCTGCCGATCTCCCGGGACTCGTCCACAGCGGAAAGGGACAGATGACCATGGTCGACCAGCCGATGGAACCGGTCGAGGGAGCGGGTGCCCGCGCCGAACGGCTGCGGGTGTTCCTCGTGGACGACCACGCCATGTTCCGCGCGGGCGTACGCGCCGAACTCGGTGCGCACGTCGAGGTGGTGGGTGAGGCGAGCACGGTGGCCGAGGCGGTCAACCGGATCGCCGCGACCGTGCCGGACGTGGTCCTGCTCGACGTGCACATGCCCGACGGTGGCGGGCGCGCGGTGCTGGAGGCGATGCGGCGTACCCACCCCCAGGTCAAGTTCCTGGCGCTGAGCGTCTCGGACGCCGCCGAGGACGTCATCGGGCTCATCCGGGCCGGGGCGCGCGGCTACGTCACCAAGACCATCTCCCCGGACGAGCTGACCGCGGCGATTCGCCGGGTGGCCGACGGGGACGCCGTGTTCAGCCCTCGGCTGGCCGGGTTCGTGCTGGACGCCTTCGCGGCCCGACCGGACGCTCCGGTCGCCGATCCCGAGCTGGATCAGCTCACCAATCGCGAGCGCGAGGTGCTCCGGCTGCTCGCCCGGGGGTACGCGTACAAGGAGATCGCCAAGGAGCTGTTCATCTCGATCAAGACGGTCGAGACGCACGTCTCCAACGTGCTCCGCAAACTGCAGATGTCCAACCGGTACGAGCTGTCCCGGTGGGCCGCCGACCGCCGGCTGGTGTGATCGGCGCGCCCGCCGGCGTCGATCTCTACTCCGTGCGCGGCACGGTGATCGCCTCGACCAGCCGACCGGGCGGCAGGCCCGCGTTGTCCGCGGCGGTGGTGATCCGGCCCCCGGGTCCGACTCTCCACATCGAAGTGCCCGGTCTGCGAACGTGGGCGCGCATCGCCGCGAGTTCGCGCCGGTGAGTTGCTTCCAGCGCCGCAGCGGCGCGTGGGTCAGCACCCGGTCGGGCCGGAACCGGCGGATCGCCGCGGTGATGTCGCGGCGTAGGCGTCCTCGATACGTCGTCCTTCCAGTCGGTGATCGTGCCCGCGCAGGCACAGTCGACATCGTCCGGATGGGCGAAAATCGCTAGCGCGCGATGGACGTCGGCGAGTACTGGGGCGGACGCGGGAAAGCTCACAGGGCCCGAGAGCGGGCGCGCGAGGGACGTGTCGGTGGGACAAGGTCTTACCTGCTCAGAGCGGCATGAGCTGCACGTTTCATGATCTTTTCTCAAGTATCGGCAACGTGGCGGCCAACTAACGTCTTGATAACGGCACCTTCACGGAAGAGGCCGGTTGGTGTCACAGTGGCAGCACCTCGCCCCCGGTGTGAGGCACCCCGCACGATCTGACCCCCACGCTCGTCGCTGAAAACCGCGGTGCCGTGGGGGCGACGCGTGCCCGGTGTCGAGCCCGAGCCGGTGGGGTGGCCCGGCGGATCGGTGCACCAGGGGTGTCCCGACTTCCCAGTGGTGTTCGGCGGTCTGCGCTACCGGGGCCGCCGTTGGCGTCACCCCCCAGACGTGCGTGATACCCACGACGGAACCAGGTTAGAAAGAGGAGGCCCCTCGGAATGAGAGTCTCGAAGCGGACGAGCAGCGCGGTCGCGCTGGGCGCGGCGGTCGCGCTCATCGCGTCCGGGTGCTCGGGCAGCGACGACGGCGGCGACGCCGGCAACAGTGCAGACGGCGCCATCGTCATCGACGGCACCCAGCCGGAGGTCCCCCTGGTTCCGGCGAACACCACCGAGACCGGTGGTGGCGCGATCATCGACTACCTGTGGACCGGGCTGGTCGAGTACCCGAACAACGGTGGCGCGCCGCAGAACGCGGTCGCGGAGTCGATCGAGACGACCGACTCCAAGGTCTACACCATCAAGATCAAGAAGGGCCTGAAGTTCCACGACGGCACCGAGGTGAAGGCTGCGAACTTCACCAAGGCCTGGAACTGGGCGGCCTACTCGCCGAACGGCGCGCAGAACTCCAGCTTCTTCGCCGACATCCAGGGCTTCGCCGACGTCCAGTCCGAGGACCCGGACGGCGAGGGTCCGCAGAAGGCGCCGCCGCCGAAGGCCCAGGAGATGTCCGGCCTGAAGGTCGTCGACGACTACACCTTCGAGGTCACCCTCGGGGCGCCGACCGCGGTGTTCCCGACCAAGCTCGGCTACAGCGCCTTCGTGCCGCTGCCGGACGTGTTCTTCACCCAGACGCCGGACGAGTTCGGCAAGAAGCCGGTCGGCAACGGACCGGTGAAGTTCGTGTCGTGGGAAGACGACGTCTCGATCAAGCTGACGCGCTTCGACGACTACACGCTGCGCGACAAGATGAAGATCAAGGACGTCGAGGTCAAGCTCTACCAGGAGGACACGGCGGCCTACAACGACCTCCTCGCTGGCAACCTCGACTTCCAGCAGCAGGTCCCGGTCTCCGCGCTCGCGGGTGACAAGTGGAAGACGGACCTGGCCGATCGGGCGATCCAGTCGACCACGCCGTCGACGGGCATCATCGCCTTCCCGATGTACGACCCCAAGTTCAAGGACCAGAAGCTGCGTAAGGCCATCTCGCTGGCCGTCAACCGGCAGGAGATCACCGAGAAGATCTTCTTCGGCAACCGCACCCCGGCCGACAGCTGGGCCAACCCGCTCACCCCGGGCGCCGTGGCCGGCAACTGCACCGCCTGCCAGTACAACCCGGACGAGGCCAAGCGGCTCTTCGCCGAGTCCAGCGGCTACCAGGGCGACATGGTCTTCTACTACAACGCGGACGCCAGCCACAAGGAGTGGATGGAGGCCGTCGCGCAGAGCGTGAAGAACGTGCTCGGCATCAACGCCCGGGCCGAGGGCATCCCGACCTTCGCGGTCTTCCGTGAGCAGATCAACGCCCACAAGATGACCGGCCCGTACCGCGCCGGTTGGCAGCAGGACTACCCGGACGTGGAGAACTGGGTCAACCCGCTCTACGTCAAGGGTGGTTCGTCGAACGACGGTCAGTACAGCAACCCGCAGGTCGACGCGCTGGCCAAGGAGGCGAGCGGCGCCGCCAACCTCGACGAGGCGCACGCCAAGTTCGCCGAGGCTGTCAAGATCATCGACGCGGACGTCCCGTCGATCCCGGTCTACTTCCAGGGCCAGCAGTCCGGCCACTCGGACAAGATCAAGAAGGTCGAACTGACCAACGTCGGCGAGATCGACATCACCTCCGTCGAGCTCTGATCCGTACGGTCTGACCCAGGTCGGGCTCACCACACCAGGTGAGTCCGACCTGGGGCCGTTCCACGAGGGATGCCACAAGATCCCTCGACGTCAACAAGCGTGTCGGTCGCCGACCCGCCCCCTGTCTGGAGGACCACCCCATGGGCCGTTATCTGTTGAGACGGCTGCTCCAACTCGTCCCGGTCTTCATCGGAACGACCTTGCTGATCTACGTGCTCGTCTGGGTGATGGTGCCCGGCGACCCGTTTGCCGGCAAGTGCGGTGAGCGGCCCTGCCCGCCCGGATTCGTCGCGATGATGACCGAGAAGTTCCATCTGGATCAGCCCTGGTACGTGCAGTACGCCCACTACATGCAGAACCTCTTCCAGGGGGACTTCGGCACGACGTTCAGCGGCCGATCGATCAACGACATCATCGCCTCGGCGTACCCCAACACGCTGAAGCTGGCCCTGGTGGCCCTGGCGATCGAGGCGGTCATCGGCCTGACAGCGGGTGTGCTGAGCGGCCTGCGGCGTAACGGCTTCCTGGACAACCTGGTCCTGGTCTCCACGCTCTTCCTCATCGCGCTGCCGATCTTCGTCATCGGCTTCCTGCTCCAGTGGCTGCTCGGCGTGCAGTGGCACATCGTCGAGCCCACCGTCTCGAACGAGATGCGGCTCACCGAACTGATCATGCCGGGTTTCGTGCTCGGAAGTATCTCGATGGCTTACATCGCCCGGGTGGCCCGCACCAGCATCTCGGAGAACCGCCGCTCCGACTACGTCCGCACGGCGATCGCCAAGGGCCTGCCGATGCGCCGGGTGGTCGGTGTGCACCTGCTGCGCAACTCGCTGATCCCGGTGGTCACCCTGCTCGGCACCGACCTCGGTGCGCTGATGGGCGGCGCCATCGTCACCGAGGGCATCTTCAACATCAAGGGCATCGGCGGGACCGTCTACCGGTCGATCACCACCAAGGAGAGCGCGACCGTGGTCTCCATCGTGGTGATCCTGGTGCTCGTCTATCTCTTGATGAACCTGCTGGTGGACCTGCTCTACGCCGCCCTGGACCCGAGGATCCGCTATGAGTGACCGAAGCGAACGAATCATCAACGCGGTGTGCCGAGCGGTTCAGGGCGGCACCGAGCGGAGCGAGGTGCCGGCATGAGCGACCCGACTGCTGCTTCGATCGTCGGTGCGCCACCGTCGCACCAACCCACCGAGATGGGCGGTCCGACCGACGCCGGCCTGCCCGCGAACGCGCGCCAGGAGAAGCCCCGCGGCCTGCTCGGCGACGCCTGGCGGGACCTGCGGCGTAAGCCGCTCTTCTGGATCTCCGCGGCCTTCATCCTGCTCTTCGTGGTGATGGCGGCCTTTCCTTCGCTCTTCACCTCGGCCGATCCGACGGCCGGTGAGCTGAGCCGCAGCCTCGAGAAACCGTCCGGGCACGCCTGGTTCGGCTACGACATCCAGGGCCGGGACGTCTTCGCCCGAACCATCTACGGCGCCAACGCCTCCATCGTGGTGGCCCTGCTCTCGGTGCTGGGCACGCTGCTGATCGGCGGCGCGATGGGCATGATCGCCGGCTTCCGTGGCGGCTGGCTGGACGCGCTGCTCTCCCGGATCGCCGACGTGTTCTTCGGCCTGCCGTTCGTGCTCGGCGCGATCGTCATCCTGACCACGTTCAACGGCACCGGGACGAACAACAGCGAATGGGAGGTCAAGGGCCTCGTCATCGCGTCGCTGGTCGTGCTCAGCTGGCCGGTCGTGATGCGGCTCATGCGCTCCTCGGTGCTGGCCACGAAGGAGGCCGACTACATCGTGGCGGCCCGGGCGCTGGGTGCCGGCACCGGCCGGATCATCCTCAAGCACCTGCTGCCGAACACCCTGGCCCCGATCCTGGTGTACGGCACGATCATGGTCGGCTCGTTCATCGGCGCCGAGGCGACGCTCTCCTTCCTGGGCGTCGGGCTGAAGTCGCCGGTGGTCTCGTGGGGCATCATCATCAACGAGGCGCAGAGCCTGATCCGGGTCGCCCCGCACCTGCTCTTCTTCCCCGCCGCGTTCCTCGTCGCCGCCGTGCTGAGCTTCGTGATGCTCGGCGAGGCGGTCCGCGAGGCGCTCGACCCGAAACTCCGCTAGGGGAGATCCAGTTGTCCGACATTCTCGTGTCCGAGCAGTCCGCAGCAGGTGCCTCCGGGCGTCCGGCCGGCCGCCTGCTCGAAGTCGACGACCTCCGGGTTGAGTTCCGTACCCGCGACGGCGTCGCCAAGGTCATCAACGGGGTCACGTACCACGTCGACGCGGGGGAGACCCTCGCCGTGCTCGGCGAGTCCGGCTCCGGCAAGAGCGTCACCGCGCAGACCATCATGGGCATCCTCGACACCCCGCCCGGTCACGTCACCGGCGGGCAGGTGCGCTACCACGGCAAGGACATGCTCGCGATGTCCTTCGAGGAGCGTCGCCGCATCCGCGGCGAGGGGATCGCGATGATCTTCCAGGACGCGCTCTCCGCGCTGAACCCGGTCTTCACTGTCGGGTTCCAGATCGCCGAGCAGTACCGCATCCGACGCGGCATGAGCCGCGCGGACGCCAAGAAGCGCGCGATCGAGATGCTCGACCAGGTCAAGATCCCGAACGCCAAGGGGCGGTTCAACAACTACCCGCACCAGTTCTCGGGTGGTATGCGGCAGCGGGCGATGATCGCCATGTCGCTCGCGCTCGACCCGGAGGTGCTGATCGCGGACGAGCCGACCACCGCGCTCGACGTGACCGTGCAGGCCCAGATCATGGACCTGTTGGCCGAGCTTCAGCGCGAACGGCAGATGGGCATGATCCTGATCACCCACGACCTCGGCGTGGTCGCCGACGTCGCGGACCGGATCGCGGTCATGTACGCCGGCCGGATCGTCGAGGAAGCCAACGTGTACGACCTGTACGCGAAGCCGGCGCACCCGTACACCCTCGGCCTGCTGAACTCGATCCCCCGGTTGGACGAGAAGGGGCAGGAGCTCCGCACCATCAAGGGCCTGCCGCCGAACCTGATGAACATCCCGTCGGGCTGCCCGTTCAACCCGCGCTGCCCCATGGTGCAGCCGGTCTGCCGGGAGAAGCTGCCGCCGCTGCTGCAGATCGGCGCCGGCCGTGCCAGCGCCTGCCACTTCGCCGAGGAGCTGGTGAACCGTGACTGAGAACATTCTCGAGGTCCGTGACCTGGTCAAGCACTACCCGGTCACCCGTGGCGTGGTGTTCCGAAAGACCGTCGGTCACGTCAAGGCGGTCGACGGCGTCTCGTTCGAGCTGCGTCAGGGCGAGACCCTGGGCGTGGTGGGCGAGTCCGGCTGTGGCAAGTCGACGCTCGCCCGGGTGCTGATGAACCTGGAGCGGCCGACCGCCGGCAGCGTGCACTACAAGGGGCAGGACATCTCCAAGCTCTCCGGTGGAGCGCTGCGGCGCCTGCGCCGGCAGATCCAGCTGGTGATGCAGGACCCGTACACCTCGCTGAACCCGCGGATGACGGTCGGTGACCTGATCGGCGAGCCGTTCGAGATCCACCCCGAGGTGGCGCCGAAGGGCAGCCGGCGGGGCAAGGTCAAGGAACTGCTCGACCTGGTGGGCCTCAACCCGGAGCACATCAACCGGTACCCGCACCAGTTCTCCGGCGGGCAGCGTCAGCGTATCGGCATCGCCCGGGCGCTCGCGCTGCGTCCGGAGATCATCGTCTGCGACGAGCCGGTGTCGGCGCTGGACGTGTCCATCCAGGCGCAGGTGATGAACCTGCTGGAGAAGCTCCAGGCCGAGTTCGGCCTGGCGTACATCTTCATCGCGCACGACCTGTCGGTGGTGCGGCACCTCAGCGACCGGGTCGCGGTCATGTACCTCGGCAAGGTCGTGGAGATCGGCACCGAGGACGAGATCTACGAGCGGCCGACCCACCCGTACACCCAGGCGCTGCTCTCCGCGGTGCCGGTGCCGGACCCGACCGTCCGCGAGCACAAGGCGATCATCCGCCTGACCGGTGACGTGCCCTCGCCGGCCGACCCGCCGTCGGGCTGCCGGTTCCGTACCCGGTGCTGGAAGGCGCAGGACATCTGCGCCCGGGAGGAGCCGCTGCTGCAGATCCGCTCGGGCTCGGACCACCCGAGCGCCTGCCACTTCGCCGAGAAGCGGGAAATCGTGGCGACCCACGAGGCCGCCTGACGTACCCCTGAACCGCCTGCCGGTGTCGTGGACACCGGCAGGCGGTTTCGTCTCTCCCCACCCAAGCCCCGTTGATCATGAAGTTATTGCCCGGACACGCCGATACGCCAGGCAATAGCTTCATGATCGACAGCTGGCCTCGCGGCCCAGCCGAGGGCTTAGAGGGGGCCGCGGCCGGCGCGCAGCAGCAGCAGCGCGAGCTGGGTGCCGTCGGGGCCGAGCGCCGCCCGGAAGTGCTCCAGGATCTCCCGCTCCCGAGCGAGCACCAGCCGGGTGCCCCCGGAGGCACGCCGCATCGTGCCGACCTCCTGGGAGAGGCTCGCCCGCTCCTGCCAGAGGTCGATGATCGCCTGGTCGATCTGGTCGATCCGGGTGCGGATCTGCCGGATCCGGGCGGCCGTCTCGGGTTCCTGCGTGCCGGCGTCCATCACCCGCCCCGGCCCCGAGCTGCCCGTCTCACCGGAGGAGGCCGGCTCACCGCCCGCCGGTTCGTCGGGCTCCCCGTCGTTGCTCCGGGCCGGTCCGCCGTTCTGCTGCACCACGTCTGTCATCTTCGCCGTATCCCTCGGACGTCGTGCCCCGGTGCCGGAACCCGGGAACGAGAAAGCCCCGGGCTCAGGAGCCCGGGGCTTTTCGCAGGTCTGTCGATCAGGCGCGACCTACGGCTGCCGGACTCCCGGTGCCGTAGTAAAAGTAGTAGCGCTGACCGAACACGCCGTCGAGTATGCCCACGTCGGCGGCCCGGGCGCAAGAATTCCCACCAGCCGGGTTTGCCCGTCAGCGGCAGCGCCGCCACCGCCAGCGACCAGGCAGGGGCCGGTGGGTGATCGGGGCCCGATCGGCACCGAAGGCGTCAGGAAGGTGCCCATCCGCACCGAAGCGGACGGGCGTGCGCGGTCGGGGAGTGTCCGGCCGGCGGCATAGACTCGCCGTGCGATGCATCCTCTCTTCGACATTCCCGCGTCCCCGTCCGCGCCGGAGCCGGCCCGCCCGCACCGGTCCGGGCCCGCTGGCCACCGTCTCGACCCCCAGGAACTGCTCATCGGGCTCAACGGACCGCAGCGCGACGCAGTCACCCACGCCGGCTCGCCCCTGCTGATCGTGGCGGGCGCCGGCTCCGGCAAGACCCGGGTGCTCACCCACCGGATCGCCCACCTGCTCGCGGCGCGGGACGTGCATCCGGGGGAGATCATCGCGATCACCTTCACCAACAAGGCTGCCGGTGAGATGAAGGACCGGGTCGCCGCCCTGGTCGGCCCACGGGCCCGACTCATGTGGGTGTCGACCTTCCACTCCGCATGCGTACGGATCCTGCGCGCCGAGCACGAGCACGCCGGGCTCAAGTCCACCTTCTCGATCTACGACGCGGACGACTCCCGCCGGCTGATGCAGCTGGTCGCCCGGGAGCTCGATCTCGACCCGAAGCGCTACCCGGCGCGCGGGCTGGCCGCCCAGGTCTCCAACCTGAAGAACGAACTGGTCGACCCGGAGGAGTTCGCGACCCGGGCGAAGGGCCCCAACGAGCGGGCGTTGGCCGAGGCGTACACGCTCTACCAGCGCCGGCTGCGCGAAGCCCACGCGCTCGACTTCGACGACCTCATCATGACGACGGTGCACCTGCTCCAGTCGCACCCGCATGTCGCGGAGACCTACCGCCGGCGCTTCCGGCACGTGCTGGTCGACGAGTACCAGGACACCAACCACGCCCAGTACGTGCTGATCAAGGAGCTGGTCTCGGGCACCGAGGGGCTGCCGCCGGCCGAGCTCTGCGTGGTCGGTGACGCCGACCAGTCGATCTACGCCTTCCGGGGCGCGACCATCCGCAACATCCTGGAGTTCGAGCGGGACTACCCCGACGCCCGGACGATCCTGCTGGAGCAGAACTACCGCTCCACCCAGACCATCCTCAACGCCGCCAACGCGGTCATCGACCGGAACACCTCCCGCAAGCCCAAGCGGCTGTGGAGCGACGCCGGCCCCGGTGAGCAGATCGTCGGCTACGTCGCGGACACCGAGCACGCGGAGGCGGACTGGGTGGCCCGGGAGATCGACCGGCTCGTCGACGACGATGAGGCCCGCCCGGGCGACGTGGCGGTCTTCTACCGCACCAACGCCCAGTCCCGTGTCTTCGAGGAGGTGTTCATCCGGGTCGGCCTGCCGTACAAGGTGGTCGGCGGGGTGCGCTTCTACGAGCGCAAGGAGGTCCGGGACGCGCTGGCCTACCTGCGCGCCGTGGTCAACGACGACGACACGGTCAGTCTGCGCCGGATCCTGAACACTCCGCGTCGCGGGATCGGCGACCGGGCGGAGGCGTGCGTCGAGGCGCTCGCCGGCCGGGAGCGGATCTCCTTCGGCGCGGCGTTGCGCCGGGCCAAGGAGGCGCCGGGCATCTCCACCCGCGCCGCGAACAGCATCGCCGACTTCGTCGCCCTGCTCGACGGCGCCCGTGAGCTGGCGGAGACCGGTACTCCGGAGGAGGTGCTGGAGGCGCTGTTGACCCGCTCGGGCTACCTAAGCGAGCTGGAGGAGAGCGTCGACCCGCAGGACGCCGGCCGGGTCGACAACCTCCAGGAACTGGTGAGTGTGGCCCGGGAGTACACCGAGCGGATCGAGGCGCCCGGCGAGGAGGGGGAGCGGGCCACGTTGGCGGGCTTCCTCGAGCAGGTCGCGCTCGTCGCCGACGCGGACCAGGTGCCCACCGACGACCCGGAGCACCAGGGTGTCGTCACCCTGATGACGCTGCACACGGCGAAGGGGCTGGAGTTCCCGGTGGTCTTCCTGACCGGCCTGGAGGACGGCGTCTTCCCGCATCTGCGCTCGCTCGGTGACACCCGCGAGCTGGAGGAGGAACGGCGGCTGGCGTACGTGGGGATCACCCGGGCCCGGCAGCGCCTCTACCTGTCCCGGGCGGTGACCCGTTCGGCGTGGGGACAGCCGGCCTACAACCCGCCGTCGCGTTTCCTCGAGGAGCTACCGCCGGAGCTGGTGCGCTGGGAGCGCACCGAGGGGTCGTACACCTCGTGGGCCGGCGGGGGAGGCGGTGTCGGCGGCCGCGCGGACCGCGCGCCCGGCGGGCGTGGCGGCTTCACCGGTGGTACGCCGAAGGCGGCTGAACTGGCGCGACGGCTCGGCGTGGACGCCAGCCGGTTGAGCACGGCGAGCGAGCTGCGGCAGGTACCCAAGGTGGCTGCGGGCGACCGGGTCAACCATCAGCGCTACGGACTGGGTCGGGTGCTCGTCGTCGAGGGGCAGGGGCCCTCCGCCCGTGCGCAGATCGACTTCGGTGACCAGACGCTCTGGCTGGTGCTGCGGCACGCCCCGATCGACAAGCTCTGACCGGCCCGGTCGGCTGATCACGGCGAAGACCGGCCCGGTCGGCTGATCGTGGCGAAGCCCCGCCCGGCCGCCTGGTCACGGCGACGCTCGGCCCGGCCGCCTGATCACGGCGAAGCTCGGCCCGGCGTGCCGCCGGGCCGAGCGTCGCCTTTCGCCACCTCAGCAGGCCACGTCGATGCCGTGGGCGCGGAGGAACGGCGCCGGGTCGATCTGGTTCCACATCTGACCCTGGTGCACCTCGAAGTGCAGGTGTGGGCCGGTGGCGTCGCCGGTCGCGCCCTCGTAGCCGATGACCTGACCGGCGGCGACCTTGTCACCGACGCTGACGACGAGCCGGCTCTGGTGCGCGTAGTGGGTCAGGTAGCCGTTGCCGTGGTCGATGAAGACCGAGTTGCCGTACCCGTCACCGGCGTCCCCCGCCTTGACCACCGTGCCGCCGAAGGCGGCGTGGATGGGTGTGCCGGCGGGCATGGCGAAGTCGATGCCCTGGTGCTGGGTGCCCCAGCGGGGACCAAAGCACGAGGTGATCGTTGCGCCCTTCATCGGGATGACCCAGGCCGGTTTCGGCTTCGCCGTCTTCTTCGGCTTCGGCTTCGCCTTCGGGGTGGCGGGCTCGACCAGTGGGGAGGGGCTGACGCTCGTCGGGCCGGTCGAAGGCGTGACCGGCGCGGTCGACTCCCGCGCGGAACGGTCGGCGCGGGCGGCGGCCTCGGTGCGGGCCTGAGCGTCGAGCGAGACCGGGGCCGGGTTGGGGTCGTCCCCGGTCGTGACGATCGCGGCGCCGGCGACGCCGATGCCGACCAGGGCGGCTGCCCCGACCACGAGGAGCCGGACCCGGCCGGGCGACCGCCGGTGCCGGACGGCCTCCGCGTCGGCGGGCTGCTCGTTCTGCGTGGTGCTGTCTTCCTGCACGGGTGGACCTTCACGTGTCGAGGGGTGGGACCCGACCGATCCTGCTGAGCGCCGGCGCGGCGAAGGCCGACGGGGCTGGCGGGTCACGCCGCCGCCCTGCCGCAGGCTGTCCGGATCCGCCCTCGCCGACCGGTCTGACCCCCTAAGTGATCATGGCCGTCGGTGGTGCCGGTCACATTCGGACCGATGATCCAGGTCACTTCCGTCAACGAAAAACCGCCCGGATCGAGTGATCCGGGCGGTCAACGGTCGATACGCAGCGTTAGGACGCGGCTACCTCGTTGTAGTAAGCCTCGACTTGTAGCTCGATGTCCACTCCGCGTTCCTTGAGGAACGGCTTCGGGTCGATCGGCTCGCCCTTGACATGGAGCTCGAGATGCAGGTGCGACCCGTAGGCGTGACCCGTCATGCCGATCAGTCCGAGCTGGTCGCCGGCCTTGACCTGCTGCCCCTCCTGCACGCTCAGAGCGGAGGAGTGACCGTAGATCGCCTCGCTGCCGTCCGCGTGCCGGACGATCACCGCGTAGCCGTAGCCGCCGAACCAGCCGGCCTTGGTGACGGTGCCGTCGTGGATCGCGACGTACGGGGTGCCCTCTGGCGCGACCATGTCGACGCCGGTGTGCAGCTTGCCCCAGCGCTCCCCGTAGGACGACTTCAGGTCGTAGCCCTGGACGGGCAGTAGCCAGACGTCGGCTTCGGAAGCCTCCTCGCCCCGGGCGCTGTCACGGGAGGCGCGGTCGGCGGAATTGGCACGCGCGGCCGCGTCCTGGCTGGCGACGGAGGCTTGGTGGATCTCGTCGAGGGCCGACGGGCTGATGCTCTTGGCGTCCGGCATAGCGCCTGCGCCGAGCGCGACGATGCCGGCACCGACGAAGGCGGTGGTGACGACTGCGGCGTAGCGGCTCCGCGGTGGGGTGGGTACGCGGCGGCGACCACGATATCTATCGGGCTCAGACGACAGGCGCTGGCGCACGCACACCCTCCGTTGTCGGGGTACCGAAGCAGCCGTCGGACGTTCGGTGACGCTCGGGTGAACCTCTGTTGGCTGCGTCGTCACCCGTCCATGGACTCGATGACAACCGTGGACACGTTAGCCAACCGCCACACGAGTCACAAGCCAAAGCGCCGAATCGGCGCGCCGATCTGTCCGTTTGCGTCCGGTATTGCAACGCCTTGCGTCGCCGGTCGGCGTGCCATTTACTGCCCGTTCGTCGCCGAGCGTGACCGGTACGGCGGAGTCGTCCGGCTTGACCCCGGGCGCCTGTCCGCTGTCGCGGTGCTGGTCGCCGGTGTTGGGACGCGTCCCGGTGAACCGGTCCGCGGCCGCGGCGGCTCCCGTGCCGACGGCGACCCGGACCGTCCGGCCCGCCTCGTCCGGGGACCCGCGATGCGGCACCGCCCCGTGCCCTGCGGCCGGGGTCGACCGTCCGGCCCGGTGGGTCGAGGATCCCGGCCCGGATTTCCCGGGCCCCGTCGTCCGGGTTACCGTTCGTTCAGGTGAGTGGCCGTGGAGCCGGTGAAAGGTGTGCGCTGATGAGCTCTCGTATTCGGGTCGTCGTCGCCAAGCCAGGCCTGGACGGCCACGACCGAGGAGCGAAGGTGGTGGCCCGCGCGCTGCGGGACGCGGGCATGGAGGTCATCTACACGGGCCTGCACCAGACTCCGGAGCAGATCGTGGAGACGGCGATCCAGGAGGACGCCGACGCGGTCGGGCTCTCCGTGCTCTCCGGCGCGCACATGACGCTCTTCCGTCGGGTGCTCGAACTGCTCGCCGAGCGCGAGGCGGGGGACATCGTGGTCTTCGGTGGCGGCATCATCCCCGACGGCGACATTCCCGAGCTTGAGCGGTTGGGTGTCGCCAAGATCTTCACCCCGGGTGCCACGACGGCTTCGATCGTGGACTGGGTGCGCCAGAACGTGGCTCAGCCCGTCAGCTGACAACGACGGCGGGAACCTCGGACACTCAGGGCCGGCCGGCTCCGGACACGGGGGGAGGGGCCGGACGCACCCCTCACACGTCCGGCCCCTCTATGCACGATGCCCCGCCGCCACCCCTCGACCGACAGGGCATCGGCCGTCTCCCGTCATCGCGCTGATCAGCGCTCCGACATCTGACTCAACGACGCCCCGGCGGAGGGGTTACGCACTTCCGGCAACATCGCCCGGACGGCGGAATGTGCGGTGGTGGAGACCGTCCTCACTGCGCGGTTGTGTATTACCGCACACCGCGCACCCGCTCGGTTGCCGCCGGTACCCACCTCGCTAGGCTGCGGCCAATGGCCTGTTTCAAGTGATGACAGGCGTCAAACTGTTTTCTGAACGCTGGTGGCGGCGCGACGGCGCGCCGCGGAGACGGGACGGGACGCGCAATCGTGGACCTGTACGAGTACCAGGGGCGGGACCTGTTCGAGCGGCACGGATTGCCCGTGCTCGCCGGCGGCGTCGCCACCACCCCGGAGGAGGCCCGCGCGATCGCCGAGCGCCTCGGCGGCCGGGTGGTCGTCAAGGCGCAGGTGAAGGTCGGCGGCCGGGGTAAGGCCGGCGGCGTGAAGCTGGCCGAGGGCGCGGAGGAGACGGTGGCCCGCGCCACCGACATCCTCGGCATGGACATCAAAGGGCACACCGTCCACAAGGTCATGATCACCGTGACCGCGGACGTGGCCGAGGAGTACTACTTCTCCTACCTGCTCGACCGGGCGAACCGCACCTTCCTCTGCATCGCCAGCGTGGCCGGCGGCATGGACATCGAGCAGGTGGCCGCCGAGACCCCGGACAAGGTCGTCAAGGCCCCGATCGACGCCGTCAAGGGCGTGGACGAGGCGAAGGCGCGCGAGATCGTCACCGCCGCCGGCTTCCCGGCCGAGGTCGCCGACCAGGTCGTCGAGGTCGCGGTCGGGCTGTGGCAGGCGTTCGTCGCCGAGGACGCCACCCTGGTCGAGGTGAACCCGCTGGCCAAGACCCGCGACGGCAAGCTGCTGCTGCTCGACGCGAAGGTGAGCCTGGACGAGAACGCCGCGTTCCGGCACCCGGACCACGAGGGCCTGGTCGACCAGGCCGCGGTGGACCCGCTGGAGCAGGCCGCCAAGGAGAAAGACCTCAACTACGTCAAGCTCGACGGCGAGGTCGGCATCATCGGCAACGGCGCGGGTCTGGTCATGTCGACCCTCGACGTGGTCGCGTACGCCGGAGAGCGGCACGGCAACGTCAAGCCGGCCAACTTCCTCGACATCGGCGGTGGCGCGAGCGCGGCGGTCATGGCCAACGGACTGGAGATCGTCCTCACCGACCCGTCGGTGCGGAGCGTCTTCGTCAACGTCTTCGGCGGCATCACCGCCTGCGACGAGGTCGCCAACGGCATCGTGCAGGCGCTCGCCCTGCTGGAGCAGCGTGGTGAGAAGGTCACCAAGCCGCTCGTCGTGCGGCTCGACGGCAACAAGGCCGAGGCCGGCCGGGCGATCCTCGACGGCGCTAACAACCCGCTGATCGAGCGGGTCGACACCATGGATGGCGCGGCCGAGCGGGCCGCCGAGCTGGCCGCTGCGGGGGTCTGATCATGGCAATCTGGCTGACCAAGGACTCGAAGGTCATCGTGCAGGGGATGACCGGCTCCGAGGGTTCCAAGCACACGCGGCGGATGCTCGCCGCCGGCACCAACGTCGTCGGCGGTGTGAACCCGCGCAAGGCGGGCCAGTCCGTCGACTTCGACGGCACCGCGCTGCCGGTCTTCGCCTCCGTCGCGGACGCGATGAAGGAGACCGGGGCGGACGTCACGGTGATCTTCGTCCCGCCGCAGTTCACCAAGGGTGCGGTCATCGAGGCGATCGACGCCGGGATCGAGCTCGCCGTGGTGATCACGGAGGGCGTGCCGGTGCACGACACCGCCGCGTTCTGGGCGTACAACGTGGCCAAGGGCGAGCAGACCCGGATCATCGGGCCGAACTGCCCGGGCATCGCGTCTCCGGGTGCCTCCAACGCCGGCATCATCCCGGCCGACATCACCGGCTCCGGCCGGATCGGCCTGGTCAGCAAGAGCGGCACGCTGACCTACCAGATGATGTACGAGCTGCGCGACATCGGCTTCTCGACCTGCGTCGGCATCGGCGGTGACCCGATCATCGGTACCACCCACATCGACGCCCTCGCCGCGTTCGAGGCCGACCCGGACACCGACGCGATCGTCATGATCGGTGAGATCGGTGGCGACGCCGAGGAGCGGGCCGCCGAGTTCATCAAGGCCAACGTGACGAAGCCGGTGGTCGGCTACATCGCCGGCTTCACTGCGCCGCCCGGCAAGACCATGGGCCACGCCGGCGCGATCATCTCCGGCTCCGCAGGCACCGCCGACGCGAAGAAGGCGGCGCTGGAGGCGGTCGGCGTCAAGGTCGGCAAGACGCCGACCGAGACCGCCCGCCTGATGCGGGAGATCATGTCCGCCAGCTGAACGGCATGCCTGACGAGGGGGTCGACCGGACCGGTCGGCCCCCTCAGCCGTTCCGGACGTACGCCGTCGATCGGCACCCGCGCGCCACGACCCGGCACGTCCCGCCGCCGAGCCTCTTCCGGGCATGAGCGGCGCCGACGGGTGTGGCGATCGGGGAACTCGCGGCCGCGCCGGGGCGGTATCGGACTGCCGTCGCGGGCGCGACGTGCCAGAGTAGACCACGATGTCCCCCGACACCCCTGAGCAAACCCGCCGTTCCGGTGCGGTCGCCGCCGACGAACGGCCTGCCGGCCGCGTCGCCGGCAGGCGGGTGGCGGCAACGCGCTCCGACGGATCGTCGCGCGCTCGGGCCCCGCTGGCGGTGGCCGCCGCGGTGGCCGCCATCGGGGCCGCACTCACCTCTTACCTGCCGGTAACGCTCGTGCTCGGCCTGGGCCAGCTCACCGAGGACGCCGGGTCGTTCACCGGTGCGCTGCGGGCCGGGCTGGCCGGCTGGCTGCTCGGGCACGGCGTTCCGCTGCGGACCGATGCCGGGCCGATCGGGCTCGCCCCGCTGGCGCTCACCGCGCTGGTGATCTGGCGGCTGGCGCGGGCCGGCGTGCACGTCAGCCGGGCGGTCGGCGCACGCGGCGGACGGTCGCCCCGGGCGGCCCTCGTCGCCGCCGGTGCGGTCGCCGCCGGCTACGCGCTGCTCGGCGTCCTCGCCGCGATGCTGGCGGGCACGGGCGGCCCGGCCGCCTCGCCGGTCCGCGCCGGGGTGACCTTCGCCCTACTCGGCGCGCTCGCCGCACTGATCGGCTCCGTACGGATCACCGGAGTCGCGGCGCTCATCGCCGAACGCGCCCCGGCGGTGCTGCGCGACGGGGCCCGCACGGGCCTGGTCGCCGGGCTGCTGCTGCTCGCGGCGGGGGCGGGCGCGGCCGGGCTGGCCGTGGCGACCGGTGGTGGCGACGCGGCCGACATGATCGGGGCGTACCGGACCGGGGTCGCCGGGCAGGCCGGGATCATCCTGATCAGCCTGGCGTACGCCCCCAATGCCATGGTCTGGTCGACCAGTTACCTGCTCGGCCCCGGGTTCGCCGTCGGCACCGACACCGCCGTACGGACCAGCGAGGTCTCGGTGGGCGCGCTGCCGGCCGTACCGCTGCTCGCCGGTCTGCCACGCGGACCGATGGACGGGCTCGGCGCCGCTCTGCTCGCGGTGCCGGTACTGGCCGGAATGGCCGCCGGCTGGCTGCTCGCCCGCCGGTTGATGCGGCTCGCGGCGGACACCCGCACGCCGCCGGCCTGGGGGCCACTGCTCTGGTCGGCCGCGATCGGCGGCCCCGTGGCCGGCGTGCTGCTCGGCGCGGCCGCGGCCCTCTCCGGCGGGCCGCTCGGCGGCGGCCGGCTCGCCGAGATGGGTCCGGTCGCCTGGCAGGTGGGGGTGGTGACCGCTGCGGTCGTCGCGGCCAGCGCGCTGCTCGGTGCCGCCGCGACCCGCGCCTTCACCCGCAGCTCCGTCCGCTGACGGGGAGCATCGCGCAGCGGGCTTCGTCGGGTCGGCGCGCCCGTGACGTGAACGACGAAGGGGCGCCCCGCGAGCCGCGGAACGCCCCCTTCGGTCAACCGACGATCAGGGCTCCGTCGGCAGGCTCACGTTCGCGACGATGCTGAGGATGATGACCAGGATGCCCAGGACCAGGCCGACGATGCCGCAGATGAGACCGGCCTTGGCCTGCCCGGCGTTGCTGGCCTGTCCGCGCTCGGCCTTCTGCTTGCCCAGGTATCCGGTGATGATGCCGGCGATGCCGACCGGGATGCCCAGGTAAGGGCAGCACGCCAGCGGGATCGACGCGATGCCGAGGATCATCGCCACCAGGCCGAGCGTGTTGTTCTGGCCGCCAGCCTGCGGGTAGCCGGCGTTCGGGTACGTGGGCGCCGCACCGTACGGCTGCTGCGGCTGCTGCCCGTACGGGTCCTGGTAGGGCTGGCCGTACGGCTGCCCCGAGGTCGGCTGCTGGCCGTAGGGCTGGCCGGAGGTGGGCTGCTGGCCGTAGGGATGGCCCGAGGTGGGCTGCTGGCCGTACGGCTGGCCGGAGGTGGGCTGCTGGCCGTACGGGGGCTGCGGAGGCTGCGGCTGGCCGTAGGGCTGCCCTGAGGTGGGCTGCTGCCCGTAGGGAGCGGCCGGCGGCGGGGCGTACGGATCGTGCGGCTGAGCGGTCGGATCCTGGTTGGGCTGCTGTCCGTGTGGGTCCTGACCGGGGTAACCGGGCTGCATTCGACGAGGCTCCTTGGCTGTGTCCGTCGGTTCGTGTCGGTGTTGCTACTCATGATCGCGCCGAGAGCCCGGCCACGCACCACCCGCAACACGTGCTGCCGACGATTCGGGTTCACCCCGACGCTGATGTGGCCGCGTGCGCGGCCCGGGTCCCCCTGCCGGGAGGTCGACTCGACGTGGGGACGGCCGGCCGACTGTCGGAGCGGGCGCAGGGCCGGTGTCCACCGGCTCGCCTTCTCAGCCGGGCGGTGAACTGGGCACCGGGCCGGGAGTGTTCACGGCGGTGGGCGGCCTCCTGTCGTCGGCACGGCGGATCGGTCACGCGCGGTGCGCGGCTGAAGACGCGCCGACCCGGGGCGTGCGGCAGCGTACCGCCTTCGCGCCGTCCCGGTCGGCGGCACGCCGCCCAGACGCTGATCACTCCGGCCTGCCCGATAGGGTTGCCGCGTGCCCGAGCCCGTGTCCGCCGCCCGTATCGTCGTCCTCGTCTCCGGTTCCGGAAGCAATCTCCAGGCGCTGCTCGACGCCGCCACCGATCCGGCGTACGGCGCGGTCGTGGTCGCGGTCGGCGCCGACCGGGACGGTATCGGCGGGCTGGACCGGGCCGCCGCGGCCGGAGTGCCGACCTTCGTGGTGCCGCTGAAGGCGTACGACACCCGGGAGGATTGGGACCGGGCGCTCACCGCGCAGGTCGCCGAGCACCGCCCCGACCTCGTCATCTCCGCCGGGTTCCTCAAGCTGGTCGGGCCGCACTTCCTCGCCGCCTTCGGTGACCGCTACCTGAACACGCACAACACGTTGCTGCCCGCGTTTCCGGGCATCCACGGCCCGCGCGACGCCCTCGCCTACGGCGTGAAGGTCACCGGCGCCACGCTCTTCTTCGTCGACGCCGGGACCGACACCGGCCCGATCGTCGCGCAGGTCGCCGTGCCGGTGCTCGACGATGACGACGAGGAGACGCTCACCGAGCGCATCAAATCGGCCGAGCGGCACCAGCTCGTCGAGCAGGTCGGCCGCCTCGTCCGGAACGGCTGGACGATCATCGGAAGAAAGGTCACGATCCCGTGAGCTCCACTGAGGACGAGCGCCGCCCGATCAGGCGCGCGCTGGTCAGCGTCTACGACAAGACCGGCCTGGTCGAGCTGGCCCAGGCGCTGCACGCGGCCGGCGTGGAGATCGTGTCGACCGGAAGCACCGCGGCGACCATCGCGGGTGCCGGGGTGCCGGTCACCGCGGTGGAGACCGTCACCGGGTTCCCCGAGGTCCTCGACGGGCGGGTCAAGACGCTGCACCCGAAGGTGCACGCCGGCCTCCTGGCCGACCTGCGCAAGCAGTCGCACGTCGACCAGCTCGACGAGTTGGGCGTGGCCGCGTTCGACCTGCTGGTGAGCAACCTCTACCCGTTCCAGGCGACGGTCGCCTCCGGCGCGAGCCTCGACGAGTGCGTGGAGCAGATCGACATCGGGGGCCCGGCGATGGTCCGTGCCGCGGCGAAGAACCATGCCTCGGTCGCCGTGCTGACCGACCCGTCGGCGTACCCGGTGCTGCTCGCCGCGCTCGAGGCCGGTGGCTTCACCCTGGCGCAGCGCCGCGCCCTGGCCGCGCGGGCGTTCGCCGACATCGCCGAGTACGACGTGGCCGTGGCGAACTGGTGCGCGGTGCAGCTGAGCGGCGAGCCGGAGTGGCCGGGCTTCGCCGGACTGGCGCTGCGGGCGGACCGGGCGCTGCGCTACGGCGAGAACCCGCACCAGGCGGCGGCGCTCTACACCGACCCGGACGCGCCGGCGGGGCTGGCCCAGGCCGAGCAGCTGCACGGCAAGGAGATGTCCTACAACAACTACGTCGACGCGGACGCCGCGTGGCGGGCCGCGAACGACTTCACCGACCAGCCGGCGGTCGCGATCATCAAGCACGCCAACCCGTGCGGCATCGCGATCGGCGCGGACGTGGCCGAGGCGCACCGCAGGGCGCACGCGTGCGACCCGGTCTCCGCGTACGGCGGGGTGATCGCGGTCAACCGGCCGGTATCGGTCGAGATGGCCCGGCAGGTGGCCGACATCTTCACCGAGGTGGTGGTGGCGCCGGAGTTCGAGGCCGGCGCGGTCGAGATCCTCCAGGCGAAGAAGAACATCCGTCTGCTGCGCGCCCCGGCGTGGAACCCGCCGGCGGCGGAGTGGCGGCAGGTCAGCGGTGGCGTGCTGGTGCAGATGGCGGACCGGATCGACGCGGCAGGCGACGACCCGGCCACCTGGCAGCTCGCGGCCGGCGACCCGGCCGACGAGGAGACGCTGCGCGATCTCGTCTTCGCGTGGCGGGCGGTCCGTGCCGTGAAGAGCAACGCGATCCTGCTGGCGAAGGACGGCGCGACCGTCGGCGTCGGCATGGGCCAGGTGAACCGGGTCGACTCGGCGCAGCTCGCGGTCCGTCGGGCCGGTGCCGACCGGGCCAGTGGTTCGGTCTGTGCGTCGGACGCGTTCTTCCCGTTCGCCGACGGCCCGAAGATCCTCATCGAGGCCGGCGTACGGGCCATCGTTCAGCCGGGCGGCTCGATCCGCGACGAGGAGGTCATCGCCGCGGCCAAGGAGGCCGGCGTGACCATGTACCTGACCGGCACCCGTCACTTCTTCCACTGATTCCCCGACCGACCGGGCCGGCTGCTTGGCAGTCCGGCCCGGTCGTGGTTGCGCTTCCCGGTGACGGCCGCGGCCCGTGCCGCGGCGACGTCACCCGAACGCGGCGGCTGGCGGTCACCGGCGCGCCGGTCGACGGACTGCTCGCGCTCCCGCAGCGATCGCGTAGCCGCGGTGACGCGACGGAAGGCGAGTCTGCGCCACACCGGAAACGAAAGCGCCCCGCGCTCCACACCTGCCAGGGCAGGGCTCGTGGAACGCGGGGCGCGAACGTACGCGGGTCAGGCGACCGTCGGGCGCAGCTCGGCGAAGTGGCAGGCCGAGGGGTGCGGGTCGGCGGCACGCGGGACCGTCAGCGGCTCCTCCCGGGCGCAGATGTCCTGCGCCTTCCAGCACCGGGTACGGAACCGGCAGCCCGACGGCGGGTCGGCCGGCGAGGGCACGTCACCGGTCAGGCGGATGATGTTCCGCTCGTGGCGTACCTCGGGATCCGGCACCGGCACGGCGGAGAGCAGCGCCTGGGTGTAGGGGTGGGTGGCCCGCTCGTAGATCTCGTCCTCGGTGCCGATCTCCACGATCTTGCCGAGGTACATGACGCCGACCCGGTCCGCGATGTGCCGGACCACCGACAGGTCGTGCGCGATGAAGATGTACGAGAGCCCGAGTTCGTCCTGGAGCTGCTCCAGGAGGTTGATCACCTGGGCCTGGATGGAGACGTCCAGGGCCGACACCGGCTCGTCGCAGACGATGACCTCCGGGTGCAGCGCGAGGGCACGGGCGATGCCGATGCGCTGCCGCTGGCCGCCGGAGAACTGGTGCGGGTACCGGTTGACGTGCTCCGGGTTGAGCCCGACCAGGTCGAGCAGCTCCTGCACCCGCTTGCGCTTGCTACCCTTCGGCGCCGCGTCCTTGTGGATCTCGAACGGCTCACCGATGATGTCGCCGACCGTCATCCGCGGGTTGAGCGAGGTGTACGGGTCCTGCATGACCATCTGCATGTTGCGTCGCAGCCGGCGCAGCTCGCTGCCGGAGGCCTTGAACAGGTCCTGCCCCTCCAGCGTGGCCTTGCCCGAGGTCGGCGTCTCCAGCCGCATCAGCATCCGGGCGAGCGTCGACTTTCCGCAGCCGGACTCGCCCACGATGCCGAGGGTCTCGCCCCGGCGCAGCTCGAAGCTCACCCCGTCCACGGCCTTGACCGCGCCGACCTGCTTCTTGAACAGCACGCCCTGCGTGATCGGGAAGTGCTTCATCAGGTTGTCGACGGAGAGGATGGTCTCGCCGCGGACCTTGGTGGAGCTAGCGGGCGCTGTCATCAAGCACCTCCTGCGCGAAGTGGCATTCGCTGGTTCGGCCGTCGCCGAGGACCAGGCTGTTCGGCACCACGTCCAGGCAGACCTGCTGCACGTACGGGCACCGGGGGTGGAACGGGCAGCCGGACGGGATCCGCATCAGGTTCGGCGGGAGCCCCTTGATCGTCGCGAGCTTCTGGCCCTTGACGTCCAGGCGCGGGATCGACTCCAGCAACCCCTTGGTGTACGGGTGCGCCGGCGACCGGTAGAGCGATTGGACGTCGGCGTGCTCGACGATGCGGCCGGCGTACATGACCGCGATCCGGTCGGCGACGCCGGCGACCACACCCAGGTCGTGGGTGATCAGGATCATCGCCATGCCGAGCTCCTGGCGCAGGTCGGCGAGGAGGTCCATGATCTGGGCCTGCACGGTAACGTCCAGCGCTGTCGTCGGCTCGTCGGCGATCAGCACCTTCGGGTTGAGCGCCAGCGCCATCGCGATCATGACGCGCTGCCGCATACCGCCGGAGAACTGGTGCGGGTAGTCGCCGATCCGCCGCTCGGCGGCCGGGATCTTCACCAGGTCCATCAGCTCGATGGCCCGGCGACGGGCGTCCGCCCGGGACATCCCTTCGCGGGTGCGCAGCGTCTCGCCGATCTGCCAGCCGACCGGGAACACCGGGTTCAGCGCGGAGAGCGCGTCCTGGAAGATCATGGCGATCTCCTTGCCGCGCACCTGCCGCCGCTGCGCCTCCGGCTGGGTGAGCAGGTCACGCCCCTGGTACAGGATCTGACCGGAGCGGATGTGCGCGGGCGGGGTGTCCAGGATGCCCATGATCGCCTGGGCGGTCACCGACTTGCCGGAGCCGGATTCGCCGAGTACGGCGAGCGTCTCTCCGGCATCGAGGTGGTACGACACTCCCCTGATCACCTTGGCCACGCCCTCTTGGGTGCGGAACTCGACGTGCAGGTCCCGGACCTCGAGCAGGTGGCCGCCCTCGGGTGTCGCGGAGGCGGGCGTGGGTTGGGTGACGGCGTCGGTCATGACTGATCTGCCTTTCCGCTCGCGACTGCGGGGCTCGCTTCGCTCACTTCTCGCGCTCGCATGAACTCACCGCAGCTTCGGGTCGAAGGCGTCACGGATCGCGTCGCCGAGCATGATGAAGGCCAGCACGGTCAGCGCGAGGAACGCCGAGGGGACGAGCAGCGGGGTCGCCGACTCCCGCATGTGGACCCGGCCGGTGTCGATGTCCTGGCCCCAGGAGATGGTCTCCTGGCTGAGGCCGATGCCGAGGAAGGAGAGGGTCGCCTCGGCGGCGATGAACGAGCCGAGCGCGATGGTCAGCACCACGATGGCCGGGGCGAGCGCGTTCGGCAGGATGTGCCGCAGCATGATCCGGCCGTGGCCGGCGCCGAGCATCCGGGCCGCTGCGACGTAGTCCTGTTCCTTTGCGGTGATCACCGAGGAGCGGACTACCCGGGCGGCGGTGGTCCAGCCGAGAACGGCCAGCACCAGGACGACCGCGCCGAGCCGGAAGTTCGGGTTGTCCGTGCCGATCCGCTTGAGCAGGACGATTGCGGCGAGCAGCAGCGGGATGCCGAGCACGATGTCGATCATCCGGGAGAGCACCGCGTCGGCCCAGCCGCCGAAATAGCCCGCGAGCAGCCCGACCGTGAGCGCGATGACGCCGGTGATCAGCGTGGAGAGCGCGCCGACGAGCAGCGACGCCCGGGTCCCGTAGACCGCCCGCGCGTAGGTATCGCAGCCCTGGAACCCGAACCCGAAGATGGCCCCACCGGACGGTCCGTGGTTCTGCCGGTCGAGCGCACAGTCCTTCGGATCGTTGGCGGTGAACAGGCTCGGAAAGATCGCCATCAGCGTGACGATCAGGACCAGGATGAGCGCGATCCAGAAGATCGGCTTACGACGCAGGTCACGCCATGCGTCCCCGGCCAGGCTGCGCGGCTTGTTCGCGCCGACCTGGTTGGGCGTGCCCGGCTCGCCGGAGGGTCCCCGCCGCGCGGCCTGGTTCTCGCTGGCCGCCACCGTTTCGAAATCACTCATGCCTGCACCTCGCTCCGCTCTGTGCCGGCATGAGCGCCCAAGCACGCTGCGCTGATGATTCGTTCGCCGCGCCCTGTCGGCGCACCCCCGCGCTGCGTTCCGGGGCACGCCGAGCCGCGGAACAGTGCGCTGATGATTCGTTCGCTGCGCTCACTCATAGCGGATCCTCGGGTCGAGTACGGCGTACAGGACATCCACCAGCAGGTTCGAGACCAGGTAGACCACGACGAGCACGCTGACGATGCCCACCACCAGCGGGCCGTCCTCGGTGCGGATGCCGCGGAAGAGGTTGAAGCCCACGCCGGGGATGTTGAACACGCCCTCCGTGATGATCGCGCCGCTCATCAGGTTGCCCAGCTCGACACCGAGGAAGGTCACCACCGGGATGAGCGAGTTGCGCAGCACATGGACGCTGACGATGCGCCGCTTCACCAGGCCCTTCGACCGCGCGGTGCGGACGTAGTCGGCCCGCAGGTTCTCCGCCACCGACGTACGGGTGAGCCGCAGCGCGGTGGCCAGTGAGAGCGAGCCGAGCACGATGCCGGGCAGCAGCAGCGCGTAGAAATCGGGTTCCGCGCCGGCGGTGGGCGGGAAGAGCTGCCACTTGACGCCCAGGAAGTACTGGGCGAGGGGCGCCAGCACGATGGTCGGGATACCGAGCACCAGCAGCGTCAGTACCAGCGTGGAGTTGTCGAAGATGCCGGCGCGGCGGATGCCGGCGATCACGCCGGCGGTGACGCCGAAGATCACCGCGACCGCGAGCGCGATGAGGGCGAGCTTCACGGTGACCGGCCAGGCCTGCTGGAGGATGTCACCGATCTGCCGGCCGGTCAGCGACTGGCCGAGGTCGCCCTGGAGCAGGCTCCTGACGTAGTCGAAGTAGCGGTAGAAGAAGCCGCCGATACCGGTCGCGTCGAGGTGGTACTTCTCCGTCAGGTATGCGCGCTGAGCGGCCGTCACCGGTCGCTCGCCGGCGAGTGCCTGGATCGGGTCGCCCTGGCCGGCGAACATCAGCGCGTAGACGATCAGCGTGGTCCCGAGGAAGGCCAGGACCATCTGTAGGAGGCGCCGCAGGATGTAGCGGAACATACTTTCCAGTCTCTCCGGAAAAATGCGAAAGGGTCGCGAGACGACATCTCTGGTCGAACCGGAAACAACTGCGACCCGGTCCTCGGCCCCGAACGAGGCCGGCGCCGGAACCGGCCCGGACGCCGAGCGACCGGGCCGGTTCGGATGTGCCCGGGCCACCCGGGCTTTCCCGGGTGGCCCGCGCCGCGGTCAGCTCAGCTGGCCGCCTCGACCTTTACCAGGTTGACGCGCTGGAACAGGTCCATCTCGACGTTCTTGACCTTGGACGAGTGCCCGAACACGTTCTCGCCGAAGCGGAGCGGGATCACCGGCATGTCCTTGGCCAGGATGTCCTCGGCCTGCTGGTACTTCTTGATCGCCTCTTCCTGGGTGGAGGCCGCAGAGCCCTCCTTGACCAGCCGGTCGAACTCCGGGTTGCTGTAGCCGTAGTAGTTCGACGAGCCGTTGGTGGTGTACAGCGGGCCGAGGTAGTCCTCCATGGACGGGTAGTCCATGACCCAACCCAGCCGGAACATGCCCACCGGCTGCTTCTTCTCGACCTTGTTCAGCAGGTCCGCGAACTTCGGCTCGGCGGAGCCGACGACCTCGACGCCCAGGTTGGCCTTGAGCTGGTTGGCCGTGGCGTCGACCCAGTCCTTGTGACCGCCGTCGCCGTTGTAGGAGATGACGATCTTCGACGGGCCGCCGGCGGCCTGGTAGAGCTTCTTGGCCTCGGTCGGGTTGAACTCACCGGCCGCACCCGCGGTGTTCTCCCGGTAGCCCGGCAGCACCGGCGAGACGAACGAACGGGCGGGTGCCTGCGAGTTCTTGAAGATCGACTTCGTGATCTCGTCCCGGTCGATCGCCATCGAGATCGCCTTGCGCACGTCCGGGTTCGCGAAGTCCTTGTCGAACGTCGGGAAGGCCAGGAACTGGAACGACGACATCGGGCTGGTCTGGTACCGGTCGCCGAGGTCGGTCTGCGCGGTGCTCAGGTTCTCCGTGGGGATCGTCGGGAGAACGTCCAGGTTGTCCGCCAGCAGGTCCGCGTACGCGGCCGTGAGCTGCTGGTAGATCCGGAACTCGATGTTCTTGGCCTTCGGCTTGTCGAGCGGGTAGGCGTCGTACCGCTCGATGTCGATCTTGCTGTCGTGCTGCCAGGTGCCCTTCATCTTGAACGGGCCCTGGCCGATCGGCGACTGCTCGTAGTCGCTCTTCAGCACACCGGGCGCGGAGAATGCGGCGTCCGGCAGCGGGTAGAACGCGTTGTAGCCGAGCATCGTCTTGAAGTCGATGTACGGCGCGCCCAGGGTCACCTGGAAGGTCAGGTCGTCCAGCTTCTTCAGACCGGACAGGGTCTTGGCCTTCGGCTCCTTGCCCTGGAGGTCCTCGTAGCCGGCGATCTTCTCGAAGAAGTAGCTGCCGCCCTGGCCGTTCGGCGCGTAGGCGCCGTAGTTCCAGGCGTTGATGTAGTTGTCGGACTTGACCTTCTCGCCGTTGTGGAAGGTGAAGCCGTCCTTGAGCTTGATCGTCCAGACCTTGTTGTCGGTCGACGTGACCGACTCGGCGGCGACCTCGACAGGCTTGTTCTGCGCGTCGTAGTCCACGAGCGGGCTGAACAGACCGGAGATCACCTGGTTGCCGGACGTCTCGGTGGTGTTGGTCGGGACCAGGTGCTGCGGCTCGGCGATCTGAATGCTGACCGTGTCGGAGCCACTGCCGCCGGAACCACCGTCGCCGCCACTGCCGCAGGCCGCGAGGCCCAGCGTCACAGCGAGCGGGAGGGCGGTCCAGGCAGCGAGCCTACGAACTCGCATGAAGCCTCCTCATCTCCTCACACTGCGCAGTCGAGCCCGACGCTGGGTAACGCTGCGCAACGAGCGGCAACGGTAGGCCGTTCGCGGGACTTCGGCAACGACTTGATCACAACCTGATAACGGGGCGATCGGACGGTATCCGCACGGGGGTGGCCCTGCTGCTATGCGCACCCCGGTCAATTTGGCTCTGACGAGCGCTTTTGAGCCTTAGCTGGGACGGAGGGTGTCCTGTTTGCTGCCCGAATGAGCGAATCGTGAACTCGGTGCCCAGATTGTTGCCTAAGCCACCTAACCGTCCGGAGGTGGCGTGAGGCAGACCACAGAAAATACGAAGAGTGACGCAATTCATGTCACGCACGGTTACCGATGGGATAAGCGGAGGCGGCCCGCCGGTGGCGGCGGTCGTCGGGTCGTCGTAACCGGAGGACGTCGGCCGTGAGACGATCTGCACGTGACGGCGACGCTTCTGGACGGCAAGGCGACCGCGGCCGAGATCAAGGACGAGCTGCGGACACGGGTCAAGGCTCTGGCCGAACGCGGTATCACCCCGGGGCTGGGGACGGTCCTCGTCGGGTCCGATCCCGGATCACAGGCGTACGTCAACGGCAAGCACCGCGACTGCGCCGAGGTGGGCATCGCCTCCATCCGGCGGGAGTTGCCGGCCGACGCCACCCAGGCACAGGTCGAGCAGGTGCTCGCCGAACTGAACGCCGATCCGGCCTGCCACGGCTACATCGTCCAGCTGCCGCTCCCCGGCCACCTCGACACCCAGCGCGTGCTGGAGCTGATCGACCCGGCGAAGGACGCCGACGGCCTGCACCCGGTCAACCTCGGCCGGCTGGTGCTCGGCTACCCGGGACCGCTGCCCTGCACCCCGCGCGGCATCGTCGAGCTGCTCCGCCGGCACGACGTCGCGCTGAGCGGCGCCAAGGTCGTGGTGGTCGGTCGCGGTAACACCGTCGGTCGTCCGCTCGGCTTGTTGCTGACGCGACGCAGCGAGAACGCGACAGTGACGTTGTGCCACACCGGCACGCTCGACCTGGCCTCGCACACCCGGGCCGCCGACATCGTCATCGTGGCGGCCGGCGTTCCGGGCCTGCTCACCGCCGACATGGTCACGCCGGGCGCGGTGGTGGTCGACGTGGGCATCACCCGGGTGGTCGGCCCGGACGGCAAGGGCCGCTACACCGGCGACGTGGACTCGGCAGTGGTGGAGGTGGCCGGCGCGCTGGTGCCGATGCCGGGCGGGGTCGGGCCGATGACCCGGGCCATGCTGCTCACCAACGTGGTCGAGCGCGCCGAGCAGGGCTGACCCGCTCCGCCGACGGATTCCGGATAGGGGACCCCTTCCAGTCCAACGGCGTCATAACCGTCCGCCCCTGGCCGGATCGGTGCCAGGATGACTGATACGGTCCGGAAAACCGACTGGTATCAGGGAGTGGGACGACCATGGGTAAGAAGGTCACTGTCGTCGGGGCCGGCTTCTACGGCTCCACCACCGCACAGCGCCTGGCCGAGTACGACGTCTTCGACACCGTTGTGATCACCGACATCGTGGAGGGCAAGCCGGCGGGCCTCGCGCTGGACCTCAACCAGTCGCGCCCGGTCGAGGGCTTCGAGACCAAGGTCGTCGGCGTCACCACCGGCCCGAACGGCGAGGGCTACGAGGCCATTGAGGGCTCCGATGTCGTCGTCATCACCGCGGGTCTGCCACGCAAGCCGGGCATGAGCCGGATGGATCTGCTGGAGACGAACGCCAAAATCGTCCGCCAGGTCTCCGAGAACGTCGCCAAGTACGCCCCGAACGCCGTCGTGATCGTCGTCTCCAACCCGCTCGACGAGATGACCGCCCTGGCTCAGCTCGCCACCCAGTTCCCGAAGAACCGGGTGCTCGGCCAGGCCGGCATGCTGGACACGGCCCGGTTCACCAACTTCGTGGCCGAGGCGCTGAACGTACCGGTGAAGTCGGTCAAGACCCTCACCCTCGGCTCGCACGGCGACACCATGGTGCCGGTGCCCTCGAAGAGCACCGTCAACGGCAAGCCGCTGCGCGAGGTCATGCCCGACGGGCAGATCGAGGAGCTCGTGGTCAAGACCCGGAACGGTGGCGCCGAGGTCGTCGCGCTGCTGAAGACCGGTTCCGCGTACTACGCCCCCTCCGCCGCCGCCGCCAAGATGGCGAAGGCCGTCGCCGAGGACTCGGGCGAGATCATGCCGGTCTGCGCCTGGGTCGACGGCGAGTACGGCATCTCGGGCGTCTACCTGGGCGTCGAGGCGCAGATCGGCGCCGAGGGCGTGAAGCGGGTCGTCGAGACCGACCTCGACGCCGACGAGCTCAACAGCCTCAAGGAGGCTGCCGAGGCCGTCCGCGCCAAGCAGGCCGACGTCGCCAACATGTGACTTGAGCACCACCCAGGAGGGGGGGGGGGGGGGCCGGGGGCGCCCCCCCCCCCCCCCCCCCCCCCCCCACCCCCCCCCCCCCCCCCCCCCCCCCCCCCCCCCCCCCCCCCCCCCCCCCCCCCCCAGACCCCCAATCAATGTTCATCCCGCCCCCCCTGGGGGGGCCCCCCCCGCCGGGCCCCCCCCCTCCTGCCATCCCCACCCACCCCACCCCGTCCCCGTCCCGCCCCCGCCCCGGTGATCATGAAGTTATTGCCTCGACACGCCGAGTCGGTGGGCAACAACTTCATGATCACCGGGGATGCGGCGGGAGGAGGGGGTCAAGGGAGGGGGTGGAAGGGGGTGCCTAGGTGGGGGGTGGCCAGGGTCGTGGGGCCGGCCTCGGAGAGGGTGCGTAGCAGGTCTGTGCGGGACGCGCGGGCTGTCGCCGGGTCCTCCTCGTGGGCGTACGCGAGTTCGGGAGCGACCAGCTGCACGGCGTGCACCAGCAGGTCGCCGGTGAGCAGCAGCCGCGACTCGTCCGCCTCCACCAGCACGCACTGGTGCCCGGGAGTGTGCCCGGGCGTCGGCAGCAGTCGTACGCCGGGCCCGATGGTGGTCTCGCCGTCGACCTCCCGCAGCTGGCCGGCGGCGCGCAACGGTGCGATCAGCCCGGCCCGCAGCTCCGGGTTGACCCGGTCGATGGCGGCTACCTCGGCACGCTGGACCAGGTACGTGGCGTTTCGGAAGTACGGCGTGCCGGGCGACCCGGTGACGGCCCAGCCGACGTGGTCGGTGTGCAGGTGGGTGAGCACGACGGTCCGTACGTCCGCCGGGTCGATGCCGGCGGCGGCCAGTTCGGCGGGGAGTCGACCCGGCACCGGCGCCCACGTCGCGGCGGGTGAGTCGGCGGGCCCGATGCCGGCGTCCACCAGGGTTGCCGGCCCGTCGCCGGCCCGGATCGCGAAGCAGCGGAAGTGCAGCCACCACCGGCCGTCGGCGGTCACCGCGTCCGGATCCCGGCGGTCGGCCTCCCGCCACTGTTCGGTGGTGGCGCCCGGGAACGCCTCCGTGCGGGGCGCGAAGAACGGCCCCTCGCCGTCGGTGATCGCGGTGACCGTGATAGACCCGTGGGTACGGCTCAGTGGCATCCGGCGATGATGCCAGTGATCTTCCGCGTCGGCCGCCCCGATCTCCGTGCCACCGAGGCCGGCTGGGGGCTGCCGGGAAGTTTCCAGTACGCTCGTACTGCTTGAGCACGTGTCCCCCGAGAGGAGCGCCGGCCGATGGCGAAGATCAAGGTAAACAACCCGGTCGTGGAGCTCGACGGCGACGAGATGACGCGGATCATCTGGAAGCAGATCCGTGAGCAGCTGATCCTGCCCTACCTCGACGTCGACCTGCACTACTACGACCTGTCGATCCAGCACCGCGACGAGACCGACGACCAGGTCACCGTCGACGCCGCCAACGCCATCAAGGAGCACGGCGTCGGCGTCAAGTGCGCGACGATCACCCCGGACGAGGCCCGGGTGGAGGAGTTCGGCCTCAAGAAGATGTGGCGGTCGCCGAACGGCACCATCCGCAACATCCTCGGCGGCGTCGTCTTCCGTGAGCCGATCATCATGTCCAACGTGCCGCGGCTGGTTCCCGGCTGGACCAAGCCGATCATCATCGGCCGGCACGCCCACGGTGACCAGTACAAGGCCACCGACTTCGTGGTGCCGGGCCCCGGCAAGGTGACCGTCACCTACACCCCGGCCGACGGCTCCGCGCCGGTGGAGATGGAGGTCGCCAACTTCTCCGGCGGCGGCATCGCCATGGGCATGTACAACTTCGACGAGTCGATCCGGGACTTCGCCCGGGCCTCGTTCCGGTACGGCCTGGACCGCGGCTACCCGGTCTACCTGTCGACCAAGAACACCATCCTGAAGGCGTACGACGGCCGGTTCAAGGACATCTTCGCCGAGGTGTTCGAGAACGAGTTCAAGGCGGAGTTCGACGCCGCCGGCCTCACCTACGAGCACCGGCTGATCGACGACATGGTCGCCGCCGCGCTGAAGTGGGAGGGCGGCTACGTCTGGGCCTGCAAGAACTACGACGGTGACGTGCAGTCCGACACCGTCGCGCAGGGCTTCGGCTCGCTGGGTCTGATGACCTCCGTCCTGCTCTCCCCGGACGGCCGCACCGTCGAGGCCGAGGCCGCGCACGGCACGGTCACCCGGCACTACCGGCAGTGGCAGAAGGGCGAGAAGACCTCGACCAACCCGATCGCCTCGATCTACGCCTGGACCCGGGGCCTGGCCCACCGGGGCAAGCTGGACGGCACCCCGGCGGTCACCGAGTTCGCCAACACCCTGGAGCAGGTCATCGTCGACACCGTCGAAGGCGGCCAGATGACCAAGGACCTCGCGCTGCTGATCTCGCGCGACGCCCCGTGGCTGACCACCGACGAGTTCATGAACGCGCTCGACGAGAACCTGGCCCGCAAGCTGGCTGCCTGATCTCCACCAGCAACGACGAAGCCCGCCGGCATCGCGCCGGCGGGCTTCGTCGTGCCGGACGGATTATTTTTCCGTCACTCGACTCGGCGCGCCTCGTTGACCAGCGTGGACGAGATGCCAGTCGCGTCCAGGAGGGTTGGCCGCGGTGACCGCGCGGCACGAGTGCCAATCAGCCAGCCTTCCCGGCTGTCGTGCACAGCCAGCCGTCCCTTCCCCGCGGGGGGCCCTGTCCCGGGCCCCCCGCGCCCTGTTCCGGGGGTTTTCACGTCTGTCCCTGGACGGAGCGGCTCCGGTCAGGCGGCACGGAGGAGTTCGGCGGCGCGTTCCGGTGCGATGTCGTTGATGAAGGCGCCCATGCCCGACTCCGAGCCGGCCAGGTACTTCAGCTTGTCCTTCGCCCTGCGGATGCTGAACAGCTGTAGGTGCAGGTGGCCCAGCTCACGGTCGATCCGTACCGGCGCCTGGTGCCAGGCCGCGATGTAGGGCATGGGCATGTCGAAGAGCCCGTCGAACCGGCGCAGCAGGTCCAGGTAGAGCGGCCCGAAGGCGTCCCGCTCGGCGTCGTCGAGCGCCGGGATGTCCGGCACCGGTCGGTTGGGGGCCACGTGCACCTCGAACGGCCAGCGGGCGGCCGCCGGGACGTACGCCGTCCAGTGCTCGTTGGCCAGGACCACCCGCTCGCCGGCGGCCCGCTCGGCGGCGAGCACATCGGCGTAGAGGTTGCCGCCGGTGCGCTCGGCGTGCCGGCGCGCGGCGGCGAGCATCGTCCGGGTCCGCGGCGTGACGAAGGGGTACGCGTAGATCTGGCCGTGCGGGTGGTGCAGCGTCACGCCGATCTCCACGCCCCGGTTCTCGAAGCAGAACACCTGCTCCACCCCGGGCAACTCGCCCAGAGCCACGGTGCGGTCGGCGAGCGCGTCGATCACCGTACGGACCCGGGTGGGGGAGAGGCTCGCGAACGAGGCGTTGTGGTCGGAGGTGAAGCAGACGACCTCGCAGCGACCGAGCCCCGGCCGGAACGGGGTGAACGGGGTGATCTCCCCGGGCGCGTCGGCGACCCGGCTGCTCAGGGACGGAAACCGGTTCTCGAAGACCACCACGTCGTAGTCCGACGCCGGGATCTCGGTGAGCCGGTCACCCACCGACGGGTCGAGGGGGCACTCGTCGGCCGGCGGCAGGAAGGTGCGGGTCTGCCGGTGCACGGCGACCGCCACCCACTCCTCGGTCAGCGGGTCGTAGCGCAACTGCGACGCGTGCGGTGGAGGCGGCAGCTCTCGCCGGTCCGGCTGGTCACGGACGGCGTCGTCCCGCTCGTCGAAGTAGATCAGTTCCCGGCCGTCGGCCAGCCGGACCTCGGTGCGCTTCACTCCGCCGCCCCTCCATTCGTCGGCGCGCCCGTCGGCGGCACCATCACCAGTTCGCCCACGCGATCGCCGAGGATCCGTCGTGCCTCGGTCGGCAGCCCGTCGTCGCTGATCAGCACGTGCGCGGCCGACAGTTCGACGATCGAGGAGATGCCGACGGTGCCCCACTTGGAGTGGTCGGCGAGCACCACCAGCCGGTCGGCCGCCGCGACCAGGGCGCGGTCGGTCTCCGCCTCCATGAGGTTGGGCGTGGTGAACCCGGCCCGCTCGCTGATCCCGTGGACGCCGAGGAAGAGCAGGTCCAGATGCAGCGATCGGATCGCCCCGACGGCCAGCGGCCCGACCAGGGCATCGGACGGCGTCCGCACCCCGCCGGTGAGCACCACCGTCTGGTCCGGCCGCCCACCCGCGTGCATGATCTCGGCCACCGGGAGCGAGTTGGTCACCACCGTCAGCCCGGGCACGTCCACCAGGCGGCGGGCGAGCTCGGCGGTGGTGGTGCCGGCGGAGAGCGCGACCGCCGCGCCCGGTCGGACCAGTTGGGCCGCCCGGCCGGCGATGGCCGCCTTCTCGGCCGGCTGCCGCACCGACTTCGCCCGGAACCCGGGTTCGTCGGTCGATCCCGGCCCGGCCACCGTGGCCCCGCCGTGCACCTTGGCCAGCAGGCCGCGCTCGTGCAGCGTCTCCAGGTCACGCCGGATCGTCATGTCCGAGACGCCGAACTCGGCGGCCAGTTCGCTGACGCGTACGCCGCCCGCCGCGCGGACCCGCTCCAGAATCGTCGCCTGCCGCTGCTGCGCCAGCATCCGCCGCACCTCCCGGCCGCTCACGTACTCTCACGTGGTCAAACGTGTTTCAACAAGAATGAACATTAGCGCGTGGCCGAAGCCGGTGAAAGGAGCGGGGTGGGCCCGACGGTGACCCGGAGGGACCAGCCGTCGGCCGAGCATGCGCGATCAGGGCCGCGCGGCTCAGCCTGGTCGGCCACCCGCCCGCGAGGCCGAACCGCCCACCGGCCGGGCTCGCGCGGCCGACGCCGCACCCACGACGAATCCCCGGCGCTCAGAGCGGCGGATGCTTGGGTTCGACCCAGCCGGTCTCGGTGAGGTGGTGCAGCACCGCCTCAACCGCCTCGTCCACGGTTAGATCGCTGGTGTCAAGCACCAGATCGGCGTCGGTCGGCTCCTCGTACGGGTCGTCGACGCCGGTCATGCCGGTGACCAGGCCGGCGCGCGCCCGCGCGTACAAACCCTTGCGGTCACGCTGCTCGCAGACCTCCAGCGGGGTGGCGACGTGCACCAGCACGAAACCCGCCCCAGCGGCCAGCGCCATCTCCCGGGCGGTCGCCCGGGCGGCCGCGTACGGGGCGATCGGGCAGCAGATGGCGACCCCCCGGTGCCGGGCGATCTCGGCGGCGACCCAGCCGATCCGGCGTACGTTCAGGTTCCGGTCGGCCTTGGTGAACCCGAGCCCGGCGGAGAGCTCCCGGCGCACCACATCACCGTCGAGCAGGGTGACGGTCCGCTCGCCGCCCTCGCGCAGCGCGTCCGACAGGCCCCGGGCGATGGTCGACTTGCCCGAGCCGGACAGCCCGGTCAGGAAGACCACCAGCCCGCGGTACCGGCGCGCCGGACGGGCCCGGGCCAGCTCCCTGGCGACCGCGGGCGGCGTGTGCCACTCGGGCAGCGGGAAGCCCCGGTCCAACAGGTCGTCGATCTCCGCCTGGGTCAGCGCCAGCCGCCGGTTGCGCGGCGGGATGTCCTCCCGCCAGCGCCACTGCCCGTCCCGGCTGTCGTAGGCCAGCTCACGTGGCACCAGCACCCGCAGCCCGGCCCCGGGGAGCATGTCGCCGGTGGAGAGCAGGTGGGTCACCCCGTACGCGGCCGAGACCCGGGCCCGCAGCAGGGCCTCGCTGATCTCGTCGCGGCCGCGGGAGAGCGGTACGGCGACGAGAGTGGCCGGCGGCATCCGGTCGCGGGCGGCGAACACGGCGCGCACCAGCGACTCGGGCGGCAGCCCGCCGACCCCGTCCTCGCCGACAGGGATCAGGACGAGCAGGTGCGCACCGAGGGTGCGGGTGGCGTGCGCGATCTGGGCGAGCTGCGGGCGGTGCAGCGGCCGGTCGGCGATCACCCCGAGCACCCGGCCGGCAGGTAGCAGCGCGCGTACCTCCTCCGGGGCGCGGCGCAGCCGCTGGAACGGCCCGTGACCGCCGTCGCCCAGGCGGCGCAGGGAGCCGCCGACGCCGGCGACCCCATCGCGGACCGGCCACGTGTCGGCCACGTCCAGCGCCGCCACCGGGGCGCCCTCGCCGTCGGTGAGCACCAGTGCCCGGCGCGCCGGATCACGTGGATCGAGCCCCTGGGCGAGCGCCGCCGGCACCTGGAGGGTCACCGGGACCTGCCACGGGGTGTCGTCGGCGAGCCGCGCGCGCCGGCTCACGGAGACCAGGTCGGCGCGCGTCATGAAGCCGGTGAGGGGGGCGTACGCCCCGGTCAGCAGCAGCTCAAGGTCGGCCAGTTCCCCCGGGCGCGGCGTGTACGCCGGCGCGTCGCGGAGCACCTCGTCGGGCAGCACCCACCCGTTGCTCATCACACCCCCACTCGCTGATCGGCACACAGTTTCGCAGCAGACCCGCGATCGGTCGAGGGTGCCACTCCACGAGGGAACCTCAACGGCCGGCCGGTGGACGGCGTGCGCGGTTGCCTCAGGACCGCTCTCCTTAAGGGGGCACGCCCGCGAGGATCAGGGGAGGACCGGGGGCGAGGCGTCCCCCACGACCAGCGAAGCCTGCCTACGCTGGTCGGCGTGACACTGATCGCGACGGATTCGCTGACCAAGACGTACGGGGGTGGGGTGACGGCGCTGGCCGACCTCACCGTCGCGGTCGAGCCGGGGATCATCGGGTTGGTCGGCGCGAACGGCGCCGGCAAGTCGACCCTGATCAAGATCCTGCTCGGCCTGCTCACCCCGACCAGTGGTCGGGTCCGGGTGCTCGACCTGGACCCGACCACCGACTCGGCGGCCGTCCGTGCCCGGGTCGGATACATGCCGGAACACGACGCCCTCCCGCCGGACCTCACCGCCGCCGAGCTGGTCACCCATCTCGGGCGGATCAGCGGTCTGCCGCGTACGGTCGCCCGGGAGCGGGCCTCCGAGGCGCTGCGGCACGTCGGGCTCTACGAGGAGCGCTACCGGCCGGTCGGTGGTTACTCCACCGGCATGAAGCAACGCGTCAAGCTCGCTCAGGCGCTGGTGCACGATCCCGACCTGCTGCTGCTCGACGAGCCGACCAACGGCCTCGACCCGGCGGGACGGGACGCGATGCTGGCCCTGGTGCACCGGATCGGCACCGAGTTCGGCATCGCCGTTCTGGTCTGCTCGCACCTGCTCGGCGAGGTGGAACGGATCTGCGACACGCTGGTCGCCATCGACGGCGGACGGTTGCTGCGGGCCGACCGCATCTCGGCGATGACGTCGAGCACCGACGTGCTCGCCGTGGAGGTCAGCGAGGGCACCGAAGATCTCGCCGCGCGGCTGGCCGCGCTCCAGCTGCCGGTTACCCGCGACGGTCGGCTGCTGCTCGTCCCGCTCGCCGACGACGCCACCTACGATCTGATCCTCGGCGCGGTCGCCGAGCTGGACCTGCCGCTGCACCGGCTCGACCAGCGCCGGCACCGGGTGGCCGAGCTGTTCGCCACGAGGGAGCCCAGCCATGTCTGAGCCGACCGGCGTCATCCACGACATCGGCTACCAGCGCTACACCGGTCCGCGGCTGGGTCGCCGGCACGTCTTCGGCGCGCTCTACCTGCACGGCCTGCGCACCGCGTTCGGTCTGGGACGCAGCGCCAAGGCCAAGATCTTCCCGTGGCTGGTGATCGGCATCGTCACCCTGGTCGCCGCCGGCGTCACCGCGGTGCGCAGCCAGATCGGCGAGGTGGTGATGACCTACGCCCAGTTCGCCGACAACATGAGCTGGCTGGTCATCTTCTTCGTCGCGGTGGTCGCCCCCGAGCTGGTCTCCCGCGATCTGCACAGCGGCGTGCTGCCGCTCTACTTCTCCCGCCCGCTGCCCCGCGCCGACTACGCCCTGGCCAAGCTGGCCGCGCTGGGCAGCGCGCTCTGGCTGCTGCTCGGGGCACCGCAGCTGGTGATGTTCCTGGGTGCCGCGTTCACCACCAAGGACGGGATGAGCGGTGTCTGGGACGAGTTGCTCGACCTGCTGCCCGGCCTGCTCTACGCCGCGCTGTGGGCGGTGGTCTTCGCCTCGGTCGGGCTGCTCATCGCCTCGCTCACCGGCAAACGAGCCTTCGCGGCCGGCGGCGTCGTGGCCGTGTTCCTGATGACCGCCCCGATCGTCGGCATCCTGTCGATCATGCCGTCCCGCACGGTCAACGAGTTGGCGATGCTCGGCTCGCCCACCGCCCTGGTCCATGCCGTCGGCCAATACACCCTCGGTGACCTGCTGATACCCGGCGGGCAGACCGGAAATCAAATCGGCGGCTTCGGGCCGGTCTACGTGGCCGCCGCCGTGCTGCTGGTGGCCGCCTGCGTCGCCCTTCTGTTCATGCGATACCGGAAGGTGGCCGCCCGATGACCACGATCAGCGCGGAGCCGGCGGCCCCGGCCACCCCCACCTCCACCCTCGACCTGGACGGCGTCTCCCGCTGGTACGGGAACGTGGTCGCCGTAAACGACGTGAGCATGAGCCTCGGGCCGGGCGTCACCGGACTGCTCGGTCCGAACGGTGCGGGCAAGACCACCCTGCTGCACATGATGGCCGGTTTCCTGGCCCCGTCCCGCGGCACGGTCGCGCTCGACGGGGAGCCCACCTGGCGTAACCCCGCCGTCTACCGCCGGCTCGGTCTGGTCAGCGAGCGGGAGGCGGTGCACACGTTCCTCACCGCGTACGAGTTCGTGCTGGCCAGCGCGAAGCTGCACCGGCTGCCCGACCCGAAGGAGGCGGCCCGCCGGGCCATCGCGCTGGTCGAGATGGAGGGCGCGCAGGAGCGGCGGATCGGCACGTACTCCAAGGGCATGCGGCAGCGGACGAGGGTGGCCGCGGCGCTGGTCCACGACCCGCAGGTGCTGCTGCTCGACGAGCCGTTCAACGGGATGGACCCGCGCCAGCGGCTGCACATGATGGAGCTGCTGCACCGCCTCGGCGACGCCGGCCGGACCATCCTGTTCAGCTCGCACATCCTGGAAGAGGTCGAGCAGGTCTCCGGCACCGTCCAGGTGATGGTCGCCGGCCGCCTCGCCGCCTCCGGCGACTTCCGCACGATCCGCCGGTTGATGACCAACCGTCCGCACGTCTTCACGGTGCACTCCACCGACGACCGGGCGTTGGCCGTCGCGCTGATGGCCGAGCCCTCCGTCACCGGGGTCGAACTGGGCCGCACCGGCCTGACCGTGCGGGCCGGCGACTACGGCGCCTTCACCCGGGCACTGCCCCGGATCGCCCTGGCGAAGAGCATCCGGGTCCGGCAACTGGTGCCCGAGGACGAATCCCTGGAGAGCGTCTTCTCCTACCTGGTGGAGGCCTGAGATGTCGACAGTTTCCTGGATAACCGCCCGGGGCCTCTTCGGCCGCCGCCGGTTCCTGATGCTCTTCCCACTTCCCGTCGTGCTGGTGCTACTCGCCGTGCTCTCCCGCTCACTCGGGGTGGACCCGGGCGAGTGGGGACCGCCGGTGCTGGTCGGCCTCGGGTTGGCCGTGGTGCTGCCGGTCGTCGCGCTGATCGTCGGCACCGGCGTGCTCGGCGCGGAGATCGACGACGGCACCGTCGTGCACATCCTCACGAAGCCGCTTCCGCGCTGGCAGATCGTGCTGCCGAAGCTCGCGGTGGCGACCGGCGTCACCGCGGCCACCGTCGCCGTGCCGCTCTACGTCGCGGGCGTGCTGGCCCACTCGGTACGCCTCGGTCTGGCGCTCGCCGTGGCCGGGTGCCTCGGGGCGTTGGCGTACTCGGCGCTGTTCCTGGCGCTCAGCCTGCTCACCCGGCGGCCGGTGCTGCTCGGCCTGGTCTACGTCCTGATCTGGGAGGGGCTGCTCGGCAACTTCGTGAGCGGCACGAAGGTGCTGTCGATCCAGCAGTACGTGATCGCCCTCGCCGACCGACTGGCACCGACCAGCCTGCTGGAGACGACCGTCTCGGTGCCGGTGGCGGCGGTGATGACCGCACTGGTGAGCATCGGCTTCACCGTCCTGGCGATCGACCGGCTGCGTTCGTTCAGCGTGGCGGGCGAAACCAGCTGACATCTACGGCTCGGAAACGGGGGCCCCTGTCGACGCTTCGCGTACGGCAGGGGCCCCTGTTAACCGGTCTCCCGAAGGTAGGGCTGGCTGGATGGACCGGGCCGGACCGGTCGGCGAGGCTTGACGGGTGAGCGCAGAAGTGGGACAGGTCATGGCGGGGCGGCCCGGCACGGAGACCGGGCGGCACTGGCTGGTGAGCCTCGTGGTCGCCGGCCTGGCCGCCGCGGTGACCACCACGCTGGCCCGGAGCAGCGGGCACTTCAACTGGTGGGCGCTTTTCGTGCTGATCCCCGGCGCGCTCATAGCGGCGTGCGGCGGGCCGTTGCTGGCCCGGGGCGGCGGGCGGGCGTTCGCCGGCTACGTGGTCGGCTGTGCCGGCGTGCTGGTCTTCGCCACCGGCGCGCTGCTCATGTTCGGCGTCATGGGACGGGGCTGGCCTGTCATGATCATGGTGCCGTGCCTGGCGGTCGCCGGCACCTACGTGTGGCGGCCGGCGCATCCGCTGGCCCGAGGTCTGCACCGGGCCGTGGCACTGCTCGCGCTGACCGGGGCCCTGCTCGGAGCGACCTTCCAGCTGCTCCGCGTCCACCTCGTGGACTTCGGCGACGCCGGCTGGTGGGGCGCGTTCCTGATGCTGGCCGGGGTGATCGTGCTCGGCAACGCGGCCGAGTTGACCCGGCACCGGATGCCGTACCGGCTCCAGGCGATCACCCTGCTGGTCGGCCCGGCCGCAGTCGCCTTCCTCCTGGGCCTCCGCTTCCTCCGTACCTGGTAACCCACCCCCCCCGTCCGGGGAAGGCCACTCTTTCGGGCAAAGGGTGGCCTTCCGCGCGCGAATGGCCACCCTTTGCGCGAAAGTGCGGGCAGGGGTCGTCAGAAGGCGGACGCGATCACCAGCTCCGTCGTGCGGTCGGGGAGGAGGTCCAGCTTGGTGATCCGGCCGGCCGCCCGTAGGTCGTCGGAGACCAAGGTGAGTTTCTGCAACAGGGCGGCCGGACCGAGCGCCTCGGCGAGCGGCACCTCGGCCCGCATCGAGAGCTTCCGCTCCGACTTGGCCCGGCGCACCTGGCTGAGCGCCTCCCCGGCGATCCGGAGCAGCTCCGGATCCCCCTCGCCCTCGATCGCCCGGCCCACCTCGTACGTCGTCGGCCACGGCGCGCGGTGCACCGAGCCGTACCGCCACCACGACCAGACCTCCTCGGTGACGAACGGCAACACCGGCGCGAAGAGCCGCAACTGCACCGAGAGAGCGGTGGCCAGCGCCGCCCGGGCCGAGTCGGCCCCCGACCCGGAGCCGTAGGCGCGCTCCTTGACCAGTTCGATGTAGTCGTCGCAGAAGCGCCAGAAGAACGACTCGGTCGCCAGCAGCGCGGCGGTGTGGTCGTACGCCTCGAGGGCGGTCGTCGCGGCCGTGACCACACCGGAGAGTTCGGCGAGCATGGCACGATCCAGCGGCTCGGTGGCGGCGGCGCGCAGCGCGTCGCCGGCACCCAGCCCGAGGGCGAACTTCGACGCGTTGAGCACCTTGGTCGCCAGCCGGCGGCCGATCTTGATTTGGGCCGGGTCGAACGCCAGGTCCATGCCGGGCTTACCGCTGGCCGCCCAGTACCGCACCGCGTCGGAGCCACTCTGCTCCAGCAGCGCCATCGGGGTCACCACGTTCCCCTTGGACTTGGACATCTTCTTCCGGTCGGGGTCGAGGATCCAGCCGGACAGTTCCGCGTCCCGCCACGGGAGCACACCGTGCTCCAGATGCGAGCGGACGACGGTGGAGAAGAGCCAGGTGCGGATGATGTCGTGCCCCTGCGGTCGCAGGTCCATCGGGAACACCCGGTCGAACAGGTCCGGGTCGGTCTCCCAGCCGCCGACGATCTGCGGGCTGAGGGACGAGGTTGCCCAGGTGTCCAGCACGTCCGGGTCACCGACGAAACCGCCGGGCCGACCGCGCTGGGACTCGTCGTATCCGGCCGGCGCGTCGCTGGAAGGGTCAACAGGCAGCGCGGACTCGTCCGGCGTGAGAGGCTGGGACCGGTCCGGCTCGCCAGCGTCGTCGAGCCGGTACCACACCGGCACCGGCACGCCGAAGAAGCGCTGCCGGCTGACCAGCCAGTCGCCGGTCAGCCCGCCCAGCCAGTGGTCGTAACGGTGCCGCATGTGCTCCGGCACCCAGCGCAGCTCCCGGCCACGGGCGAGCAGTTCCTCGCGCAGCTGCAGGTCGCGTCCGCCGTTGCGCAGGTACCACTGCCGGGTGGAGACGATCTCCAGTGGCCGGTCACCCCGCTCGTAGAACTTCACCGGATGGGTGATGGGGCGTGGCTCGCCGACCAGGTCACCCGCATCGGCCAGCATCCCGACGAGCTCACGGCGGGCGCCGTTGACGGTCTGCCCGGCCAACGCCGCGTACGGCTGTGCCGGCACGCCGGCCGGCGGTTCCGGCAGCAGCCGGCCGTCCCGCCCGATCACCACGCGGGTGTCCAGTTGCAGATCCCGCCACCAGGTCACGTCGTTGAGGTCGCCGAACGTGCAGACCATCACCATGCCGGTGCCCTTGGCCGGGTCGGCGAGCGAATGCGCGTGCACCGGCACCTCGACCCCGAACAGCGGGCTGCGCACGGTGGTGCCCACCAGATCGGCGTACCGCTCGTCGTCCGGGTGGCAGACCAGCGCCACGCAGGCCGGCAGCAACTCCGGCCGGGTCGTGTCGATCAGCACCTCGCGCCCGCCCGGGCCGGTGAACCGTAGCCGGTGGTACGCGCCGGGGCGTTCCCGGTCCTCCAGCTCGGCCTGCGCCACGGCGGTGGCGAAGCCCACGTCCCAGAGCGTCGGCGCCTCCGCCTGGTACGCCTCGCCGCGGGCCAGGTTGCGCAGGAACGCCCGCTGGCTGGTGGCGCGCGCCATCCGGCCGATCGTGGTGTACGTCAACGACCAGTCCACCGACAGTCCGAGCCGCCGCCACAGCGCCTCGAAGATCTGCTCGTCGGCGACCGTGAGTCGTTCGCAGAGCTCGATGAAGTTACGCCGCGAGATCGGGGTGGGGTTCTTCCGGGCCTCGTCCGTCACGGGAGTGGCCGGCGGACGCCAGGCGGGGTCGTACGGCAGCTCCGGGTCGCACCACACGCCGTAGACGTTCTGCACCCGGCGCTCGGTGGGCAGGCCGTTGTCGTCCCAGCCCATCGGGTAGAACACGGCCTTGCCGCGCATCCGCTGGAACCGGGCGATCGTGTCCGTGTGCGTGTACGAGAAGACGTGCCCCATGTGCAGTTCGCCCGATACGGTGGGCGGTGGCGTGTCGATGGAGTACACGTCGGACCGCTGCTTCGCCCGGTCGAACGCGTACGTGCCCTCCTCCTGCCAGCGGCGCGCCCACGTCTCCTCGATGCCGTCCAGGGTCGGACGCTCGGGGACGCCGGTGCGCGCCGTACTCCCCGTATCAGTCATCCTGCGATCGTAGGCAGCCGCCAACGGCCGGACCACGCGGTTGACGGCGTGACACGATGCAATTCGTGCCGACGCTTCCGCTGAGCCCCGACGAGTTGCTCACCACCACCCGTACGGTCCGTCGCCGGCTGGACCTCACCCGTCCGGTGCCGATGGAGCTGGTCCGGGAGTGCCTGGAGATCGCGTTGCAGGCGCCCAGCGGCTCCAACCGGCAGGGGTGGCACTTCGTGCTGGTCACCGATCCGATGCTGCGGGCCGAGATCGGCCTGCTCTACCAGCGAGCGGTGCGCGCGTACCTCGACTCGGAGTCCTCGGCGGGCCGGCTCTTCGCGGACGACCCGGCCCGAGCGGCGGTGCAGCGCCGGGTGACCGAGAGTGTGGAGTGGCTCGGCGACCGCATGGGGCAGGTGCCGGTGTTGCTGGTGCCGTGCCTGCGGTTGTCCGGCGGCGGCGAGCTCACCGCCGGCAACCAGGCCGGGCTGTGGGGATCGGTGCTGCCGGCGGTGTGGAGCTACATGCTCGCCGCGCGGGCGCGCGGCCTCGGCACCGCCTGGACCACCCTGCACCTGGTGTACGAGGCGGAGGTGGCCGAGCTGCTCGGTCTTCCCGAGGAGGTACGTCAGGCGGCGCTGGTTCCGACCGCCTGGTACACCGGTGAGGGCTTCCGGCCGGCGACCCGGCAGCCGCTGGACGAGGTGCTGCACGTCGACCGCTGGTAGCCCTCCCGGTCAGCGGAGAGAGTCCTGCCACTGCCGGCGCAGGGCGGCGTACCGACCGCCCGCTTGGGCGAGCCGATCGGGCGGGCCGTCCTCGACGATCCGTCCGCCGTCGAGCACGAGCACCCGGTCGGCGATCTCCACGGTGGAGAGCCGGTGCGCGATGACCAGCGCCGTCCGGTCCCGCAGGATCGTGCCGAGGGCCCGCTGTACGAGCCGTTCCGTCGGCACGTCCAGTGACGAGGTCGCCTCGTCGAGCACCAGTACGGCCGGATCGGCCAGGAAGGCCCGGGCGAACGCGACCAGCTGTCGCTGCCCGGCGGAGAGCCGCCCGCCGCGCCGGTGCACCTGGGTGGCGTACCCGTCGGGCAGGGCGGCGATGAAGTCGTGTGCTCCGACCGCGCGCGCGGCCGCCCGCACGGCGTCGTCGTCGGCGTCCGGGCGGCCGAACCTGATGTTCTCCTCGACGGTGCCGGTGAACAGGTGGTTCTCCTGGGTCACCAGGACCACGGCCCGGCGCAGGTCGGCGTCGGCCACCTCGCGGAGGTCGACGCCGTCCAGGCTGACCGTGCCGGTGACCGGGTCGTAGAACCGGGCGACCAGCTTGGCGATCGTCGACTTGCCGGCGCCGGTCGGCCCGATCAGGGCGACGGTCTGCCCGGCCGGCACGATCAGCTCCAGGTCGGTGAGGATGGCCGCGCCGGGGCGGTAGCCGAAGGAGACCGCACGGAACGTCAGCTCACCGTGGCCGGGGCCGGACGGCAGCGGCACCGGTGTGGCCGGCTCGGCGACGGTCGGCCGCTCGGCGAGCACGCCGGCGAGCTTCTCCAACGCCGCCGTGGCGGACTGCAACGAGTTGTAGAACTGGCTGAGTTCCTGCATCGGCTCGAAGAAGCGCCGGAGGTAGAGCAGGAACGCGGCGAGCACGCCGATCTCGGTCTGCCCGCCGAGCACCCGCCAGCCGCCGTAGCAGAGCACCGCCGCCACCGTCACGTTGCCGATCACCTTGATGCCCGGTGAGTACGTGGCGATCAGCCGGAAGGTGCGCAGGCTCGACCGGCGGTACTCGTCGCTGAGCGCGACGAAGATGCGCTGGTTGCGCGGCTCGCGGCGGTAGGCCTGGACGGCACGGATGCCGTGCATCGACTCGATGAAGTGGACGATGACGAGGGCCACCGCCTCGCGGGTCCGCCGGTACGCCCCGGCCGAGGCGCGCGCGAACCAGCGGGACAGCCAGAACAGGAACGGGAAGGCGAGCAGCGTCACGGCGGCCAGCGGAAGGTCGAGCCAGAGCAGGATGGCGGCCACGGAGACGATGGAGAGCACGGCGAGCACGAGGCTGTCGATGCCACCGTCGGCCAGCTCGGCGATCGAGTCCAGGTCGCTGGTGAGCCGGGAGACCATCCGGCCGGACGTGTACCGCTCGTGGAAGGCCACCGACAGGCGCAGGAAGTGCGCGTACACGCGTTGGCGGAGGTCGAGCAGGACGGCCTGGCCGATCCGTGCCGAGAGGGTGAGGAAGCCGCGGCGGGCCGCGTACTCGGTCAGCGCCGCCGCCCCGAACGCACCGGCCACGGCGACCAGCGGTCGGGGGTCGCCCGCCCGCAGGGGCGCGATGCCCCGATCGATACCGAGCATGACGAGGTACGGCCCGGCCATCGCGGCGCCGTTCTGGGCGAGCAGCAGCGCCACCGCCGCGGCGAGGCGACCGCGGTGCGGGCGCAGCAGGTCCGCCAGGAGCACGCGACTCTGTACGCGTAGCCGGGCGAGCGCTGCCGGCGTGTTCTCCTCGGCGCGGCTGCGGTCGGCGTCCGGGTCGGTGGCCTGCCCGCGCCACCGGGTCAGTTCGGGCTCATCGCTGTCGGCCGGTGCCGCCCCGGCCGCCTCGGTTGGCGCGCCAGCGCCGGGCGGTGGGGATTCCCGTGCAGCCGGTGGCAGTCCCGCCGGCGCGGGCGGACGGCGGGCCCGCGGCCGCCACCGGCCGCCCCGGCCGGCCACTTTGATCGTCACGACCGCACCAACCCGCTCCCGTCCGGCGTACCACCGGGAAGTGGCGCGCTGCTTCCCGGCGACGCGTCCGCGGTCGGCGGTTTCCCCGCGTCCGCCGGCCCGGCGGGCTGCGCGATGTGCGGGGGTTCGGCGGAGAGCAGGGTGCGGTACGCGGGCACGGTGGCGAGCAGCTCGGAGTGCCGGCCGACCGCGGTGACGCGACCGTCCTCGATGAGCGCCACCCGATCGGCCAGCGCGATGGTCGACGGCCGGTGTACGACGAGCAGCGCGGTGCAGTCGCGCAGCACCCGCTTCAGGGCCGCTTCCACCAGCGCCTCGGTCTGCACGTCGAGTGCCGAGAGCGGGTCGTCGAGGACGAGCAGCGCGGGGCGGCCCAGCACCGCGCGGGCCAGCGCCAGTCGCTGCCGCTGCCCGCCGGAGAGGGAGAGCCCCTGTTCGCCGACCCTGGTGCCGAGCCCCCACGGCAGGTCGTCCGCGAAGTCGGCCTGGGCGAGCGCGAGCGCGGCCCGGATCTCCTCCTCACCGGCGTCCGGGCGGCCCAGGGTGAGGTTCTCCCGGACCGACATGGAGAAGAGGATGGGCTCCTCGAACGCCACCCCGACGAGCCGGCGCAGCGAGTCGAGCCGCAACTCGCGCAGGTCGTGCCCGTCCAGGGTGATCCGTCCACCGGTCACGTCGTGCAGCCGCGGCACCAGCGAGAGCAGCGTGCTCTTGCCGCAGCCGGTCGCGCCGACCAGGGCGAGCGTCTCGCCCGGCTCGACGGTCAGGTCGATGTCCCGCAGCAGCGGCGCCGACGCGCCCGGGTAGGCGAACGACACGTGCTCGAAGCTCAGCCGACCGCGTACGGCCGAGCGGGGCAGCGCGATGGCGCCGGGCGAGTCGACGATCCGCGGGGGAGTGTCGAGCACCTCCTGGACGCGGTCCGCGGCGGTCGCCGCCTCCTGACCGTTCGCGATGATCCAGCCCAGTGACTGCACCGGCCAGATGAGCATGAGCTGGAGGCTCACGAACGCGACCAGCTCGCCGATCGTCAGTACGCCTCGGGCGGCGGCGGCCGCCCCGGCGGCCAGCACCACACCCAGGGTCAGGTTCGGCACCAGGTCGAGCAGGGCCGAGGTGCGGGCCAGCAGCCGACCCTTACCGACCCCGGTGTCGTGCAGGGTGCGGGCGGCGACCCCGAACCGGGAGGCCAGTTGCGGCCCCCGCCCGTACGCCCGCATGGTGCGCAGACCCTGTGCGGTCTCCTCGACCAGGGTGGCCACGTCGCCCTGCTGGTCCTGCATCCGCCGGGACGCGGCATGGTACTGCCGGGCGAACCGGCGCGTGATCAGGAACAGCGGCACCGCGCTGGCGGCCACCAGCAGCCCCAACGCCGGGTGCAGGCGGATCAGCAGCACCACCACGACCGCGTAGGTCAGCACGTTGAGCACGAGGAACAGCAGGCCGAAGGAGAGGAACCGCCGGATCACCGACAGGTCGCTGGTGATCCGGGAGAGCAACTGGCCGGAGTGCCACCGGTCGTGGAAGCTCGCCGGCAGCCGTTGCAGGTGGGCGTAGAGGTCGGCCCGCAGCGCCGCCTCCATGCCGACGGCGGAGGAGGACTGCACCCAGCGGCGGATGAAGATGAGCACCGCCTCGGCCAGCCCCAGCAGCAGCGCCAGAGCGCCGAGCTGGAGCAGACCGACCGGGTCCCGCCGGGCCACCGGCCCGTCCACGACCTGCTGCACCACGAGCGGTACGGCGATGCCCGCCCCGGTGGCGGCCAACGCCGCGGGCAGCACCCAGGCGAACTCGGTCGCGTACGGGCGCAGGTAGCGGCGCAGCCGCCAGAGGTTGTGCACCGGGTGGGGGCCCGCGGCGACCCGGGCGGGCGGGTCGCCGTTGCGCTCCGCAAGCACTACCCGACGGTAGCGTCAACTGCGCTCCGCGCCGGTGTCAGCTTGCCGTCAACCGCCGCTCATGACCGAGAAGCCACTTCTTCACGTCGAGCCCCCAGCGGTAGCCGCCGAGGGTCCCGTCGGTACGCAGCACCCGGTGGCAGGGCACGAACAGCGCGGCCGCGTTGCGGGCGCAGGCCGCTGCGGCGGCACGTACCGCCAGCGGCCGTCCGGCGAGCCCGGCGAATCCGGTGTACGTGACCGGCTCGCCCGGCTTCACGTCGCGCAGCACCTGCCAGGCGTGCGTCAGGAACTCGCCGCCGGTGCGTTGCTCGACGGGCACCGCGTCGATCGCGGTCAGGTCACCGTCGAGATAGGAACGGACGGCCGTGGTCACCGGGCCGAGGTCGGCCCGGTGTCGGAGCGGCGCTCGTAGCGCCGGGTGGACGAGTGGCAGCAGGGCCTCGGGGGTGTCGGTGAAACCGGCCGCCCGAACCGCTCCGTCCGGGCCGGCCAGGATGCTCAGCGGGCCGGCCGGGGTGGCCAGCACACTCGTGTCTACAGTGGTCATATCGCTCTCCAGAGTCTGATCACCGCGTAGGACCGCCAGGGTCGCCAGCGGTCCGCGTACGCGGCCAGGGTCTTCGGGTCGTCGGGCAGGCCCCGCGCGGCCGCGCCGCGCCGGACGGCCAGGTCGGTGGGGAGCAGGACGTCCGGGTCGCCGAGCGCACGCATCGCGACGTATCCGGCGGTCCAGGGACCGACTCCGGGGAGCGCCATCAGCCGGCGGACGGTCTCCTCCCGGTCGCCGCCGGGCGCGAGTTCGAGCTCGCCCTCGGCCACCGCCCGGGCCAGCCCCCGGATCGTCTCCCGCCGCCCCGCCGGCATCCGGAACGCCGAGTCCGGCAACCCCGCCACCGCTTCCGCCCCCGGAAATCCCCGCAACCCGTACCCGGCCGGCCGGAATCCGGCTTGATCATGAAGTTGTCGTCGCGACACGCCGTCGTCCGAGGCGACAACTTCATGATCACCGGAGGTTGGCGGCGGGGGTTCGGCGACGGCGTGGGCCAGGAGGCGGGTCAGGGTCGTACGGGCGGCCGACACCGAGACCTGCTGGCCGACGATCGCGCGTACCGCCATCTCGAAGCCGTCCACCGAGCGGGGCAGCCGGATGCCCGGCTCGGCCGCGACGGCGGCGGCGAACGCCGGGTCAGCGCCGAGCGTGCCGTCCACGGCCTCCGGGTCCGCGTCCAGGTCCAGCAGGCGGCGGCAGCGGGCCACCGCCGGGGACAGGTCACGCATGTCGGTCAGGCGCAGCACCGCCGACACGAAACCGTCCGCCGGCGTCAGCGCCACCTCGCCCGAGCCGTGCGGCAACCGCAGCCCCCGGTGGTACGTCCCGTCCCGGACCTCCTCGACGCCGGGCAGCGCACGCAGCGCGAGGAAGTCCAGCAACGCGGTGGCGTGCAGCGGCGGGCGGTACGCGAGCCGGAGCGTGATCGTCCCCGCGCCGCCCGCGACGCGCCGCTGGCCGCGGGCCCGGCGCAGCTCCGTCGGTGCTACGCCGTAGACCTCCCGGACGGTGTCGTTGAACTGCCGTACGCTGCCGAACCCCGCCGCGAACGCGACGTCGGCCATGCCGAGCCCGGTCGTCTCGATCAGGATCCGGGCGGTCTGCGCCCGCTGCGCCCGGGCCAGCGCGAGCGGTCCCGCCCCGACCTCGGCGTGCAGCATCCGGTGCAGGTGCCGTTCGGTGTAGCCGAGCCGCGTGGCCAGCCCCGGCACACCCTCCCGGTCGACCACCCCGTCCGCGATCAGCCGCATGGCCCGGCCGACCACGTCGGCGCGGACGTCCCACTGCGGTGAGCCGGGCGCGGCGTCGGGCCGGCAGCGGCGGCAGGCGCGCAGTCCCGCACCCTGCGCCGCCGCCGCGGACGGGAAGAACCGGACGTTCTGCCGCTTCGGCGTGGTGGCCGGGCAGGATGGCCGGCAGTAGATCCCGGTCGACGTCACGCCGGTGTAGAACCAGCCGTCGAATCGCTGGTCACGGCTGTCGACCGCCCGGTAGCACCGCTCGAAGTCCAACTCCACGCCACCGATGATGCCCCCAACCGGCGGATACCGGCTGGCGGGAATCGGACGTGGCCGTACCGCCGATCAGCCGCAGGGCCGCGCGGGGCCGTCGTCAGCGGCTGCGGTCGGTCGTGCGGTCCCGCCGTCCGCCCAGCAGCGCGGGGCGGAACACGCCGTCCGGGTCGTACCTCCGCCACAGTTCCGCCACTCGTCGGCCGGTCTCGCCGGGGTAGATCCGGTCGAACGCGGCCCGGTCCGGCCGGCTCTCGAAGTTGACGTACGCGCCGTCGGAGCGCGCCGCGACCCCACGCCAGGCGGCGTTCAGCGCGGGTCCGCCCTGCGGCGGGAAGACCGAGCCGACGGCCAGGGTGTCCTGGTGCCGGTGCGGGTACGCGGTCGCCATCGGGGCGACATCGTTGATCGCGCCGCCCACCGATCGCAACTGCACCAGCGCCCGCTGCGGGCCGCTCGCGGCCCGCATGATCGCCCGGGCGGCGGCGTCGTCCATGGTGAGCAGGCTGTTGGTGGTCAGGTTCGCCTGCTGCCCGACGTTCGCGTGCAGATGGCTGGTCGGCACCAGGGCCGGGTAGGGCACGAGATCGGTGCGCTGGTCGAGCAGCCGGCCGATGGCGAGCAGCGGTTCGAGGATCGGGCGCGCCCGGCGCAGGCTCTCGACGGCCACCACCGCGGTGATCTGCATGACGACCGAGCGGCCGTACGGGAAGAGCACGGCGGCACTGCTCAGCTCCCGGGGAGCCAGCGCCATGTACTCCGCCCACTGCCGTACCGGCGCGCCGTCCGGGGTGGCCTCGACGGCGAGCTGCGCCAGCCCGACGTTACGGATCTCCTCAGCCTCGATCTCGAACGCCACCACGACGCCGGCCCCCGCCCCGGCGCCGCGAACGACCCAGAACAGTTCGGGCTCGTGCTCGGCGTCCGCGCGGATCAGCGTCCCGTCCGCGAGCACCACCTCCACCGCCCTGACCCGGTCGATGGTCAGCCCGAACCGGCGGACCAGCCAGCCGACGCCGCCGCCGGTGGCGAGCCCGCCCACGCCGACGTTGCCGTGGTCGCCCGAGCTGATCGCCAGGCCGTACGGGGCCAGCGTCTTCGCCACCTCGGCCCAGCGGGCGCCGGCCTCGACCCGGACCAGCCGGGACCGCTCGTCGAGCACTTCGACCCGGTTCAGGGCGGAGAGGTCGATCACCAGGCCGCCGTCGTTGGACGAGGTGCCGGCGAGGCCGTGTCCACCGCTGCGCACCGCCACGGGCAGCCCCCGTTCGCGGGCGTACCGGACGGCGTCGACCACCTGCCGCGAGGTCTGCGGCAGCAGGACCTCGGCGGGGGAGTGTCTGGTGGTGTACGTCGAGCGCAACGTCGCGTACCGGCGGTCGCCGGGTGTGACGAGCCTGCCGCTCAGTGACTCGGGAAGGGTGATCATCGCTGCTCCCTGATCTCGCGTACCTGCTCACGGACGGCCGGGACCACCCGGTCGGCGAACGCACGCAGTTGCGAGCGCGGCGACGTGGTCGGCCAGAAGATGAACGTGTCGAAGCCGAGGTCGACCGCCCACCGGGTCAGGGTGTCGACCCAGAGCTGGGCGTCGCCGACGAGGCCGGTGCCGCCGCCGTTCGGGCCGATCGCGCCGATGACGTTGTAGATACGGCGGATCTCGGTCGGGGCGCGGCCGGCGGCGCGGGCGGCGTCGTCGATGATCTGTTGCCGGGCCGGTACCTCGGCCGGTGGCACGTAGATGTTGAGTGGCGAGATCCAACCGTCGGCGTACCGGCCGGCGACCTTCAGCATGCGGGGCCGCTGGCCGCCCAGCCAGAGCGGTACCGGTGTGGGTGGTACCGGCCCGCCCTGGTACCCCTCGACGGTGTGCTGCTCACCGAGGTACTGGACGGTGTCCCCGGCCAATGCCCGGCGCATGATCTGCAGCCCTTCCGCGGTGTACGTGATCGTCTCCGCGCCGCTGCGCCGGGGGCCGCCCATGGCCGCGACGGCGTCCGAGCTGGGGCCGCCGCCGACGCCGAGGACGACTCGGCCGCCGGTGAGCACGCTCAGCGACGCGCCGGCCTTGGCGAGCATGGTCGGCGGGCGCAGTTGCAGGTCGGCCACGTCGGTGAGGAACGAGACCCGGTCGGTCTCGGCGGCGAGGTGGCTGATCAGTGTCCAGGTGTCGAGGTAGCCGGGCTGGTAGGCGTGGTCCTGTACGGCCAGGTACGTCAAGCCGCTCTCGGCGGCGGCGCGGGCCAGATGTCGTGTTTCGGGCAGTTTTTCGCTCGACGGGTCGAGGCTCAGTCCGAAGGTGATCGGTTGTCGGTAGTCGGTCATGGAACCAAGCGTGGGGACCGACCGCCGGGTGGGCAAACCCGAGGTTAGTTACTAACATTTGGTAAGTGATGAGTGCAGAGGTCGCCGCCCTGCGGCGGTACCAGAACATCGACGACTCCGGTTGCCGAGTCTTCCAGGACTCCCTCGAGCTGGTCGGCCGGCGGTGGACCGGGGCGATCCTGCTGGCCGGGATGCGTGGCGCGCGCCGGTTCGGGGAGTACCGGGCCGCCGTGACCGGCATCTCCGACCGGCTGCTCGCCCAACGACTCAAGGAACTCGAATCCGACGGCCTGATCGAGCGAACGGTGATTCCGTCCTCGCCGGTCCAGATCCGCTACGCCCCCACCGCCGACGGTCAGGAGCTGATGTCGCTGCTCCAGCCGTTGATCGACTGGAGCCATCGGCGGCTACGCGCCCCACACGCCCAGGCCGGCGCGGGAAAGCAGACGAGCGTCTGAAGCTCGACTCGGGCGGCGTTGCTGCCGGTCGACGCACCCCTGCGACGTCCGGGTCCGTCTGGGTGGTTCCGCCCGCGCCGTCGAAAGTGTCGGTAGTGGAAGGTACGGTCCGGCCACCAACTCAAGAAGGGGTACGGCGATGGCGAGCGTGGCGGGTCCGGAAGCGACGCGGAGCGACCACCCTCCGCTGGACCGGGCCGTGCTCCAGGGCTTCTACCGCCGGATGCGTGCCGTGGCGCCGGCTGCCCTCGGCGCGATCGAGCGGGACCGCGCCGACGACCCCGCCCGCCCCTTCGCCGACACCGCCTGCGGCCGGCTGGCGCGCTCCCTCGATCACGACGGGCTGCGGGCGCTCGGCATGTGGGTGCACCACTGGTGCATGCGCTTCTACGACGACGACACCCGGCCCGGCCTGCGCCTCGTCCGGGAGATCGCCGAGCGGTTCGGGTTGGGCTGGACGGTGGACGAGGTGCGCTGGATGCTGCGCGAGTCGCGGGTGGCCGGCCCGTCGGCCGAGGCCCGGTTCACCCTTCCGCTCGCCGCGCTTCGCGAGCTGGCGCCCGGGCAGCTCTCGGCCGCCGAGCTGACCCTGGCGGGTTGTCCCGTCGGCGAGCCGTCGGTGATCGTGCCCCGCCAACTGCGCCGCTCCTGACCGGCATGGCGGTGCACCGGCCGGCCGTGGGCAGCGGTGGTCAGCACCCCGACCCGGTGCCCACCGGGTCGCCGCCCCGATGACGGCTGGGGCAGGATGGTCGGCGGGGCCGCCGCCCGCGACGGAAAGGACCACCGTGCCTGCCAGCGAACCGACCATCCTCGCCACGAGCATGGGCTTCTTCAGCCGCCGCCGGGGGCCTTACGACCTGCGGCCGGGGCCGATCTTCGAGCTCGCCGCGGAGCTGGCCCAGGCCGGCCCGGAACCGCGCATCTGCTACCTGGGGCAGGCGGTCGGCGACCAGCCCACCACGTTCACCGCGCTCTACGGTGCCTTCGCGGGCACCCGGTTCCGCATGTCGCACCTGGCGCTCTTCCCGATGCCGAACGTCGACGACATCCGCACCCACCTGCTCGCCCAGGACGTCATCTGGGTCGGCGGCGGCAGCGTTGCCAACCTGGTCGCGGTCTGGCGGGTGCACGGCCTCGACGAGATCCTGCACGAGTGCTGGCAGGCCGGGGTGGTGCTGGGCGGGGTGTCCGCCGGCTCGATCTGCTGGCACAAGGGCGGTGCCACCGACAGCTTCGGGCCGCAGTTGCGGGCGTACACCGACGGGCTCGGCTGGCTGCCGTACGGCAACGGCGTGCACTACGACAGCGAGGAGCAGCGCCGCCCCCTGATCCATCGGCTGGTCGGCGACGGCACGCTGCCCGTCTCGCACTGCACGGACGACGGCGTCGGCCTCGTCTACCGGGGCGACAAGCTGGTCGAGGCGGTCGCGGACCGGGCGGACGTCTCGGCGTACGAGGTCAGCCGCGCCGCGGACGGCACCGTATCGGAGACTGTCATCACCCCGCGCCTGCTCCAGGCCTGAGCGACCGGGGCGTGGCAGTTCCGGCGTCCCTGCTCGCCGAAGAAGCCTCGGTCTGACGACCCGCCGCGCGAACACCGCACCGCGTTCCCGAGGGCGGAGGTCGTCGGCGTAAGCTGGCTCGTCGTGAGTCTCACCATCGGCATCGTCGGCCTGCCCAACGTCGGCAAGAGCACCCTGTTCAATGCGCTGACCAAGAACGACGTGCTCGCGGCGAACTACCCGTTCGCCACGATCGAGCCCAACGTCGGCGTTGTCGGGTTGCCCGACGAGCGGCTGCACAAGCTCGCCGAGATCTTCAGCTCGCAGAAGGTGCTGCCCGCGCCGGTGTCGTTCGTCGACATCGCCGGCCTGGTGCGCGGCGCCTCGAAGGGGCAGGGGCGGGGCAACGCGTTCCTCGCGAACATCCGGGACGCCTCGGCGATCTGCCAGGTGGTCCGCGCCTTCTCCGACCCGAACGTGGTGCACGTCGACGGCAAGGTGTCCCCGGCCGACGACATCGAGACGATCAACACCGAGCTGATCCTGGCCGACATCCAGACGCTGGAGAAGGCGGTGCCGCGGCTGGAGAAGGAGGCCAAGCTCCGCAAGGACCGCGCGGCCGCGCTGACCGCCGCGAAGAAGGCCGTCGAGCTGCTGGACACCGGCGTCACCCTGTACGCGGGCGCCAAGGAAGCCGGCGTCGAGCTGGAGCACCTTCGGGAGCTGCACCTGCTCACCACGAAGCCGTTCCTCTACGTCTTCAATGTCGACGAGGCCGAGCTCGGCAACGCCGAGTTCCTCGACGAGATGCGTGCGCTCGTCGCCCCGGCGGAGGCGATCTTCATGGACGCCAAGATCGAGTCGGAGCTGGTGGACCTGCCGGAGGACGAGGCCCGCGAGCTGCTCGAGTCGATCGGGCAGAACGAGCCGGGCCTGGACCAGTTGGTCCGGGTCGGGTTCCGCACGCTCGGGCTCCAGACGTACCTCACGGCCGGTCCCAAGGAGGCGCGGGCCTGGACCGTCCCGATCGGTGCGACCGCGCCGGAGGCCGCCGGTGTGATCCACTCCGACTTCCAGCGCGGCTTCATCAAGGCCGAGGTGGTCTCCTACGACGACCTGGTCGCGGCCGGGAGCATGGCCGCCGCCAAGGCGGCCGGCAAGGTCCGGATCGAGGGCAAGGAGTACGTCATGCAGGACGGCGACGTCGTGGAGTTCCGCTTCAACGTCTAGGCGGACCACGTTTTCCCACAATCACGGCAGGAATGGACCTGGCCTGGCGTTCGGCGAGGTGTGCGCCGTACGCACGGTCAGGGATGAGCTGATTCCCACCACACCAGATTGGCGGCCACCTGGGCCACCGGCTCGATGATCTCCCACCCTTCGGTGATCAGCCCATCCTCGATTCGCCAGATGTCGACGACCGCGATCTCTGGTCGTGCATCGGGAAGCCAGCGCCGCGAGTACACCACGACGTGATCACCGTCGGCCAGCACCTGATGGATCTCGACCTGCATGCCGACGAGCGGCACCAGCGCAGCGCGGACGGCGGCGAGCCATTCCCCCTTGGTCGATGTGGTTGAACCCGGCCTGTGGTGGACGAAGTCATCACTCAGGAACTGTGCGAGTGCATCAACGTCACCTGTCTCGATCAGCCCTGCCAGCGCCCGTTGGACGATGCTCTTGTTCTCCATGGTCATGGACGCAGTGTTTCCGTGGCCGCTTCGGTTGTCGATGAACTCGGATTTCATGGCGTCCGGCTCACCGATGCGTACGCTTCATGATCGTGTACACGGTCGGGGAACTTCTGCGGCAGTGGCGGCAACGCCGGGGACTCAGCCAACTGGACCTCGCGATCGCTGCGGACGTCTCGGCCCGTCACGTCAGCCTGGTCGAGACGGGAAAATCCAAGCCGAGCGTCGACATGATCCTCCGACTCGCGGACCAGCTCCACGTGCCGCTACGTGATCGCAACCGGCTCTTGCTCGCCGGGGGCTTCGCACCCCGCTACGCCGAGCGTCCGCTCGACGACAATGCACTGTCGGCCGTCCACGATGCGATCCGCAGGGTGCTCCGCGCGCACGAGCCGTATCCAGCGGTGGTCTTCGATCGCCGCTGGAACATCGTGATGACCAATCGCGCTGTCGACCCGTTCTTCGCACAGGTGGCTCCCGACCTGCTGCGGCCGCCGGTCAACCTGGTGCGGCTGGGACTGGACCCGCGCGGGTTCGCTCGCATGGTCGTCAACCTGGCCGACGTGCGCGCGGTGTTCCGCACCCGGATCTCACGCCAGCTCGCCACTGCTCCCGACCCTGAACTCACCGCGCTCTACGAGGAACTGCTGGCGCCCGAACCCGACGATGCCTCGAATCAATGGATCGACACCGACGTCGTGATCCCGATGATCCTTCGCGTCGGCGAACGAGAGCTGCGACTGTTCTCGACCATCACGACATTCGGCACCCCGATGGACATCACGATCGACGAGGTCGCGATCGAGTCCTACTACCCCGCAGACGCCGAGAGCGCCGCCTATTTCACGCAGTAGCGCGGTGCACGTTCCGGTTAGGAGTAGGGAGGCACCCACCCGCCGAACCCAAGGTCGTCAATGCGGTCGCTGCGGAGCATGTCGGTGTCGACGGCCTCCAACTCGTCAGCGACGTCTACCCACAGCTGCGTCACGGACTCCCACCGCGTGTCGTGCCCTGGTGGTCCCGGGAGAACTCCACAAGGCACGCTTCAGGGCGATGGACGTGGGGTATGGGCTTGAGAACTCAGGGATCAGACTTGCACTTGGTAGGCCGATACCGTGCCGGACTCCGTTGGACAGCCCCCACCAGATCCGAAGGTCGGCCGGGAGCGCCACACCAAGGGCCGTTGCGACAGATCAGGCCGGTGGCGGGGCCGGACGCGTGTCGGCGACCGCTCGCGACCTGCGCTGAGCTCCTGTCGAGCTGCCCCGGAAATGGGACGCCCCATATCCGGGGCAGCTCGACAGCGAGCAGCGTCCACCACAGCTGTAGGGGAATGACCTGCCGCCGGTCGGTAGGTCGTCTGCGACGATCTGCGAATGCACGACACAAGGCAGCGTCGGCTGGCCGCCCAGGCGGCCTCCGACCGAATCCTCTCCGGGGCCCGGCCGGCCACCATGCGGGACCACCTCGCCGCGCTGGCCGCCGGCGGGGACCTGGACGGCCAGCCCGACTTCTACGGCGACGGACCGGTCGCCACGGTGGAGGAGCGGACCGCGGAACTCCTCGGCGCCGAGGCCGCTGTCTTCTTCCCCACGGGCACGATGGCGCAGCAGGTGGCACTGCGCTTCGGTGCCGATGTCAGCGGGCGTCGCACGGCCGCCCTGCACCCGCTCGGGCACCAGGAGGTGCACGAGCGGCACGCCCACGCCCACCTGGGCGGCCTGCGCAGCACCTGGCCGACGACCATGCCCCGCAACCCCACCGCCGACGAGATAAGCGCGCTGGCCGAGCCGGTGAGCACCGTCGTCTTCGAACTCCCGCTGCGCGACGCGGGTTTCGTACTCCCCTCCTGGGACGAACTCGTGGCGGCATCCGCCGCGGCGCACGCCATCGGGGCGCGCGTGCACTTCGACGGTGCACGGATCTGGGAGTCAACCCCTTACCTGGCGCACACCCTCAGCGAGATCGCCGGCCTCGCCGACAGCACCTACGTGTCGTTCTACAAGACGCTCGGCGGCATCAGCGGCGCGGTGCTCGCCGGCACCACGGAACTCGCCGCGTACGCCCGGGTCTGGCGGCACCGTTACGGCGGCCAGCTGTACCAGCAGTGGCCGGCCGCCCTCAGCGCCCTCGCCGGACTCGACAGAGTGCTGCCGCGCGTCCCCGAGTACGTGCGACACGCCCGCACGGTCGCCGCGGCCCTCGCCGCGCTGCCCGGCGCGCGGGTTCATCCGGACCCACCGCACACGCACCAGTTCCGGCTCTGGCTACCCCACCCGGCGCAGGCGCTCAACGACGCGGCGCTGGCGCTCGCCGAGGAGGAAAAGGTGTGGTTCGTCGCCGGCTGGCAGGAGACCGAGGTGCCGGGCGTGTCGAGAACCGAGGTCACCGTCGCCGGGCCCGGCCTCGAATGGAGCGCCGAAGACGTCGTCGAGATCGGCGAACGGTTCCTCCACGTCGCCTGCGCTCTGCGGGACTGACCGGCCGTCAGGCCGGCTGCCAGCGGCGCCGCAGCGCGCGTCAGCCCTCGCCGAAGACCGCGAGCGCCACCTGGTAGCAGTCGAAGGCGCGGGCCGCACCGGCGTACGCGGCGAGGTGAATGAAGAGCTCGACGATCTCTTCCTTGCTGACGCCGGAGTGCAGCGCGATCCGCAGCTGCCCGCGCAGCGGCTCGTGCGTGCCGAGCGTGGCCGCGATGGCGACGGAGACGAGGGCCCGGCTCCGGAGGTCCAGTCCGGGGCGCGGCCACGACTCGCCGAACGTCTGCAGGGTGGCGAGGCGGCGGAAGTCCTGCCCGACCTCCGGCTCACCGGGAGCGAGCGGAAGGGTGAGCGGGGCACCCAGGAGCCGTTCCGCCGTGTCGAGCGCCCGCTGGTAGCTGTCCGGTTGGTCGGTCATCGTCGTCTCTCCCGAAACCTGAGCTCCGGCGCGGCGGCGCACCAGCTGCCGCGCTCTTCGGTGTCCGCGCCGGGTCGGCGGAGCGGTCGGTTTCTCTTCCCGTTCCGTCGACGGTTATTCCGGCGTCGCGGCGTGGCGGGCGATGACCACGAGTTCGCCGTCGCCCGCACCGACCGGCTCACGCCCCCAGCCACCGAAGACGTGCTCGACGTAGAACCCGGCCATCCGCAGCGAGTCGCGCAGGTCCCGTTCGGTGCGGAAGCGCAGCGTGGCCGAGCTGCACAGCTCCTCGCCGTCGGGAAAGACGTAGTGGTGCTCGAAGCCGACGTCGCCCGCGGCGATCGCCGTCACCTCGGTCCACGCCTCGACCTTCCGGCCGCCCGGCAGGACGATCCGGCGCCGGGAGTCGACCGGGTTCCACTTCTCCCAGCGCCGGTCCGCCGGGTCACGTGAGTCGAAGACCAGCCGGCCACCGGGCACCAACGCCCGGCGCAGATCGGCGAGGGTGGCCGCCCACTCGGCGCGGGTGGCGAAGATCTGGGCGACGTGGCTGGTCATCACTGCCACGTCGTACGCGTCGGTCGGCAGCACGGCCGACGTGCCCTCGATCCAGGTGACCCGGTCGGCACCGGGTTTCTGCCGGGCCGCGGCGAGGGAGGCGTGCGCCGGGTCGACGCCGGTGACGGTGTGACCGGCCGCCGCCAACGCCATGGTCAGCCGTCCGGTGCCGCAGCCGAGGTCGAGCACCCGGGCGGCGGGCGTCTCGCCGACCACGTCGAGGAAGAATTCGTCGTCGGGGCCCCAGCGGCATTCGGCGTCGTACACCTGCACCAGGCGAGGGTCTTCGAACTCCGCGTGCCTCACCGCGCCGACCTCCCGCCCGCCACGTCGCCGCCCCTCACTCGCCGGTTCCCGCGGCGTGGTCCGCGGTCAGGAGATGTAGTGCAGGATCACATTGTGAACGTGGTGGCTCTTCTGCGTGCCACGGAATTCCACCTCGTAGGTGTGCGTACCGACGTGGATCGCGATCGCGCCCGTCGAGAAGAACGAGCCGCCCCAAGACTTGTTGCTGACCACGCTCACGCTGGTGATCTTCGAGTACGGGATGCTGGTGATCGCGTACCGCTTGCCGATGAACGAGCGGTCCTGGATGATCACTCGCCGGTCGGTGAGGCCGATGAATCCGGTGCCGGTGCCGACGGCGTCGTAGACAGCGATGATCTGCTCCCCGTCGAGCAACCCACTCTGGATCTGCTGAAACTGCTCCTTGCGGTCGTACGTCGCATTGGCCATGCGCCTCACGTTAGGAAGCGCGCGCCAACCTCCGAACTCGGGCTCTCGCCGGGCGATGGTGCCGAGCGAGGGGGTGATCTCCAGGACGCCGCCGAGGTCGAAGACGACCGCCCGTTCCGTCATGATCGGGAAGGGTACGCCGGGCCGTCAGGACTCGGTGACCGCGCGGTAGGCGTCCTCGATCCGGGCGGCGAGCAGCACCTCGCCCTCGCTGAGAGGGACGTTGCCGTGCCCCACCCGGATCTGGGTGTGGTCCGCCCGGCGGCTGATCTCCGGCCGCAGGTGCAGCGCGTCCGCCACCACCTTCACCCGCTCCGTCAGGGCGGCGTGCTGGCTGTCGTCGATCACGAGGGTGCGTTGGATCTGCTCGCCCTCGCGGGTCCACCCCGGGAGCAGTGTGAGTGCGTCGGAGAGGTAGTCCTGCTTCGCTCGGCCGTTGAACAGCGCACGCATCACCGCACCTCCCAGGCGCCGTTGCCGGCTTGTGGCCAAATCGTCGCCATCCCGTGTCTTGTCGGTGGCTTCTAGTCTTTCGCCCTGCGGTTCGTGTGTCCACGCCCACACTTCCGGGTCTTGCTGACCTAGCGGCCGGTTCCGGTACCCAAACCGCCGATTGATCTGGCACGCTGGACGGCCGTGCAGACCGAACGGGCGAGTGGCGGCGGGCAGGCCGCGCGGCGGGACCTCAAGGTGATCGTGGGCGCGGCGATCATCCGGGACGGGCGGGTGCTCGCGTGCGCCCGCTCCGCACCGCCGGAGGTGGCCGGCATGTGGGAGTTCCCGGGTGGCAAGGTCGAACCGGGGGAGTCCGAGCCCGAGGCACTGGCCCGGGAGTGCGTCGAGGAGCTGGCCGTACGCGTGGAGATCGGCGACCGGGTCGGCCGCGACGTCAAGATGGCCCACGGACGCTCGGTGCTCAAGGTGTACGCCGCGCGCCTGCTCGGTGACGCCGAGCCCCAGCCGCTGGAGCACTCGGGGCTGCGCTGGCTCTCCGCCGCCGAGCTTGACTCGGTGACCTGGCTACCCGCTGACGCACCCATCGTGGCCGCCCTGCGTCCCCTTCTCGCCGCCGGCTGACCGTTCGCCGTCCCGCCGGCCGGGCCTGCGAAACCGGTCATCCGGTAACCGTCTTGGCCGGCCCGAATGGGCCGTGCTGATGACGAAGCGGGCATCTGGGCAGAATAGAAGCGGGGGCCGGCGGCAAGTGCCGCGGCCCCCGTCATCGTTGTCGTCGACGAGCTCAGTGCTTGTCCTGCTCCGGGTGGGCGAAGTTGAGGTGCTCCGGAGGGAGCGGGAAGCTCACGTCGTCACCGAAGGGCGACGGCGCGGCCGCCCGGTCGAACGTGAGCTCCGTGAGCGGCAGCTTGCCCCGCTCATCCACCGCCGGCGCGGTCGGGTGAGGGACCTCGCGGTGCCAGTTCACCCCACTCTGCGCCTGGGTCTCGGCCCGCGAGTCGTGCGAGCCACCGGCGTGCGAGTGGAAGCCCGCGCTGGTGCTGGGCGTCGCCGGGCCGGCCGCGCGCGCACTGGTCACGCTGTTCTGGGGCGTCTCACCCCGACGGAAGATCTTGCTACCAAGCCTCACAAGGGGATCGTACCTGCGGTCGACCGCGCGTTCCTTCATGGGGATGATCCCGTTGTCGGTGATCTTGATGTGCTCGGGGCAGACCTCGGTGCAGCACTTGGTGATGTTGCAGTAACCGAGGCCCATCTCCGCCTGCGCGTACTCCTTGCGGTCGGTCCGGGTGTCGAGCGGATGCATGTCCAGTTCCGCGGCCCGGATGAAGAAGCGCGGCCCGGAGAAGGCCGGCTTGTTCTCCTCGTGATCGCGGATCACGTGGCACACGTTCTGGCACAGGAAGCACTCGATGCACTTGCGGAACTCCTGCGAGCGCTCCACGTCGACCTGCTGCATCCGGTAGTCGCCGGGCGCCACGTCCGCCGGCGGCGCGAACGCGGGGGTCTCCCGAGCCTTCTCGTAGTTGAACGAGACGTCGGTGACCAGGTCCCGGATGACCGGGAACGTGCGCAGCGGCGTGACCGAGACCGTCTCCTCCGGCTCGAACGTCGACATCCGGGTCATGCAGGCCAGCCGCGGCTTCCCGTTGATCTCCATCGAGCAGGAGCCGCACTTGCCCGCCTTGCAGTTCCACCGGCAGGCCAGGTCGGGCGCGTCGGTGGCCTGCAGCCGGTGGATGACGTCGAGGACGACCTCGCCCTCGTTCACCTCGACCATGTAGTCCTGCAGGTCGCCGCCGTTCTCGTCGCCCCGCCAGATGCGGAACTGTCGCTTCGCGGCCGGCTTGCCGGCCGTCTGCTTCGGATCAGTGCCCATACCTCAGCGCTCCTCCTCGGTGAGGGCGTCGAACTCCGTGAGTTCCTCGTCCGTCAGGTACTTGGCCAGCTCGGCGCGGTCGAACAGCGTGATCAGCTCGGGGCGGATCTTCGGCAGCGGCTTGCGGGTCAGCGTCACCGTGTCGCCGTCCAGCGAGCAGACCAGGTTGATCCGGCGCCACTGCGGGTCCATGGCCGGGTGGTCCTCCCGGGTGTGTCCACCGCGCGACTCGCGGCGCTCCAGCGCGGCCTTGGCCGTGCACTCGGAGACCACCAGCATGTTGCGCAGATCCAGCGCGAGATGCCAGCCCGGGTTGTAGCGCCGCCCGCCGGCCGCGCTCACCTTCGCCACCCGCTCGCGCAGCTCGGCGAGGCGGATCAGGGCGTCGGCCAACTCGCCCTCGCGTCGGATGATGCCGACCAGATCCCCCATCACCGCCTGGAGGTCCTGCTGGAGGGTGTACGGGCTCTCGCCCGTGTCCCGCTGCAACGGCGCCAGCGCCGTCTCCACCGCGGCCTCGACCGCCTGTACCGCGACCTTCGGCCGCTCGGCCAGACCGTCGGTGTACGAGGCGGCGTGACCGCCCGCGCGCTTGCCGAAGACGAGCAGGTCGGACAGCGAGTTGCCGCCGAGCCGGTTGGAGCCGTGCATCCCGCCGGAGACCTCGCCGGCGGCGAAGAGGCCGCGTACGTGGCCGACCGCCGCCCCGCTGTCGGGCTCCACCTCGACGCCGCCCATCACGTAGTGACAGGTCGGGCCGACCTCCATCGGCTCCTTGGTGATGTCGACGTCGGCCAGTTCCTTGAACTGGTGGTACATCGACGGCAGCCGGCGGCGGATCTCGTCGGCCGACTTGCGGCTCGCGATGTCGAGGTAGACCCCGCCGGCCGGCGTACCCCGACCGGCCTTGACCTCGCTGTTGATGGCCCGCGCCACCTCGTCACGAGGGAGCAGCTCCGGCGGGCGGCGGTTGTTGTCCGGGTCGGTGTACCAGCGGTCTGCCTCCTCCTCGGTCTCCGCGTACTGCTTGCGGAAGACGTCGGGCACGTAGTCGAACATGAACCGCTTGCCGTCGGAGTTCCGCAGCACGCCGCCGTCGCCGCGGACCGACTCGGTGACCAGGATGCCCTTGACCGACGGCGGCCAGACCATTCCGGTCGGGTGGAACTGGAGGAACTCCATGTTGATCAGGTTCGCCCCGGCGCGCAGCGCGAGCGCGTGACCGTCCCCGGTGTACTCCCACGAGTTCGAGGTGACCTTGTAGGACCGGCCGACACCACCGGTGGCCAGCACCACGGCGGGGGCCTCGAAGAGGATGAACTCGCCGGACTCCCGGTAGTAGCCGAACGCCCCGGCCACCCGGTCGCCGTCGAGCAGCAGCTCGGTGATGGTGGTCTCGGCGAAGACCCGGATCCGGGCGTCGTACGAGCCGAACTCGCGCTTGTCCTCCTGCTGCAGCGAGACGATCTTCTGCTGGAGGGTGCGGATCAGCTCCAGACCGGTGCGGTCGCCGACGTGCGCCAGTCGCGGGTACTCGTGGCCGCCGAAGTTGCGCTGCGAGATCTTGCCGTTCTTGGTGCGGTCGAAGAGCGCACCGTACGTCTCCAGCTCCCAGATCCGCTGCGGCGACTCCTTCGCGTGCAGCTCGGCCATCCGGAAGTTGTTCAGGAACTTGCCGCCGCGCATGGTGTCGCGGAAGTGCACCTGCCAGCTGTCGCGTGGGTTCACGTTGCCCATCGCGGCGGCGGCGCCGCCCTCGGCCATCACCGTGTGCGCCTTGCCGAACAGCGACTTCGAGATGATCGCGGTCTTCTTGCCGGCCAGCCGGGCCTCGATCGCCGCGCGCAGGCCGGCGCCGCCGGCGCCGATCACGACGACGTCGTAGTGGTGTCGTTCGATGCGAGTGGTAGTCGTCATGTCCAGGCCCTCTAGTTGATGAACCGCAGGTCGGGGATCCACTCGGCCGCGACCGCCATGACGTAGAAGTCGGTCAGCGCCAGGGTGCCGAGCGTGATCCAGGCGAGCTGCATGTGCCTGACGTTGAGCCAGGACACGCCGGTCCAGGCCCGGTAGCGCAGCGGATGCTTGGAGAAGTGCTTGAGCCGGCCGCCGATGATGTGCCGGCAGGAGTGGCAGGAGATGGTGTACGCCCAGAGCATCACCACGTTGCCGATCAGGATGAGGTTGCCCAGCCCGAACCCGAAGCCCTCCGGCGAGTGGAAGGCGAGGACCGCGTCCCAGGAGTTGATCAGCGAGATGATCACGGCGGCGTAGAAGAAGTAGCGGTGCAGGTTCTGCCCGAGCAGCGGGAAGCGGGTCTCACCGCTGTAGCCCTGGTGCCCGTCCGGGACCGCGCAGGCCGGCGGCGAGAGCCAGAACGACCGGTAGTACGCCTTGCGGTAGTAGTAGCAGGTCAGCCGGAACAGCAGCAGGAAGGGCAGGGTGAAGGCGGCCTCGGGGATGATCCACCAGTCGGGGAGGACCCGTCCGAAGTGCGCGGCGCCCTCGACGCACCGGTCCGTGATGCACGGGGAGTAGAACGGGGTCAGGTAGTGGAAGTCCTCGACCCAGTACCAGTTGTGCATGTAGACCCGGACCGTCGCGTACGCCACCCAGGCGGTGAGTCCGACGACGGTGATCAGTGGGGCGAACCACCAGCGGTCGGTGCGCAACGTCTTCGCCGCGATGGCGGCGCGCGCCCGCGCTCCCCGCGGCCTCGTTGCCGTTGATGTCATTCGAGTCGTCTCCTCGACGGGGCCCGCACCCGCGCGGGCGGAACTTCCTCCGGTCGGCACGCGGACCGTTGAAACCGCACCCGCCTGCCACGTCATGCGCACACCAACGACCACGCCGGCGCGCCGGCGCAGCTAAGTGACACACGTTACGCCGATCTTCGCTTGCCGTTCGTCCAAGGCGGCGTCCCGTGTGTCCGGCCGGCCCAGGAGCCCCGGAACGATGATCGATGTGACGATGTTAAGTAAGTCGTTGTCCCGTCGTGACGCCGGGGTGGCCGAGCAGCACCGGCACCCCCGGATCGTGTGTCGCCGCCGGATCAGCCGGAGGCGCCACCGGTGAAGTTCCACTCGGCCAGCCGTAGCGGTGGGCCCTCCCACCAGACACCGTCCAACCGGTCCGGTTGACGGACCGGACGCCGGCCGAGGCCGAGCACCCGCCCAGGTCCCAGCGCCCGGGGGTACGACTCGGTGAATCGGAAGTCGCGTACCGCCGAGGTCACCTCGCCGTCCTCGATCAGCCAGACCCCGTTCCGCGTCAACCCGGTCACCACCAGGCTCTTCGGGTCGAGCACCCGGGTGTACCACAGATCGCTGACCAGCAACCCGCGCGCGACCTGTGCGACCAGGGCAGCGGTGTCCCGGTCGGCGACCGCACCGGCTGCCGGACCCCCAGGGCCGCCGTCCGCGTCCCCGCCCGTCCCGTCGCTGCCGAGCAGCCGCAGGTTACGGGGGATCGGCCCGAAGCTCGCGCCGCCAGTGATCCCGTGCCCGGTGGACTGCGCCCCCGCGTCCGCGGCCGTTCTCCGGTCGTGCACGACGGCGGCGGTGATGCCGGCCTCGACCAGCGTCAACCGCCGGCGGGGCGTGCCCTCCACATCGAACGGCAGGTCGACCGCGGCGAGCGGATCGTCGACCACGGTGACGGCGGGATCGAACTGCGCGGTCCCCGGTTCGGCGAAGGACTGTCGTTCGGCGTGCCGCTTGCCGTTGAAGCCGTACCAGGACAGGTTCTGGAGCAGGTCCGCCACCGCCGCCGGCTCGAACACCACCTCGTAGCGTCCCGGCGGCAACTCGACGGGAGCCACCGCCGCGCGAGCCTTGGCCGCCGCCCGGGCGCCCAGCGCGACGCCGTCGATGTCGGCGAGCCGGTCGGCGCAGAGCCGAGCGACCCCGTCCGCGCCCCCGGCGCGGGCGATGCCGTCCATGGCCGCCTCGACGGCGTGCCCGTACGCCGAGTGCCCCGCGCTGTTCGCGAATCCCGATGACCGGTGGGTGGTACGGCAGTAGCCGGCCGCCTCCAGTCCGCCGGCCGCGTCGACGAAGGCGCGGACCCGTTCGGCCCGCTCGTCCGGGTCGGCGTACGCGGTGGCCTCGTCGACCGGCCCGCTCGCCGATGTCGGGGTGGGTGGGGTGAGTCCGGGCCAGGCCGGGTCGGGCGGGCAGAGCCGGGCGGCGGCCAGGGTCCGCTCGACCAACGCGCGCAGCCCCTCCGGGCTCACCTCGCTGCCGCTGCCTGCGGCGGTACGCCCGTCGACGTGCACCCGCAGTCGGACGCCGACACCCGACTCGGCGACGTTCTGATGGATGAAGGAGTTGGCGAACCGGGTCAACGCCAGATCGGCCCGGGTGACGACCGCCTCGGCCTCCGCGCCCGGGCCGCCCACGCGGCGGACCAGTTCGACCACCTGGCCGGCGAGTTCCAGCTCGGTCATGCCGACCCACCTTCCGTTCGCGACTGCGGGGCTCGCAAACCCGGCTCACTCCTCGCGCTCACGCGGACACCCCCACGCGAACGTTGCGGAACCGGGCCGGCGCGGCCGGATGTCCGGTGTGCCCGGTCTGGCCCGGCTGGCCCTTGCCGCAGTTCGGCGTGCCCCAGGCGACGGTCTCCGAGGAGAGCATGTCCATCGACCGCCAGAAGAGCGGCCCGATGCCGGTGTAGGTCGGGTTGCGTAGCATCCGGCCGCGCCGGCCCCGCTTCACCTCCCAGCCGACCTCGCAGCCGAACTGGAAGTTGAGCCGCTTGTCGTCGATCGACCAGGACCGGTTGAGGTCCATCAGCACCCCGTCGTCGGTGGCCGCGATGATCTCCTCCAACGTGTGTGGGCCGGGTTCGAGTCCGACGTTCGTCATCCGCACCATCGGCAGCCGGGCCCAGCCGTCGGACCGTACGCTCCCGCCGTAGTCCAGGCCCGCGACGGCGGCCGAGTCCCGGCCGGCGAGCACGCCCACCCAGCGCCCCTCGCGCACCGCGTCCCGCTTCACCGCGGGAGAGCCCTCGTCGTCGAAGCCGAAGCTGCCCAGCGCGCCCGGGATGGTCGGATCGATGGTGACGTTCATCAGCTCGGAGCCGTATCGCAACGAGCCGAGCTGGGCGAGGTCCAGCCAGGACGTGCCGGCGAAGGCGGCCTCCCAGCCGAGGATCCGGTCCAGCTCGATGGCGTGCCCGACCGACTCGTGGATCTGCAGAGCCAACTGTTCGCCGCCGAGGATCAGGTCGGTCTCGCCCGCCGGGCACGGGGGAGCGGTGAGCAGTTCGCGGGACTCCTCGGCGATCCGGGCGGCGTGCGCGGCCAGGTCCAACGACTCGACGAGTTCCCAGCCGGTGGTGCCGTACTGGCCCCGGTAGCTGGGGTAGGAACGGCGTTGGGTCTCACCGTCGCCGATCGAGGTGGCCGAGATGCCGCCGCCGCACTCGCGGATGCGCTGGTCGATCCGGTGCCCCTCGCTGGAGACGAACCACTTGGTCGTGTCCCAGATCTGGTAGAGCCCCTCGGCCAGGTCGGCGCCGTGCTCCCGCATGGCCCTGGTCGACTGCACCAGCAGGTCGCCCTTGTCGGAGAGCGGCACGCCGAGCGGGTCGATGTGGCACTCGGAGGCCCAGCTCGCGGTCACCGCCTCGGTGGGCACCAGGTCGATCGGCGGGCCGGGCACGCGGGCGCTGGCGGCGGCGATCCGAGCGGCCCGCCGGCCGGCGTCACGGGCCGCGGAGTCGGAGAGATCAGGTACGGCGTAGAAGCCCCAGCTCGACCCGACCAGGGCGCGTACACCGAGGCCGATGCTCTCGTGCTGGGTCAGCTCCTCGATCTCGCCGTTGCGTGCGGACATCGACTCGTAGGTCCGCTGCATCACGCGTGCGTCGGCGTACCGGGCTCCGGCGTCCACTGCGGCCTGCACGGCGGCGGTCGCCGCGTCGAACTCGGTCACGACCGCACTTCGATCTGTTGATCGCTCATGCGACCGACCCTAGGCCAGTGGCCCGACCTGCGTCAGGGCAGCAGCTCTTCGGGCCGGATCGTGGCCCGGACCGGCTCGGTCAGCTCCAGCGTCTCGCCGCGCTTGGCCGCCGAGTGTTCGACGTAGTGGCGGCCGCGGCGTCGATAGAGGCGCAGCGTCCCGGCCGCCTGATCCACCAGCAGGTACCACTCGATGCCGGCGGCCGCGTAGTAGTGCATCTTGAGCACCTTGTCGGTCGAGGCATTACCGGGTGAGACGATCTCGCAGATCAGGCGGACGCTCATCGCCTCGACGTACGGCTCGTCGAGGTTCACCGGTGAAGTGATCACGATGTCGGGAATCGGGATGCGGCCCGGCCGCAGTCGGACGTTCACCGCTTCGAGCAGTTCGAGTCCCACGGCTTCGGCCGCTGCTTCGAAGATGTTTCCGAGCTTGCGGGAGATGCGCTGGTGTCGTGGGGTCGGTGCTGGGGTCACGTGAAGGCTCCCGTCGAAGAGTTCGACGCGCTGGGACGTCTCGCCGAGGGAGAGGTACTCCTCTTCGGTCCACGGGCCTTCGTGGTCGAACACCGCCACGGTCATGGTCACCTCCACCTCGTGTCGGCGGGAATGCTTGCCTGACTGCCGCTGTCATCGTCGCACCCGAAGTGCGTCGGCGTGCCGAGGTGAAGCAGCGGACTTCGTGAATGTGCTGGTGAGGGCTGTTCACGGACGTTGCCGAGTCGTTACGCTGACGGCCGCTGACAGCCGCCGGACCTGTAGCTTATTTTCACCCTCAGGGATTGTCTGTAAGTTCTCTTCGTCACTGAGGGAGGCGGTCGTGGACAGGCCGAAGTCGGTGCCGTCCGGGCAACCGGGCGACCGCCCCAGCGTGCCCGAGCAGCGTTCCACCAGCGGGCCGTACTTGCGGGTGGACGATCTGCGGGTCCGTTTCGACACCGAGGACGGCGTGGTCCGTGCGGTCGACGGGGTGTCCTTCACGGTCGAGCGCGGCCGGACGCTCGGCATCGTCGGTGAATCCGGATCGGGCAAGAGCGTCACCTCGCTGGCCATCCTCGGCCTGCACAACGCCAAGCGGACGACGATCACCGGCGAGATCTCGGTCGGCGGCCGTCAACTGGTCGGCCTGCCGGAGGAGGAGGTACGCCGGCTGCGCGGCCGGGACATGGCGATGATCTTCCAGGATCCGCTGTCGGCGCTGCACCCGTACTACACGGTGGGGCGGCAGATCGCCGAGGCGTACCGGGTGCACCACCCGGGCGCGGGCAGGCGGGAGGCCCGGCAGCGGGCGGTCGACATGCTCGGCCGGGTCGGCATCCCCCAACCGGCACGTCGGTTCGACCAGTACCCGCACGAGTTCTCGGGCGGCATGCGCCAGCGGGCGATGATCGCGATGGCGCTGGTCAACGACCCCGACCTGGTCATCGCCGACGAGCCGACCACCGCGCTGGACGTCACCGTGCAGGCGCAGATCCTGGACCTGCTCGCCGACCTCCAGTCGGAGTTCCACTCGGCGATCATCATGATCACCCACGACCTCGGTGTGGTCAGCCAGGTGGCCGACGACGTACTCGTCATGTACGGCGGCCGGGCCGTCGAGCGGGGCAGTGTCGAGCAGGTGCTGCGCCGGCCGCAGCACCCGTACACCTGGGGTCTGCTCTCCAGCGTGCCGTCCCTGCACGGCGACGCGGACGCGGACCTGGTGCCGATCCGGGGCAACCCGCCGAGCCTGATCAACCTGCCCTCGGGCTGTTCCTTCCACCCGCGCTGCCGGTACGCCGACCGCAACGGCGACCGGTCCCGCACCGAGGTGCCGCAGCTGCGCCCGGCCGGCGGGGAGGGCCACCTGGTCGCCTGCCACCTGTCCACCGAGGAGCGGACCCGGCTCTACCGCGAGGACATCGCACACGTGGGGGTCGCTCGGTGAGCGCGAGGAACGCAGCGCAGCGGAGTACCGCAGTCGCGATCGAAGGCGGGTGGGTGAGCGCGAGGAACGCAGCGCAGCGGAGTACCGCAGTCGCGATCGAAGGCGGGTCGGTGAGCGCGAGGAACGCAGCGCAGCGGAGTACCGCAGTCGCGAACGAAGGCAGGGCTCGATGAGTGAGGTGAGCGTGGCGCCGGCAGCGGACGAGCCGCTGCTGCGGGTGCGGGGGCTGGCGAAGCACTTCCCGGTACGCACCGGGTTCCGCGGCCAGAGCCTCGTGCGCGCGGTCGACGGGCTGGACTTCGACGTGCGGCCGGGCGAGACGCTCGGCCTGGTGGGTGAGTCCGGCTGCGGCAAGACCACCACCGGGCGGATGCTGGTCCGGCTGCTGGAGCCGACCGCCGGCACGATCGAGTTCGAGGGGCGGGACATCACGCACGCCGGCCGGCGGCAGCTGCGTCCGCTGCGCCAGGACCTGCAGATAATCTTCCAGGACCCGTACGCCTCGCTGAATCCCCGGCACACGGTGGGTCGGATCATCGCCATGCCGTTGCAGGTCAACGGCATCGAGCCGCCCGGCGGCGTCAAGGCCAGGGTGCAGGAGCTGCTGGAGATCGTCGGGCTGAACCCGGAGCACTACAACCGGTACCCGCACGAGTTCTCCGGCGGGCAGCGACAGCGGATCGGCATCGCCCGGGCGCTGGCGCTGAGGCCGAAGCTCATCGTCGCCGACGAGCCGGTCTCCGCCCTGGACGTCTCGATCCAGGCGCAGGTCGTCAACCTGCTCCGCGAGTTGCAGCGCGATCTGGGGTTGGCGTTCGTGTTCATCGCGCACGACCTGGCCGTGGTGCGGCACTTCTGCCAGCGGGTAGCCGTGATGTACCTCGGCAAGATCGTGGAGATCGGCGAGCGGGTCGACATCTACGAGCGGCCGCAGCACCCGTACACCCGGGCGCTGCTGTCGGCCATCCCGGACGTCACGAAGCTCGGCCCCGGCGGCCGGATCCGGCTCACCGGCGACGTGCCGACCCCGCTCGACCCACCGTCGGGCTGCCGCTTCCGCACCCGCTGCTGGAAGGCGCAGGAGATCTGCGCGGCCGAGGAGCCGGCGCTGGTGTCGCGGGGTGGCGGGCAGGCCACCGCCTGCCACTTCCCGGAGTCCGGACCGGTGCCGGGGGAGAGCGTTGGTCCGGCCGACGTCACCGTCGAGGAGGTGTCGAAGTGAGCCTGTCCCCGGTGGAGGGTGTCGCGCTGGCCGAGATCGAGTCCGGCGGCCCGGAGGCGCCGGAACGCAAGGACGTCGTCGGCCGGTCACCGGGCCGGCTCGCCTGGATCCGGTTGCGTCGCGACCGTACGGCGATGGTCAGCGGCGGGATGCTGGTCTTCTTCATGCTGCTGGCGCTCGCCGCCCCGCTGGTCGAGCTGCTCTACGGCATCGGCCCGAAGGAGCAGTTCCAGAGCCTGCTGGACGGCTTCGGAATGCCGCTGGGCTATTCCGGCGGGGTCTCCGGCGACCACTGGTTCGGCCTGGAGCCGGGGCTCGGCCGGGACATCTTCATCCGGCTGATCTACGGACTGCGTACCTCGCTGTTCATCGCGTTCGCCGCGGCGGTCATCACCGCGACGCTCGGCGTCGTGCTCGGCACGCTCGCCGGCTATCTCGGCGGCTGGCTGGACGCGGTGATCAACTGGATCACCGACCTGACGCTGGCCATGCCGTTCCTGGTCATCGCGCTGGCTCTGACTCCGACGCTGGTGCTGCGCTTCTACGGCGAGCGGGAGGCGGTCTCGCCGGCCTTCGGGGTGGCGGTGCTGATCGGTGTCTTCGCGATCTTCGGCTGGACGAGCACCGCCAGGCTGGTCCGCGGTCAGGTGATCGCGCTGCGCGAGCGGGAGTTCGTCGAGGCGGCCCGGGCCAGTGGCGCCGGACTGGGGCACATGGTCTTCCGGCAGCTGCTGCCGAACATCTGGGCCCCGATCCTGGTGTCGTTCTCCCTGGCCGTACCGCAGTTCATCACCAGCGAGGCCGCGCTCTCCTTCATCGGCGTCGGGCTGAGCGACGAGACGCCGAGCTTCGGCCGGATGATCTACCGCAGCCTGGACTACCTCCAGACCGACCCGGCGTACGTCTTCTTCCCCGGCATCACGATCTTCGCGCTCGTGTTCGCCTTCAACCTCTTCGGCGACGCGCTGCGCGACGCGCTCGACCCGAAGTCGTCCCGGTAGAGGTGTCGAGATGAGCACGACGAGTGCGGCGGAGCGGGGCCCGGTGGCCGTGAACGGAGGAGAGCTCTGATGACGCGATTCCTGGTCAAGCGGCTCTTCTCCGCGGTCCTGACCCTCTTCGCGGTGAGCGTGCTGACCTTCCTGATGTTCTTCGCCCTGCCCCGGGACCCGGTCACCGGCATGTGTCCGAAGAACTGCAACCCGGAGCGGCTGGAGCGGGTCCGTGACGAGTTGGGCCTGAACGATCCGCTGATCACGCAGTACGCCGGCTACATGAAGGGCATCGTCACCGGTCGGGACCTGGGCAGCGCCCAGGGCGGCCACTGCGACGCGCCCTGCCTGGGCTGGTCGTACGTCACCAACGAGGCGGTCTCGGACACGATCGCGCGGGTGTTGCCGGTGACGCTCAGCATCGTGATCCCGGCGGCGGTCCTCTGGCTGCTGCTCGGGGTGGGGCTCGGCATGGTCTCGGCACTGCGCCGCGGCACCTGGTTGGACCGGCTCGCCATCGGCTTCTCACTCACCGGCGCCTCGTTGCAGCTCTACTTCGTCGGTGCGGTACTGCTGCTGGTGTTCGTCTACAACCTGCGGCTGCTGCCGGTGCCCAGCTACACGTCGCTCCTCGACAATCCGCTCAAGTGGGCGAGCGGGCTGGTGCTGGCCTGGGTCTCACTGGCCTTCCTCTTCTCCGCCATCTACGCGCGGCTCTCCCGCGCGCAGATGCTGGAGACGCTCTCGGAGGACTTCGTCCGTACCGCACGGGCGAAGGGCCTGGCCAAGCCCAAGGTGTACGGACGGCACGCGCTTCGCGCGGCGATCACGCCGGTGGTGACGATCGCCGGGCTCGACGTCGGTGGCGCGCTCGGCGGCACGGTGATCACCGAGACGACGTTCGGCATCCAGGGCCTGGGTCGTACGGCCGTCGACGCGGTGCGGGCCGGTGACCTGCCCACCATCATGGCCACCGTGTTGATCGCCGCGGTCTTCGTGGTGCTCGCGAACGTGCTGGTCGACCTGTTGTACGCGGCCATCGATCCGCGGGTGCGGCTGCGCTGACGCCGGGCGGTCGTGGCGGCGGCGCGGCCGGGGCCGGGCCGCCCGGTGATGATGGAAGTTATCGACAACTGTTACACAACTCGTAGGTTTTCTTCTTTACGATCCTCGGGACGTCGGCGGTTCCACCTCCGGCGGACCGCAGGTCAGATGGGTGGAGGAGGTAGGAGATGCGACCACGCGTGGTGGCCGCCGCAGGCGGAGCGATCGCACTGGTTGTGGCGTTGGGTGCCTGCTCGAAGAACACGGGCGAAGGCACCACCGTGGACACCGACCGTACGCAGACCGGGGTGATCGCGACCGACCCGAAGGACTCGCAGGGCCCGGCCGCGGAGGTGGCGGGAGCGAGCAAGGGCGGCACCTTCAGCATCATCCGGGAGACGCCCATCTCCCACTTGGACCCGCAGCGGACGTACTCGTTCGCCGGCCTGATGGCGAGCCCGCTGTTCGCCCGCTACCTCACCACCTGGAAGGACGACGGCAAGGGCGGCCTGGTCCTCGTCGGTGACCTCGCCGAGACCCCCGGCAGCGACGTCAACAACGACTGCAAGGTCTGGGAATTCAAGATCAAGGACGGGGTCAAGTTCGAGGACGGCAGCCCGATCACCTCGAAGGAGATCGCCTACGGCATCGCCCGCTCCTTCGACCCGGACCTCACCGGCGGCCCGACCTACATCCAGGAGTGGCTGGCCGACACCCCGCAGTTCGACACCAAGTGGGACTTCAAGAAGAACAAGGGCTCGCTGCCGCCGGGGCTGACCACCCCGGACGAGAAGACGCTCCGCTTCGAGTTCGCCAAGCCGCGCTGCGACCTGCCGTTCGCGGTCTCGTTGCCGACCACCGCGCCGCTGCCGGCGGCCAAGGACACCGGCGTCAACCTGGACAACAAGCCGTTCTCGTCCGGGCCGTACAAGATCGCCGAGAACCAGGTCGGCGTGAAGCTGACCCTGGACCGGAACCCGAACTGGGACCCGAAGACCGACCCGGTCCGGCACCAGTACCCGGACCAGTTCGTCTGGACCTTCGGCCCGACCCCGGACGCCGCCAGCAACCGGGTGATCGCCGACAACGGGCCCGACCAGAGCGCGCTCGCCTTCAACACCGTGCCGGCCTCGCTGGTCGCCAAGGTGGCCGGGGACGCCGCGCTGAAGTCCCGCACGATCCTCTCGCCGACGCCGAGCGCCAACCAGCTCGTCATCAACAACCAGCGGGTCAAGGACCTGAAGATCCGCCAGGCGCTCAACTACGCGATCGACCGTGAGGGCCTGATCAAGGCGATGGGTGGGCCGACCGTCGCCGCGCCGCTCACCACGCTGATGCCGCCGTCGACCATCGGCTACAAGGCGTACGACGCGTACCCGGCCGGGGCCAGTGGCAACCTGGACAAGGTCAAGGAGCTGCTCGGCGGTCAGACCCCGGAGCTGGTCCTCGGTGTCTCCGACGGCGCGACCGAGCAGCTGCAGGGCACCCAGCTCAAGGCCAACCTGGAGCGGGCCGGCTTCAAGATCACGCTGCGGAACATCCCGGACGACGCGAAGCTCGACGAGATCAAGAAGAAGGACAACCCCTGGGACCTGTACATCGGTAACTGGGCGGCGGACTGGCCGAGCGGCGCGTCGATCCTGCCGGTGCTCTACGACGGGCGCACCATCAAGCCCGAGGGCAACAGCAACCAGTCGTACTTCAACGACCCGGCGATCAACGCGGAGATGGACCGGATCCTGGCCATGTCCCCCGCTGAGCAGGGCCCGGAGTGGGCCAAGCTCGACGAGCGGATCATGAAGGAGTACGCCCCGGTGGTGCCGCTCTTCGTCGACGTGGCGTACAACGTGCACGGCTCCAAGGCCGGCGGCGTCTTCATCTCCAGCGTCTTCGGCTACCCCGCGTTCGTGAACGCGTACGTCAAGCAGTAGTCCCGCCGCACGGAACGGGCCCCCGGTCGACAGCGTCGTCGACCGGGGGTCGGCTGCTTTCTCCGGGTCGATCGCGCCGCCGCGGGCGTCGACCGGGCCCGACCTACCGCAGGTGCGTGCGGACGAAGTCCAGCTCCAGCCGGAGCAGCCGCTCCGCGGTGCCGCCGGCGGCCATGTGCGTCGCGCCGGTCAGCGGCAGCACCGAGTGCGGTCGCCCGGCGGAGAGCAGCGCGGCCGACAGCCGCAGGGTGTGCGCGGCGACCACGTTGTCGTCGGCCATGCCGTGTACCAGCAGCAGCGGGCGAGCCTCCTCCGGACCGGTCACCGGCTCGGCGGCCAACTCGACCAGCGAATGGTGCGCGTAGACGTCCACGCCCTCGTCCGGCATCCCGAGGTAGCGCTCGGTGTAGGCGGTGTCGTAGAGACCCCAGTCGGACACCGGAGCGCCGGCGATGCCGCAGCGGAACAGCTCCGGATGGCGCAGCACCGCCAGCCCGGCCAGCCAGCCGCCGAACGACCAGCCCCGCACCGCCACCCGGCTCAGATCCAGGTCCGGGTGCTTGTCGGCGAGCGCGGTGAGCGCCTCCACCTGGTCGATCAGGACCACGTCGGCCACCCGCCGGTGGATCGCCTTCTCGAACGACGGCGCCACGCCCGGCGTACCGCGGTTGTCGACGACCACGACCGCGAACCCGGCATCGGCCCACCACTGCCGCTCCAGCCAGGCCGCCCGTGCCGCGACCACCTCCTGGTGGCCCGGGCCGCCGTAGACGTCCAGCAGCACAGGTAGCCTGCGGCCGGTGACGTAGCTGTTCGGGTAGAGCACCGCGCTGGGCAACCGCCGGTCGGTCACCCGCTCCAGCAGCGGCAGCGGCGAGTACGGCGCGACGGCGGCGTGCGACTCGAGCACCGCCACCTCCTCGTCGCCCCGCCACACCGTCCACCGCGTTCCCGCATGGTCGAGCGAGGCGACGCCCACCGCGAGCACGTCCCCGCCGACGGCGGCGGTGTGCCAGCCCGAGTCGGAGGTCAACCGCCGGGCGTCGACCCCGCCGCCGATCGTCGTGCGTACCCGGAACAGGTGCCGCTCGCTCGGCTCACCGTCACTCGCCTCCACCAGCAGATCGGGGGCGCCCGCGCCGACGGAGGGCAGCCGTCCCACCACCCGCCGCACGTACAGCGAGGGTGGGGTGAGCAGCGTGCCGTCGGCGAACAGGCAGCGCGCGTCGTACCCGTCGTGCGCCAGCTCGCCGCCGACCAGCACCCGGCCGTCGGGCAGGTGGGCGGGGGTGCCGGCGATCGGCTCGACCCAGCGTGGATCGGCCAGCTCGGCGTGCACCTGGGTCTCACCGGTGCGCGGATCCACCGCGAGCACGAGGCCGTGCTGCTGCGAACGACGCAGCACGGTGATCAGCGGGCCGCCGTCGGTCCAGCTCACGGCGGTCAGGTAGGGGTAGGTCTCCCGGTCCCAGTGCACGTCGACCCAGCCGCCGTCCAGGTCCAGCAGGTGCAGGCTGACCTCGGCGTTCGGCCCGCCGGCGTGTGGGTACGCGACGGTCGTCGGCGGGGTGGCCGGGTCGGCCGGGTCGTGCAGGTGCCACCGGTCGAGCCGGGACTCGTCGACCCGCGCCGCGAGCACCGAGCGGCCGTCCGGCGCCCACCAGTAGCCGCGGAAGCGGTTGAACTCCTCGGCCGCGATGTGTTCGGCCAGGCCCCAGGTGACCCCGGAGTCCTCGCCGGCCAGCATCGTGTCGGTGCCGTCGGCGTCGACGATCCGCAGCTCGCCCCGGCGAACCCCGTCCGTCGCGTCGGTGACGTAGGCGAGCCGCTCGCCGGTCGGATCCGGACGCGGATCGAGCACCGGTCCGACGGCGGCCACCTCGACGACGTCGCCGTGCACCAGGTCGGCGCGGAACAGCCGGCCGGCGATCGCGAAGACCGCCACCCGACCGGCGGCGTCCAGGGCGTACGAGCCGATGCCGTCGGCGCTGAGCCGTAGCCGTTCGCGCAGCGCGCGCTCGCCGGGGGAGAGCTCGGTGGGACCGGTGTCCGCGCCGAGCAGCACCGCCGGGTCGGCGACCAGCCGTTCCTCGCCGGTGGCGACGTCCAGGAGCCAGAGCGCGTCGGCCGGATCCTCGGGGCCGGCCGAGCGCAGGAAGATCACCCGGGATCCGTCGTCGGCCACGGAGACGGCGCGCGGCGCGCCGTGGCTGAACCGGCGGGTGCGGGCGGCCAGCTCCGGATAGTCCACGGCCAGATCGTAAGTCGGCTCTCGGGGTGATGTGGCCGACCTGCGCGGACGCGTTGGCGTCGGCCGGACGGAACCGCCGGTTAGAGTGACGGGCGTGACGACCCTGCCCGACCGCCGCCTGCTGCTGGTCCACGCGCACCCCGACGACGAGACCATCGCCACCGGCTCGACGATGGCCCACTACGCCGCCACCGGCGCGCACGTGACGCTGGTGACCTGCACGCTCGGCGAGGAGGGCGAGATCCACGTGCCGGCCCTGGCACAGCTCGCCGCCGACCAGGCCGACCAGCTCGGCGGCTACCGGATCGCCGAGCTGAACGCCGCCTGCGCCGCGCTGGGCGTCACCGACCACCGCTTCCTCGGCGGCGCGGGCCGCTACCGCGACTCCGGGATGATGGGGCTGGCCACCAACGAGCACCGCCGGGCCTTCTGGCAGGCCGACCTGGACGAGGCCGCCGGACACCTGGTCGAGGTCATGCGCGAGATCCGGCCGCAGGTCATGATCACGTACGACGAGAACGGCTTCTACGGGCACCCGGACCACATCCAGGCGAACCGGGTGGCGATGCGCGCGGTCGAGTTGGCCGAGGCCGAGGGCGTCGCCCCGGCCAAGGTCTACTGGACGGCCATGCCGCTCAGCGTGCTCAAGGCCGGCATGAACCAGTTCGTCGAGTCGTCCGACAACCCGTTCGCCGGCATCGACGACGTCTCGGAGTTGCCGTTCGGCACTCCCGACGAGCAGATCGCGGCCCGGATCGACGCCACCGAGCGGCACGCCGCGAAGCAGGCCGCGATGCGCGCCCACGCCACCCAGATCCCGGCTACCTCGTGGCTCTACACGATCGCCGGCAGTATCGGCGGCGAGTTCATGGGCGTGGAGTACTACACCCTCGCGAAGGGGGAGAAGGGGCCGGGCAGCGGCCCGTACGGCTGGGAGGACGACCTCTTCGCCGGCCTCGTCGACGACCGCCCGGACCGGGCCCCGGCAGCGGCGGCCGGTCTGCGGTGACACTGCCCGCCGCCCCGATGCCGCTCGCCCCGGAAGAGACCAGCCCGCCGCCGGCGGGGCCGCCGCCGCACCTGCTCGACCTCGGTCTCAGGGTGGCCGGCGGTCTCGTGGCGATCGTGGCCGGTGTGGTGACCGGGGTGCTGGAGTTGCTGCTCGCCACGCTCCGGGTGGCGGGCCAGCTCATCGGCCTGTCGGTGCTGGTGGCGGTCGCCGCGAACATCGCGCTCGGCTGGTTCGCCCACCAGGCAGTCGGGCGCCGCTGGTCGGTGGCGCTGCCGGCGGTGCCGTGGTTCCTGCTGATGGTTGTCGCGGCGGTCCGGACGTCCGAGGGGGACCTGCTCCTCGCCGGTGACAACTGGGTCGGCCTCGTCATGATCGTTGCTGGCGCGATGACCTTCGCCGTGGTGGGTTTCCGCCAGATCCTCGCACCGCCTCCGTCCCCACACGGGTGATGACGAGACACAGGTTCGAGTGGTAGATATTCCTGCCAGGAAACCGTTCGAGGGAACGGTGTGGCGGGAGGTCGTGCGATGGACAGGCGTTGGCGCGACATCGGGGTGCTCGCCGGGGTGCTCTTCGCGATCAACGTGGTCGCCCGGCTGATCATCCACTTCGGTTTCGACGGCGACGACACCGTCGCCGACCGGGTGTCGCTCGGCATGTTCGTACTGATCGGCGTGATCCTCGCCGCGGTCGCCTTCGTGTGGGCGCGGCGTCGACCGCTGGGCGACTGGGCGGCCGACGTGGCGGGCGCGGTGCTTGTCGCGATGGTGCTGACCGTGCTGGTCGGCCCGCTGCTGGTCGGCGACAGCCCGTTCGCCGGGGGCGCGGGCACGTTCTTCGCCCAGATCTGGCTCTACCTCGGGGCCACGCTGGTGGGGACGCTGGTCGGCTACCTGGTCGCCACCGCGCTCGGCCTCGATCACCGGTCGCAGAGCCTCAAGCGGTACACCGAGTTGAAGGCAGCCAAGCCCCCCAAGGTCGTCCGCCGCTGAACCCGGTCCGGGCGGTCGAGCTGACCCGGCCAGGTCGGGCTCGGGTCGCGCTCCCCGGACGGGTCAGTGCGGTGCGACGCGGGTCAGGTACGTGTGGTGGGTGGTGAAGCCGAGGCGCCGGTAGAGGGCCACGGCCGCGGTGTTGCCCTGTTCGACCTGGAGGAAGGCGTGCGTGGCGCCGGCCTGCGCACCCCACTGGGCGAGCGCGCGGACGATCCGGCCGGCCAACCCCTGCCGGCGGGCCGCCGGTAGCACCTCGATGAGGGTCAGCCCCAGCCAGCGTCCCCGCCCGGTCACCGTGCCCCGGCCGATCCCGACCAGCGTGCCGTCGGCGTACGCGTGCGCGAAACGGACCTGGTCCACGGCGGTCAGCACGTGGCGGGCGGCGTCCGGCAGGCCCGCCTTGCGGTCGCCCACGACAGCCAGCCACTCCGGCGTGGGGGCGGGCATCAGCCGGACCACCGCCAGCTCGCCGGGCCCCTTCCGCGCCGCCGGGTCCGCCGATCCACCATCCGGCGCCGGCATCCGCTCCGGGTGCGGCGGCGCGGCCTGAGCCGGTGCGGCGGGCACCTGCGCGGCGGCGTCGTCGGGCGTGTGTGGTTGCCGCCGAACAGCGCCGCCGGCCGGCGAGGCGGCGTGCGCCAGGGGCAGCGGTGCGGTCTGCACCAGCACCGGTGGCCGGCTGCGCCAACCCCGGGCGTCCAACTCGGCGCCGACCGGAGCGGCGAGCGGCAGCGGGGTGTTCACCATCGGGGGAAGCCCGCGTTCGGCGTACCACCGCTCGACCGCGTCGAGGGCTGCCGGCAGCGGCCGGTCCGGGTCGCCGACCGGCAGCGCCGAGTTGGCCCGGCCGGTCCAGCCGTCGGCGGCACGCAGCAGCCAGCCGCCCAGCGGTTCGTGCGTCGGCGCCGGCCAGGCCTCGTCGGCGGCCAGCTCCAGATCGATCACGGCTGCGGCGGTGGGACGGCGCGCCGGTGGCACCCGCTTGGCGCGGTGCACCTGGGACCTGGGCACCCGCAGCGGGCCCTGGGCGGTGGCCAACGTGAGATGGGTCTCGTCCAGCTCGACCAGCTCGCCGAGGGCGTCGGAGAAGAGCGGTCGGCCTTCGCGAATGCCTACAATCCGCCGAATCACGATCCGGTGTCCCACATCCTGCTGACCCAGCACGATCGACCCCCTCCCCGGCGAGATACTAGGCTCTTACCGTCGCGGGAGATCGCGGCGCGTCTTGCGGAGGAGAAGACCGGTGACCTACATCATCGCCGAGCCGTGCGTGGATGTGCTCGACAAGGCATGCATCGAGGAGTGCCCGGTCGACTGCATTTACGAGGGCAACCGGATGCTCTACATCCACCCCGACGAGTGCGTCGACTGTGGTGCCTGTGAGCCCGTCTGCCCCGTCGAGGCGATCTTCTACGAGGACGACGTCCCGGAGCAGTGGAAGGACTACACCGGCGCCAACTACGAGTTCTTCGAGGACCTCGGCTCGCCCGGTGGCGCCTCGAAGATCGGCAAGGTGGAGAAGGACGCGGCGTTCGTCGCCGCGCAGCCGCCCCGCGGCGAGGGACACTGAACCGCCCCGCGCCGGTCTCGGCGCGCCTGCCGGAGTTCCCCTGGGACACCCTGGACGCGTCGGCCACCGTGGCCGCGGCGCACCCCGACGGTCTGATCAACCTATCCGTCGGCACGCCGGTCGACCCGGTGCCCCAGGTGATCCGGCAGGCGCTGGCTGACGCGTCCGACGCCCCCGGCTACCCGCTGACCGCCGGCACCCCCGCACTGCGGGCGGCGATCAGCGCCTGGGTGGCCCGCGCCTGCGGCGCCGGGGTGGACGGTCTGGGCGTGCTGCCGAGCATCGGCTCCAAGGAGCTCGTCGCCTGGCTGCCGACCCTGCTCGGGATCGGGCCCGGTGACGTGGTCGTGGTGCCGTCGGTGAGCTACCCGACGTACGAGGTCGGTGTCCGGCTCGCCGGCGCCACGGCGGTACGCAGCGACTCGCTGACGTCGGTCGGCCCGAACTCGCGGGTCCGGCTGGTCTGGGTCAACTCGCCGGGAAACCCGACCGGCAAGGTTCTGCCCGCCCGCCACCTGCGCAAGGTGGTCGACTGGGCACGTGAACGGGGCGCCGTCGTCGCCAGTGACGAGTGCTACCTGCCCCTGGGCTGGTCGGCCGAGCCGGTCTCGGTGCTGTCGCCCGAGGTCTGCGGCGGCTCGTACGACGGCGTGCTGGCGGTGCACTCGCTCTCCAAGCGTTCGAACCTGGCCGGCTACCGGGCCGGTTTCGTGGCCGGGGATCCCGCGCTGGTGGCCGAGTTGCTCGCGGTGCGCAAGCACGCCGGCATGATCGTGCCCGCACCCGTGCAGGCGGCGATGGTGGCAGCCCTGCAGGACGAGCAGCACGCCGAGGAGCAACGGGAGCGCTACCGGGCGCGGCGCGAGACGCTGCACCAGGCATTCGACGCGGCCGGCTTCACCATCGAGCACTCGGAAGCGGGCCTCTACCTCTGGGCGACCCGCGGTGAGGACTGTTGGAAGACCGTCGACTGGCTGGCCCGCCGGGGCATCCTCGTCGCCCCGGGCGCCTTCTACGGCCCGGCCGGTGAGCAGCACATCCGGATCGCGCTGACCGAGTCCGACGAGCGCGTCGCGGCGGTGGCCGGCCGGCTCGCCGAGGGCTGAGGTCGTGCCGTCATCCGTGGCGGCACGACCGGGACGCCGAGGGACGTGATGGTGGACAGATCAGTCGGGCCGCCGAAGGTCGCGGTGGTGGGCACTGGCCTCATCGGCGGTTCCATCCTGCTCCGGCTGCGCGAGGCGTACCCGGACGTCGCCGGTTGGGACCAGGATCCGGCGACCCGTGCCCTGGGCCGTGACCAGGGCGTTCGTTTCCCCGACGAGCTGGCGGACGCGGTCCGGGACCGGGACGTCGTGTTCCTCGCCGGGCCGCTCTCGAGCCTGCCGGAGACCCTGCTCACCGTGGCCAGGCAGACCGGTGACCACTGTGTGATCACCGATGTCGGCAGCACCAAGGGTGCGGTGACCCGCTTCGCCGTCGAGCAGGGTCTGGCCGGCCGGTTCGTGCCCGGCCACCCCATGGCGGGCACCGAGCGCTCCGGGCTGGCGGCCGCCGTGCCCGAACTCTTCGACGGCGCGGCCTGGGTCCTCTGCCCGGCGTCCGAGGGGATCGGGCCCTTCCGGCTGCTGGCCGGCCTCCTCGTGACGGTGTTCTCGGCCCGCGTGGTGCCGATGGCGCCGATGGTGCACGACTTGGTGGTCGCCCTCTCGTCCCACGTCCCTCACCTGCTTGCGGGCAGCCTCGCCGGAGCGGCGGCCGACGTGGACGTCCGGGACGCCGTGCTCGGCCTGGCCGCCGGGAGCTTCCGGGACGGCACCCGGGTGGTGGGCACGCCCGCGGAACGCATCGCGGACATGCTCTTCCAGAACCGGGACCAGGTGCTCCGCCAGCTGGAGCAGGTCCGCGCGGTACTCGACGGGCTGGTCGACGCCATGCGCCGGGACGACCAGGACGGGCTGGTCGAGCGCTATCGGCAGGCACAGGAGCTGCGCCATGCGCTGTTCGCTCGGACGCTGGACGAGTGCCGCAGTGAGTTCCCGGCCGGTGGGGATCACACCACCGAGCTGGCGTACCTGCTGGAGCTGGGTTCCGCCGGCGGCTACCTGACCGGCTGCGAGACCGGTGCGGACGTGGTGAAGTACGTCGGTCGCCGGCCGCAGGCGTGAGTGTGGGCTGAGCACTGCCCGACGTCCGGCGGCGGCCACGACTAGGGTGAGGGCATGGTGGACGGGCCGGTGGTGACGGTACGCGGGGAGGCATACCGGGAGGTGGCGCCGGAGCTGGCCACGTTCACGGTCACCGTGACGGCCCGCGACCGGGACCGTGAGACCACCCTGACCAGGCTGGCCGAACGGGCCGCCGCCGTCCGGGTGCTGCTGGACGGCGAGGGCACGGCGATCGACCGGAGGGAAACCGGTGACCTGCGGGTGCGACCGGAGACCCGGCGTACCACCGAGCGGGTGGTCGCCTGGCACGGCGCTGTCACCACCACCGTCACGGTCAGCGACTTCACCGCCCTCGGCGAGCTCATGCTCCGCCTCGCCGAGCAGGATCAGGTGGAGATCGCCGGGCCCTGGTGGTCGCTGCGGCCGGACAGCCCGGCGTACCGGCAGGTGCGGCACGCCGCGATCGCCGAGGCGCTGGCCCGGGGCCGGGAGTACGCCGAGGCGCTGGGTGCACGCGTCACCGCGCTGATCGAGCTCGCGGACACCGGCGTCGAGCGGCCGATGATGGCCCGGATGGCGTACGCCGGCGGCCCCGAGGCGGGCGGACGGCCGGAGCTCGACCTCGATCCGCAGCCGCAGAGCGTGCAGGCCGCCGTGCAGGCGCGGTTCGCGATCACCGAGGCGGTCCTGAGCTGATGGCGCAGGCACGCGTGCTCCCGGTCGAGGAGCTGATCGAGCGGGCGCGCTCGCTGGCCGAGGAGGGTCCCCGCCAGCTGCTCGGCATCGCGGGCGCCCCGGGGGCGGGCAAGTCCACCCTCGCCGAGCGGATCGTCGCCGAGGTCGGGCCGGCCGCCCGGCTGGTGCCGATGGACGGTTTCCACCTCGCCCAGTCGGAGCTGGAGCGGCTCGGCCGCGCCGACCGCAAGGGCGCGGCCGACACCTTCGACGCCAACGGGTACGTCTCCCTGCTGCGTCGGCTGCACCGGCTCGAACCGACCTCCGTCTACGCGCCCGCGTTCCGCCGAGACCTGGAGGAGCCGATCGCCGGAGCCATCGAGGTGCCGCCGGCGGTGCGCCTGGTGGTGACCGAGGGCAACTACCTGTTGCTGTCGCAGAGCCCCTGGGACGAGGTGCGGTCTCTGCTGCATCAGGCCTGGTTCCTCGACCTGGACGCCGAGCTGCGGCTGCGCCGGCTCACCGCCCGGCACGTCGCGTACGGCCGGTCCGAGGCGGAGGCGCGGGCGTGGGCGATGGGCAGCGACGAGCGGAACGCGGCGCTGGTGACCGGCACCGCCGACCGGGCGGACCTGGTGGTGCGGTTGACCGAGGCACCTCCGGGGTGACGGCACCTCAGGCCTGATCGGGTCATTCGACGGGGCGTACGGGGCGAGCGGGATTGCCGAGCGCGACGACGTTCGGTGGTAGGTCGCGGGTCACCACGGCGCCCGCGCCGACTACCGTGTTCGCCCCGACGTTCACCCCGGCGAGCACGATGACGCCCCCGCCGAGCCAGACGTTGTCGCCGAGCGTGATCGGCCTGGCCGATTCCCACTTCGTCCGGCGCGGCTCCGGCTCGACGGGGTGTGTCGGGGTGAGCAGTTGGACGTTCGGCCCGACCTGGACGTCGGCACCGATGGAGATCGGCGCGACGTCGAGGAAGACCGCGTTGAAGTTGACGAAGCAGCGCGGCCCGATCCGGATCCGTGAGCCGTAGTCGCAGTAGAACGGTGGCCGGATCCAGGTGTCGTCGCCCACCGCGCCGAGCAGGTCCCGCAGGGCCGCGAGCCGGGCCTGGGGGTCGTCGGCCGGGCTGGTGTTGAAGCGTTCCATCAACCGCGTGGCGCGGGCCAGGTCGGCGGCGATCTCCGGGTCGTCGGCCCGGTACAGCTCGCCGGCGAGCATACGTTGCTTCATGGACGTCACCGGCAGATCATCCCGATCTTTCACACCTACTGCCGGTAAGTCCGTCAATTTTCCGACTCTTCGTTGTATACCGCGTATGCAATGCTGACCGACGTCGATGTCTCCATCGGTTACGACGCCTCAGCTAGGAGGACCCGTTGCACCGAACACGGAAGTTGACCGGAGCAGCTCTCACGCTCACCCTCGTGCTCGCCGCGCCGGCGGTCGCGGTGGCCGCACCGGCGGCCGTCCCGCCCGCGCCAACGGCCGAGCCGGCCTCGTCGACGCCCACCGACCACCCGAACACCGTCACCCTGCTCACCGGAGACAAGGTGACCGTCTCCTCGTCCGGTGGCGCCAGCGTGCGACCCGCCCCCGGGCGTGAGCACGTACGCTTCCTGACCCGACGGGATCAGGGGCGGCTCTCGGTCGTGCCGCAGGACGCGCTACCGCTGATCGGCAGCGGCCGCGTCGACCCGCGGCTCTTCGACGTCACCGGGCTGATCGCCGCCGGCTACGACGACACCCGGCGCGACGACCTGCCGGTGCTGCTGCGCCAGCGCAGTGGCGCCGATCGGCGCGCCGCCGCCCCGGCGGACGTCACGGTCACCCGGGACCTGCCCGCGATCGACGGGGTGGCCGGCACGGTCGACAAGGATCGGGCGGACGAGTTCTGGGCGACGGTCACCGGCCGGTCCGGCGCCAGAGCCGGCGCGGGGGGTGCCGACCGGATCTGGCTCGACGGCCGGCGTCGGGTCACGCTCGACCACAGCGTCCCGCAGATCGGGGCACCGGCCGCCCACGCGGCCGGCTACACCGGCGCGGGCGTACGCGTCGCGGTGCTCGACACCGGTGTGGACACCAACCACCCGGACCTGACCGGCCGGGTGGCCGAGGCACGTAACTTCACCGAGGACCCGGCCCCGGGCGACCTGGTGGGGCACGGCACCCACGTCGCCTCGATCATCGCCGGCAGCGGCGCCGCCTCCGGCGGTAGCTACCGGGGGGTCGCACCGGACGCGACACTGCTCTCCGGCAAGGTCTGCGAGACCAGTTTCTGCACCGACTCGGCCATCCTCGCGGGCATGCACTGGGCCGCCGTCGAACAGCAGGCGGACGTGGTGAACATGAGCCTCACCGGCCCGGACACGCCGGAGACCGATCCGCTCGAGGAGGCGGTGACCCAGCTCACCGAGCAGACCGGCACCCTCTTCGTGGTCTCCGCCGGCAACGACGGCGGCTTCGCGCCGGTCGGCTCGCCCGGCACCGCCGACGCGGCACTCGCGGTCGGTGCCGTTGATCGCGACGACGAACTCGCCGACTTCTCCAGCCGCGGGCCGCGGGTCGGCGACGAGGCGATCAAGCCGGACCTCACCGCCCCGGGAGTGGAGATCGTCGCGGCCCGGGCCGCGGACGGCCAGATCGGCGAGCCGGTGGGTGAGTCGTACGTCGCCATCTCCGGCACGTCGATGGCCGCGCCGCACGTCGCGGGCGCGGTCGCGCTCCTCGCCCAGCAGCACGGCGACTGGACGGCCGGTCAGCTCAAGGCGACACTGATGGCCTCGGCCAGGCCGCACCCGGAGCGGACCGCGTACGAGCAGGGTGCCGGGCGGGTCGATGTGGCCCGGGCGATCGGTCAGACCGTCACCAGCGACCCGGTGAGCGTCTCGTTCGGGCGGGCGGTCTGGCCGCACGACGACGACACGCCGATCAGCCGGCAGGTGACCTGGCGCAACGACGGCCCGGCCGCGCTCACCCTGGACCTCACCCTCGACGTCACCGGCCCGGACGGGGCACCCGCGCCGGGCGGGATGTTCGCCCTGAGCGCCGGCCAGGTGACCGTGCCGGCCGGCGGTACGGCGACCGCCACGGTCACCGCCGACACCCGGGTCGGCGACACCGACGGGTACTACACCGGCCGGGTGGTCGCCCGATCCGGTGACACGGTCGCGGTCACCCCGGTCGCCGTGCACCGGGAGGTGGAGAGCTACACGCTCACCGTCCGGCACCTGGACGACACGGGTGCGGCGACGGCCGGCCACAGCACCACGCTGGTCGACCTGGCGGACACCAGCAGCCACGACCTGTACGACCCGGACGGCACCGCGCAGGTCCGCGTGCCAAAGGGGCGGTACGCCCTGGTCAGCTACCTGTACGGCGGCGACGAGCAGGATGCCCGTACCGCGCTGCTCGCCCGCCCGGAACTGGTGCTCGACCGGGACACCGAGCTCACCGTCGACGCCCGGCGGGCGAAGCCGGTGAGCACCACGGTGCCGGACCGGAAGGCCACCCCGCAGCTGATCGACATCGGAGCGAACGTCCTCGCCGTCAACGGCAATTCGTACGGCTTCAGCCTGCTGAGCTTCGATTTCACCGGCCTGTTCAGTGGCCAGATCGGCCCGGACGGCGACGCGGACCGCTTCGTCGGCACGGTGAGCAGCCAGTGGGCCGACCGGGACGCCGCCAGCAGCCCGTATCTCTACGCGGTCAGCGAGGGTTTCCCCGGCCGCATGCCGACCGGCTTCGACCGGCGCTACCGCCCCAGTGACCTGGCCACCGTCACCCACACGTTCCGCGGCGGGTACCCCGGTCTGGAGGCGGAGCGGGCGGTCTATCCGCAGGTGGGGCCGGCCGGGGGTGGCTGGGCCGTCGTGCTGCCGACCGCGGTGCCGGGACAGCGCGTCGAGCACTACAACACCCGCGGCGTGCGCTGGAACTCCGAGCTGAACTTCGGCGTGCGTGCCGAGGACGGGTGGCTCGAACCTCGTGCCGTCCTGTCCAGCGACGTCGCGTCCTACCGGGCCGGCAGACACCTGCGGGAGAGCTGGAACACGGCACCGTACGGGCCGTCCTTCCCGGAGCCGCGCTGGCCGGGGCAGGGCATCACCCGCCAGGGCGACCTGCTCGTACTCGACGTGCCGCTGCACAGTGACGCGTCCGGTCACGCCGGCGGGTCGCTTCCCGACAGCGCCCGGACGGCTCTCTACCGCAACGGGAAACTGATCGGGGAGAACACCGACCCGGGGTTCGGCATGTTCGAGGTCCCGGCGGCCGCCGCCGGTTACCGGCTGGAGACCGTGACGCGACGCGGCTTCACCGATCTGAGCACCGAGGTCGGTGCGGCGTGGACGTTCCGCTCCTGGCACGTACCCGGTGACGACTTCGCCCGGCTGCCCGCGATGGCGGTCCGCTTCGCGCCACCGCTGGACGCGGCGAACAGCGCGCCCGCCGGCCGGAGCTTCGTCATCCCGGTCCAGGTGGAGCGGCAGCCGGGGACGCCCTCGGCCCGCGTCGCCGCGCTGGCCGTCGAGGTCTCCTACGACGGTGGCTCGACCTGGCAGCGGGCGAAGGTCCAGCAGACCCGCGACGGCTGGAAGGCCACGGTCCGGCACCCGGCCGGCCCCGGGTACGCCTCGCTGCGGGCCACCGCACGGGACAACGCCGGTGACACGGTGACCCAGCACATCATCCAGGCGTACCGCTTGAGGTGAGGGTGGGCTCCTCCGGGCCGGCGGGCGACCGCGGGCCCGGAGGAGTCACCGCGTCAGTCGTTGGCGTGCAGTGCGGCGTTCAGCTCGATGCCCCGGCCGGTGCGCGGCTTGGCCTCCAACGCGCCGGTGACCGAGTTGCGCCAGAAGAGCAGACCGTCCACGCCGGAGAGGTCACGGGCCTTGACGACCCGGCCGTCCGGCAGAGTGATCTTCGAGGCGGCGGTGATGTAGCAGCCGGCCTCGACCACGCAGTCGTCGCCGAGGGAGATGCCGACGCCGGCGTTCGCGCCGATCAGGCTCCGCTCACCGATGCGGATCCTCTCGGTGCCGCCGCCGGAGAGAGTGCCCATGATCGAGGCGCCGCCACCGATGTCGGAGCCGTCGCCGACCGCCACACCCTGCACGATCCGCCCCTCGACCATCGAGGTGCCGAGCGTGCCGGCGTTGAAGTTCACGAACCCCTCGTGCATCACGGTGGTGCCGGATGACAGGTGCGCGCCGAGGCGCACCCGGTCGGCGTCGGCGATGCGCACCCCGGAGGGCACCACGTAGTCGGTCATCCGGGGGAACTTGTCCACCCCGTACACGGTCAGGTGGCGACCGGCGGCCCGCTCGATCACCCGCAGCTCGTCGACCCGCTCCGGCGGGCACGGCCCGGCCGAGGTCCAGGCCACGTTCGCCAACTTGCCGAAGATGCCGTCGAGGTTGAGTCCGTTCGGCCGCACCAGGCGGTGGGAGAGCAGGTGCAACCGGAGGTACGCGTCCGGCGCGTCCTTGATCGGATCGTCCAGTGAGCCGATGACGGTGATCACCTGGACGGTACGCAGACCGGGCAGGGTCCGCTCGCCGACCGACGAGGGCGGCAGGTCGAGCACGTCCGCCTTCTCCTCGCCGGGCACCAGCGGAAGCTCGCCGAGCCCCAGCTTGCCGGTCGGGTACCAGGTGTCGAGCACCTGCTCGTCGGCGGTGACCGTGGCCAGGCCGATGCCCCAGGCGGATTGCGCGGACGTCACTGATTCACCTCTCGTTCGCGGTCGCGGGGACGCAAGCTCGCTCGGCCCCCCACCGGCTCTGACGGTACCGTGCGAACCATGGAGAACCCGTTGACCCCCGAGGTCCTCGCCGATCCGGTGGCGCTGACCCGCGCCCTCGTCGACATCGAGTCCGTCTCCCTCAACGAGAAGGCGATCGCGGACTGCGTCGAGGAGGTGCTCCGGGGGGTGCCGCACCTGACCACGTACCGGCACGGCAACACGGTGATGGCGCGGACCGAGCTGAACCGTGCGCAGCGGGTGGTGCTGGCCGGGCACCTCGACACGGTGCCGTTGAACGACAACTTCCCCTCCACCATGCGTGGCGATCTGATGTACGGCTGCGGCACCTCGGACATGAAGTCGGGTGTGGCGTACGCCCTGCACCTGGCGGTGACCCTGCCCGACCCCTGCTACGACGTCACGTACTTCTTCTACGAGGCGGAGGAGATCGAGTCGCAGTACAACGGGCTGCGCCTGGTCGGCGAGGCGCACCCCGAGTGGCTCCAGGCGGACTTCGCGGTGCTGCTGGAACCGACGTACGGCATCGTCGAGGCCGGTTGCCAGGGGACCATGCGGGCGATCGTCACCACACACGGCGAGCGGGCGCACGCGGCCCGGTCCTGGCACGGCGTGAACGCCATCCACGGTGCCGGTGAGGTGTTGCGCCGCCTCACCACGTACGAGGCGCGACGGGTGACCATCGACGGCTGTGACTACCGCGAGGGGCTCAACGCGGTACGCATCAACGGCGGGGTGGCCGGCAACGTCATTCCCGACCGCTGCGAGATCGAGATCAACTACCGGTACGCCCCGGACCGTGACCCGGCGGCCGCCGAGGCGCATCTGCGGGAGGTCTTCGCCGGCTTCGACCTGGCGGTGACCGATGCGGCGGCCGGCGCTCTGCCCGGGCTGGAGGCGCCCCCGGCGAGGGAGTTCCTGGCGGCGGTCGGTGCGGCACCGATCGGCAAGCTGGGCTGGACCGACGTGGCCCGTTTCGCGGCGCTGGGCATTCCGGCGTTGAACTTCGGTCCCGGCGATCCGAACCTGGCCCACCACAAGGACGAGCACGTCGAGATCAGCAAGATCCGGGACGGAGCGGCCACCCTGCACCGCTGGCTGGCCGCGGTCTGAGCTCGTACACGGGATCAGGAGGCTCGCGGTCGATGGCGCGAGCCTCCTGATCGGTTCCGGCCTGGGCTGGTGGTCAGAGTTGAGCGGTGAGGGACGGGTCGGAGGTCTGCCGGACGTCCTCGCCGGTCGGCTCGCCGCCGGCCGGCTCCATCTGGCGGGCGCGGCGGCGCTCGGCCACCACGTCGCGGATCCGCCGTTGCATCTGACGACGGATCCGGATCATCTCGCTGTTGCTGATCACGCTGGCTCCTCCCCCGAAGGCGCGCGCCGGGCATACCCGGTATGTGAATAGTAAGACGTGCGGGCGACCGTTTTAGTTGCCCAAGATCGCGAACTATTTCTCCGCTGTCTCGCCACGCGCTTCTCGCGTTCTCGCCCCGCGCACCCGGCCGAAGCCGCTCCACTACGGTTGCTTGCATGAGTCAGAGCAACGGGCGGGAGGCGGACCGGCAACCCGGGCGGGAACGACACCGGGGCGCGGTCACCCTGCGTCGGCAGGCAATCCCGAGTAGCACCGCCGATCAGCGGTTGCTCGATTCCCGGGGGCGGAGCGACTGGAAGACCAGGGACGCCTGGCGGGCGCTGCGCATCCTCTCGGAGTTCGTGGAGGGCTTCGACACCCTCGCCGATCTTCCCCCGGCGGTCAGCGTCTTCGGCTCCGCCCGCAGCGGTCCGGACAGCCCTGAGTGCCGGCTGGCCGAGGAGCTGGGCGAGGCGCTTGCCCGCGCCGGCTACGCGGTGATCACCGGCGGTGGCCCGGGCGTGATGGAGGCCGCCAACCGGGGCGCCAGCAGGGCCGGCGGCCTCTCGGTCGGGCTGGGCATCGAGCTCCCCTTCGAGCAGGGCATCAACGACTGGGTCGACCTCGCCATCGACTTCCGCTACTTCTTCGCCCGCAAGACCATGTTCGTCAAGTACGCCCACGGGTTCGTCGTGCTCCCCGGCGGGTTCGGCACCATGGACGAGCTCTTCGAGGCGCTCACCCTGGTACAGACCGGCAAGGTCACCCGGTTCCCGGTGGTGCTGATGGGCACGGAGTACTGGCGCGGACTGATCGACTGGCTCCGCGACACGATGGCGGCCGACGGCAAGATCGGACCGGTCGACCTGGAGCTCATCTGCCTCACCGACTCCGTCGACGCGGCGGTCCGGCACATCGTCGAGGCCGAGGCGGCGCTCTCCGCCGAGCAGGAGGCGGTCCGGGAGGAAGCGGTGGCCCGCGTCGCCGCCGACCAGCTGGACGCGGCCACGGCTGCCGACCAGCGTGACGCCGCGGTGGCTGCCGACCAGCGTGACGCGGCGCCGGCTGCTGGCCGACTCGACGACACCCGCGGGGCGGGGGAGAGCTGAGCAGTGGCTGCGATCTGTGTCTTCTGCGCCTCCTCTCGAACGCTCGACCAGCGCTGGCTCGACCTGGCCACCGACACCGGCGCGGAGATCGCCCGGCGCGGGCACACCCTGGTGAGCGGTGGCGGCTGCGTCGGGATGATGGGCGCGGTCGCCGACGGCGCGCGGGCGGCCGGCGGGCCGACCGTCGGGGTGATACCGCAGGCACTGGTTGACCTGGAGGTCGCCGACCTGCGATCGGACGAGCTGTTGGTCACGGACTCGATGGCCAGCCGCAAGACCCTGATGATCGACAAGTCGGACGCGTTCCTGGCGCTGCCCGGTGGGCTCGGCACCTTGGACGAGCTCTTCGAGGTCTGGACGACCGCCACCCTCACCATGCACGCCAAGCCGATGGTGCTCGTGGATGCGGACCGCTTCTACCAGCCACTGCTGGCCTGGCTCGCCGACCTCACCGATCAGCACTTCCTCAAGCCGGCCGGCCTCGACCTGCTCACCGTCGTCGACTCCGTCCCCGCCGCCCTGGACGTCCTCGAGTCCCACCTCGCCTGACCACCCCCCCTCCCCCTCTCCCTCCCCTCCCTACCCGACCCCCGGCCCCTGTTGATCATGAAGTTATTGCTCGTGGCATCGGCGTGTCGGCGCAATAACTTCATGATCACCCGGCATCGGGATGGGTGGTGGGGTGGCGGGGGTGGGGGTGTCGTAGGGGCGTGGTGGGATGAGCTGATGCAGGCGTACCGGTTGGTGCGTCGGCCCGCAGGGCCGACCGACGGGCTCAGCCGGCCCGGGGGGTCGGCTGAAGGGGCCGCCCTGCCCGGAGGGTCGGGTGACGGGGGCGCCCTGCCCGGGGGGTCGGGTCACGGGGGCGAGCTGACTGCGTCCGGTGTGGCTGCCGGGGACGGCACGTCGGCGCGGCCGGCAGGTGATCGGCCGGGCCGAGCTCAGGGCGATGGCGCAGATCCGGGGTCGTTCGCGGATGAGCGCTCGGATGGCCGGCCGTGGCGCCCGGGCGACGGGTCGATGTGGCGGGCCGACCCGGTGCAGGCGGAGGTCATCGGGCACACCGACGGGCCGATGCTGGTGCGGGGCGGTCCGGGCACCGGCAAGACCAGCACACTCATCGAAGCGGTCGCGGCGCGGGTGGCGGAGGGCGTCGACCCCGAGCGCATCCTGGTGCTCACCTTCAGCCGCCGGGGGGCCACCGCGCTACGCCACCGGATCGAGGCCCGGGTGGCCCGCGACGGCCACCGGGTGCTCCGTGAGCCGCTGGTCCGCACGTTCCCGGCGTACGCGTTCGGGTTGCTCCGCCGGGCCGCCGCCGAGCGGGGCGAGCCGTCACCCCGGCTGCTCACCGGTCCGGAGCAGGATCTCATCATCCGGGAACTGCTGGACGTGGTCGGCGAGGAGCCGGAGGACGACCCGGTCGGTTGGCCGGAGGACCTACGACCGGCGCTACGCACGCGCGCCTTCGCCGCCCAGTTGCGGGACCTGCTGATGCGCGCCGCGGAACGCGGGGTCGGCCCGGTCGAGCTCGCCCGCCTCGGCGAGAGGCTCGGCCGCGCCGACTGGCCGGCCGCCGCACGGTTCCTGCGGGAGTACGTGGCCGTTCTGGCGCTGCGAGACGTGAGCAACCGCGGCTCGATCGCGTACGACCCGGCCGAGCTGGTCCGGGCCGCCACCGGGCTGCTGCGCGACGACGAGGAGTTGCTCGCGGCCGAGCGGCGCCGGCTGGCGTACGTCTACGTCGACGAGCTGGCCGACACCGACCCCGCCCAGCTGGACCTGCTCGCCGTGATCGCCGGCGATGGCAAGTCCCTGATCGCCTTCGCCGACCCGGATTCGTCCACGTACGCCTTCCGCGGCGCCGACCCGGCCGGGGTGACCACGTTCCCGTACCGGTTCCGGACGGCGTCCGGCGCGCCGGCGGCACAGGTGTTGCTCGGCACCTCCTACCGGGCCGGTTCCCGGCTGCTGGCCGCGGCCGGTCGGGTCGCCCGCCGGCTGCGTGGCCCGGCCGCGCACCGCAGGATGAGGCCTTTGCCCGAGGCTCCGCCCGGGGCGGTGGAGGTGCACACGTTCCGCTCGGCGACCAGCGAGGCGGCCTGGCTGGCCCACACGTTGCGTACGGCGCATCTGCTCGACGGGGTGCCCTGGTCGGAGATGGCGGTGCTGCTCCGGTCGACCGCGCTGCAGTTGCCCACCCTGCGACGGGCGCTGCACGCCGCCGGGGTGCCGACGGTCGTGCACGGCGAGGACCTGCCGCTGCACCTGCAACCGGCGGTCGCGCCGCTGCTCCTGCTGCTGCGCTGCGCGCTCGAGCCGGAACGGCTCGACGAGGAGGCGGCGGTCGCGCTGCTGCACTCGCCGCTCGGCGGAGCCGATCCGCTGGCCGAGCGTCGGCTGCGGCAGGGCCTGCGCGCCCTGGCGCTGGCCACCGGAGACCGGCGTCCCTCCGGCGAGCTGCTCGTCGATGCGCTGCGGGACCCGGCGGAGCTGGCCGGTATCGACCGGCGCTGGGCCGAACCGGCGCAGACCGTGGCGGGGCTGCTGGCCGGCGCACGGGAGGCGGCCGAGCGTCCCGGCGCGACGGTTGAGGACGTGCTCTGGGCGGTCTGGCAGGCCAGCGGGCTGGCCGAACGGTGGGCCGGCGCGATCACCCGGGGACGACCGGTGCCGGGCGAGGGGGACGTCGCCCGGCGGCGCCGCGCCGAGGCCGCTGACCGGGACCTCGACGCGGTGATGGTGCTCTTCGACGCGGCGGCCCGGTTCACCGACCGGTTGCCCGGCGCGCGTACGGAGGTGTTCCTCGATCACGTGCTCGGGCAGGAGCTGCCGGCCGACACCCTGGCCCCGACCGCCGACCGGGGCGACGCCGTCCGGCTGCTCACCGCGCACGCGGCCAAGGGCCTGGAGTGGGATATGGTCGCGATCGCCGGTGTGCAGGAGGGGGTCTGGCCCGACCTGCGGTTGCGGGGCAGCCTGCTCGGCTCCGAGCGGCTGGTCGACGTGCTCGCCGGCCGCGCCGTCGACGGGGGCAGCGTGGCCACCGTGGTCGGGCAGACCTCGGCGCTGCTCGACGAGGAGCGGCGGCTGTTCCATGTCGCGGTGAGCCGCGCCCGGCGCCGGCTGCTGGTCAGCGCGGTCGCGTCGGCGGCGGTGGGCGGGGACGACCACGAGGAGCAGCCGAGCCGGTTCCTGTACGAGCTCGGGCCGGTCGACCCACCCGGCGTTGACCCGACCCCGCTGGGCGTTGACCCGACCCCGCCGGGCCTCGACTCGACTCCGTCCGGTGAGGACCCGGCCCCGCCCGGCCCGCGACCCACGCCGGAGGACGGCCCGGACGATCGTGCGTCGGGCGAGGACCAGACCGATCGTGTCCGTGCGGCGGCCGGCGCGCGACCCGCGGAGTTGCCCATCACCCGGCCCCCCCGGGCGCTCACGTTGCCGGCTCTCGTCGCCGAACTGCGTACGGTGGTGGTCGACCCGGCGGCCCAGTACGCCCGGCGGCGCGCCGCGGCGGCCGAGCTGGCCCGGCTGGCGGCCGCCGGGGTGTCCGGCGCGCACCCGGACGACTGGTGGGGGCTTCGCGGGCTCTCCGACGACCGGCCGCTGGTGGACGAGGGAGAGCCGGTCCGGGTGACCCCCTCGGCGATGGAGAGCGCGCTGCGGTGCAGCCTGCGCTGGCTGCTGGAGCGGCACGGCGGCAGCGCGCCGGCCAGTACCGCGCAGGGAGTGGGCAACCTGGTGCATGCCGCCGCGATGCTCGCCGAGGATGCCAGCGCCGACCGGGGCGCGCTGCTCGACTACGTGGCCGCCCGATTCGACGCGATCGAGCTGGCCGCCCGCTGGATGGCCGGGCCGGAGCGGTCGCGTGCCGAGGCGATGGTCGACAAGCTGCTGCGATGGCTGGCCGGCAATCCGCGGCGGCTGCTCGCCATCGAGCACGAGTTCGCCGTACGCCTGGACGACCCGCACCACCCGGTCGACCTGGTCGGCCGGGTGGACCGGCTGGAGGTCGACGCCGACGGGCGGCTCGTGGTGGTCGATCTGAAGACCGGTAAGTCCACCGCAGTGACCGGCAGCGACCTGGCCGAGCATCCGCAGCTGGGCGCCTACCAGGCGGCGGTCGAGGCCGGGGCGTTCGCCGACTTCGGTGACGAGTCCGGCGGTGCCGCCCTGGTGCAGTTGGGCACGACGGCGAAGGACGCCAAGGAGCAGAGCCAGCCGCCGGCCGCGCAGGGACCCGAGGCCGGCTGGGCGACCGCGCTGGTGCGACGTACCGCCGATACGATGGCTGCCGCCACCTTCGCCGCGGTGGCGAACTCGAAGTGCCGGGTCTGCCCGGTGCGTACCAGCTGCCCGGTCTCCGGGCAGGGACGCCAGGTCGTCGAACCGCCGGCCGTCCGTCGCCAGGGGAAACCGGAACGTGGGGAGTGAGCTTGAGCCCCGCAGTCGCGAACGAGGGCCAAACCGCCCTGTTCGGCACCGCCACCCCGGCACCCAGGGTGGCCGACGCCGGCCCCCGCTACACCCCGGTCGAGCTGGCCCGGCTGCTGCGGCTGCCGGCACCCACCCGGGAACAGGCGGCGATCATCTCCGCGCCGGTGGAGCCGCTGCTGGTGGTCGCGGGCGCCGGGTCCGGCAAGACGGAGACGATGGCCGCCCGGGTGGTCTGGCTGGTGGCCAACTCGTACGTCCGCCCCGAGCAGGTGCTCGGGCTGACGTTCACCCGTAAGGCCGCCGGGGAGCTGGCCCACCGCGTCCGTACCCGGCTCGACCAGCTGATCCGGCGTATCGGGCGGCGGCAGCGGGATCCGCTGGACGACCCGCTCGCCGGTGAGCCGACGATCGCCACCTACCACTCGTACGCCGGGCGGATCGTCACCGAGCACGGGCTGCGCGCCGGTTACGAGCCGTCCACCCGGCTGCTCACCGAGGCGTCCCGTTGGCAGTTGGTGGACCTGCTGGTGCGCAACTTCGACGGCGACATGTCCGCGGTGGACAGGATGCCGAGCACCGTCACCGACGCGGTGCTGGCGCTCGCCGGTGAGCTGGACGAGCACCTGGTCGATCCGGATGAACTGGCCGCCTGGACCGGCCGGTTCTTCGCGGAGGTACAGACCCGCCCCGGCCGGGTCTACGCCGACGTGCGCAAGGCGCTCCAACTCCAGCAGACGCGTCTCAAGCTGCTTCCCCTGGTCCGCGCGTACGCCCGGCGCAAGGACGACTTCGAGGCGATGGACTTCGCCGACCAGTTGGCCCGGGCCGCCCGGGTGGCGCGGGACCACCCGGCGGTCGGGGTGATCGAGCGGGACCGTTACCGGGTGGTGCTGCTCGACGAGTACCAGGACACCAGCCATGCCCAGGTGGTGTTGCTCACCGCCCTGTTCGGCGGCGGGCATCCGGTGACGGCGGTCGGTGACCCGTGCCAGTCGATCTACGGCTGGCGGGGAGCGTCGGCGGGCACGCTGGACCGGTTCCCCACCGAGTTCGCGCGCCGTGACGGTACGCCCGCTCCCGCGCTCGGCCTCACCACCAGTTGGCGCAACCGTCCGGAGATCCTCGGGGTGGCGAACGCGCTGGCCACGCCGCTGCGGGCCGCGGGCGCGCGGGTCCCGGAGCTGCACGCCGCGCACACCGTACGCGACCCGATTCCGCACCGCAGCCCCCGCGGCGCGGCCGGCGGCACCGTGCACTGCGCGCTGCTCGAGACGTACGCCGACGAGGCGGCGTGGATCGCCGACAGTGTGCTGGCGGCCTGGCGGGGTGCGGCCCGGATGCCCGAAGCGCTGCCCGAGCACATTCCGGTGGCGCAGCGGCCGACGACGGCTGTGCTGGTCCGGGTGCGCAGCCAGATCCCGGCGATCGAGTCGGCGCTGCGTGAACGGGGCCTGCCCGTCGAGGTGGTGGGCCTGGGTGGTCTGCTGGACACCCCGGAGGTGCGGGACGTGGTCTGCACTCTGCGGGTGCTGGCCGACCCGACCGACGGTGCGGCGCTGCTGCGACTGCTCACCGGCGCGCGCTGGCGGATCGGACCGCGTGACCTGGTGGCGCTGCACCGGCGGGCCCGCGCCATCGCGGGGGCCCGGCGTCAGCTCGCCACGGACGGTACGCCCGAGATCACGCCGGACCAGTTGGACGAGGCGACGCTCGTCGAGGCGCTGGCCGACCTCGGCCCGGCGCAGGCGTACTCGGCGGAGGGCTACGCGCGGCTGCGCGCGTACGGCCGGGAGTTGGCGCTGCTCCGCTACCGGCTCGACCAGTCGCTGCCGGATCTGATCGCGGACGTCGAGCGGACCATCGGCCTGGACGTGGAGGTGGCGGTCCGGGCCGGTCGGGACGGCACCGGTGACGCCGGTCTCGCCCGCGGTCACCTGGACGCGCTCGGCGACGTGGCCGCCCGGTTCAGCGGTGAGTCGCCGGGGGCGACGCTCTCGGCGTTCCTGGCGTACCTGGCCGCCGCGGAGGACGAGGAGCGTGGCCTCAGCCCGGGCGAGGTCGAGGTCGTCGAGGGCGCGGTGCAGGTGCTCACCGCGCACGCGGCCAAGGGTCTCGAGTGGGATGTGGTGGCGGTCGCCGGCCTCACCCGTGGCGTCTGGCCGGGTCTGGTCCGCAACTCCGACCACTGGCTCGGTGGGCTGGGCGTACTGCCGTTCCCGCTGCGCGGTGACGCCGACGGCCTGCCCCGGTTGGACCTCACCGAGGTGACCGACCAGCGTGGCGTGGCCCGGGCGTTGACCGACTTCACCGACGACTGGCGGGCGCACGACGAGCGTGAGGAACGGCGGCTGGCGTACGTCGCCGTGACCCGTCCCCGCCGTCTGCTGCTCTGCTCCGGCTACTGGTGGGGGGAGGGGACCAAACGGGCGCGCGGCCCGTCGGTCTTCCTGCGCGAGGTGCACGATGCCTGTTTGGACGGCGGGCCGGGCCATTTGGTCGACGTCTGGGCCTCCGAGCCGGCACCGGATGCGGTGAACCCCACCACCGAGGTGGTGCTCCGGGCGGAATGGCCGGCCGACCCGTTGGGTGCGCGCCGGCCGGCGCTGGCCGAGGCCGCCGCGATGGTCCGGCGGTTCCTGGCCGAGGCGCCGGAGGGTGTGGCCGGGAGTGACGCCGGGCCGGATCCGGTGGCGGACGATCCGGAGGTGGCGCGCTGGCGGCGCGAGGTCGATCTGCTGCTGGCCGAGCGGGCCGAGCTGACTCGGGCCACGGGAGTGGTCGAGGTGGCCCTGCCCGGTCACCTGACGGTCACCCAACTGGTGGCGCTGCGCCGTGACCCGGCCGGGCTGGCCCGTACGCTGCGCCGCCCGACACCCAGCGCACCGAACCCGTACGCCCGCCGGGGCACCGCCTTCCACACCTGGTTGGAGCAGCGGTTCGGCGCGGACCGGCTGCTCGACCTGGACGAGCTGCCGGGCGCGGCCGACGCGGACGCCGCCCCGGACGAGGCGCTCACCGAGCTGCAGGAGCGCTTCCTGGCGAGTGAGTGGGCCGAGCGGGTGCCGGTCGAGGTGGAGGTTCCGTTCGCCACGGTGATCGCGGGGGTGGTGGTCCGGGGGCGGATGGACGCGGTCTTCAGCCGCCCGGGCGGGCGGTACGACGTGGTGGACTGGAAGACCGGCGCACAGCCCACGGGTGCGGCGGCGGAGGCGGCGGCCGTGCAACTGGCCGTCTACCGGCTGGCCTGGGCGGAGCTGGCCGGGGTGCCGGTCGACCGGGTGGGCGCGGCGTTCCACTACGTACGGGACGGGGTGACGGCCCGGCCCGCGGACCTGCTCGACGTGTCCGGGTTGGCGGCGCTGATCGCCGCCGTACCGGAGGGCGTGGAAGGTGGTACGCCGCACGCCCGTTCGTGGTAGGTTGGGGTTGTTGCAGTTTTGGTTACCAGAGACTCTGTGTGCGCCTGGTGGATTGTGGCCCCAGGCGCACTTTGTTGTGTCCGGAGTTCTCCGGGCGGGGCGACCAGCAGCGACAGGCACTCGACGCGATTCGGCGTGGGGCGCTCCTCCGGGCCCGCAGCAGGTGCGGGTCCGACGTTCCGTCAAGGAGACGAAACATGGCAATTGGCACGGTCAAGTGGTTCAACGCTGACAAGGGCTTCGGGTTCATCACCCCGGACGACGGCGGCGCCGACGTCTTCGCGCACTTCTCGGCGATCCAGTCCTCCGGCTACCGGAGCCTGGACGAGAACCAGCGGGTCGAGTTCGAGGTGACGCAGGGCCAGAAGGGCCCGCAGGCGGCCAACATCCGCCCGCTCTGATCGTCGGGTAACACCGCACCATCCACCGCGCCCATCGGGGCACGGTGACGGTGACCGGCCCGCCGCCGTGCGCGGCGGGCCGGCTCCGTACTCCATTCGGTTCGTGCTTGCGACCGCCGGCGGCTCCGCCGCACCGGCGACAGCGCCGTCCAGGCGCCTTCCTCGACACGTGCCGCCTCGAGGAAGGCTTCCTTTGACTGCCGTCATTCCGTCGTTCGCCGGTACCGGCCTGGCTCCGGCCCTGCTCGCCGCCCTGTCGGCACAGGGCATCACCGAGCCGTTCCCCATCCAGTCGGCCACCCTGCCCGACTCGCTCGCCGGCCGGGACGTGCTCGGCCGGGGCCGCACCGGCTCCGGCAAGACCCTCGCCTTCGGGCTCGCGCTGCTGCACCGGACCGCCGGCCACCGGGCCCGTCCGGGCCGTCCGCTGGCGCTGGTACTGGTACCGACCCGCGAGCTCGCCCAACAGGTGACCACGGCGCTCGTCCCGTACGCCCGCGCCTTGGGTCTGCGTTGCGCGACGGTGGTCGGGGGGCTGTCGTTGCAGCGGCAGGCGGACACGCTGCGCGCCGGGGCGGAGGTGCTGGTGGCCACGCCCGGCCGGCTGCACGATCTGATCAACCGCGGTGACGCCCGCCTGGACCAGGTCCGGGTCACCGTGCTCGACGAGGCCGACCAGATGGCCGACATGGGCTTCCTGCCGCAGGTCACCAAGCTGCTGGAGCAGGTCGCTCCGGACGGGCAGCGGATGCTCTTCTCCGCCACGCTGGACGGTGGCGTGGACCGGCTGGTCCGCCGTTTCCTGAGCGACCCGGTGTCGCACTCGGTCGACCCGGGGACCGCCACGGTCACCGCGATGACCCACCACGTGTTGCACGTCGACGCGGCGGAGAAGGCGGCCGCGGTCACCCGGATCGCCGCCCGCGAGGGGCGCACCATCCTGTTCCTCGGCACCAAGCATCGCGCCGACCGGCTCGCCCGTCAGTTGCTGTCCAGGGGGGTACGCGCGGCGGCGCTGCACGGCGGCAAGTCGCAGCCCCAACGGACCCGGATCCTGGAGCAGTTCCGCACCGGGCAGGTGAGCGCCCTGGTCGCCACGGACGTGGCGGCCCGCGGCATCCACGTCGACGGGCTGGACCTGGTGGTCAACGTGGACCCGCCCACCGAGGCGAAGGACTACCTGCACCGGGGTGGTCGTACCGCCCGTGCCGGGCAGTCCGGCCGGGTGGTGACCCTGGTCGTGCCGGAACAGCGCCGGGACGTCTCCCGTCTCATGGCCACGGCCGGCATCCGTCCCGAGTCCGTCCAGGTACGCCCCGGCGACGACGCGTTGGACCGGCTGACCGGGGCGCGGGAACCATCCGGCGTGCCGGTGACGATCGCCCCGCCGCCGGCACCCGTGCCGGCCAACCGTTCCGCCGGCCGGGGAACGGCCGGAGCGACGGACGAGGGTGGGCGGCCGGGCCGTTCCGCGCACCGCGCGTCGGGGCGGTCGCGTCGCCCGCGCCGTCCACGCGGAGCCTGACACCCCGCCGGCCCTCGCGTTCGGGTCCGCCGGCCTCGCCCCGCACCGCCGCCACGCCCACCCGTCCGGCCGGTGAGCCAGGTCGGTGCTGGTTGTGGTCGGCGGGCCGGAGTGCCGCCGGAACCCCTGACGGCACGGTGAAATACCCCGGTCGCGGCGGCTGTCGAAGGTCACAGGTGGCGGACGGGCCGACGCGCTAGGGTCGGTCACGTGGCGGCGCGGAGATCGAGAATTCCAGCGACCAAATATCCAGTCGAGCGGTTCAACCTCGACAACGGCCTGCGGGTGGTCCTCACCCCGGACCGGAGCGCCCCGGTCATCGGGGTCGCCGTCGTCTACGACGTCGGCATCCGCTCCGAACCGGAGGGGCGCACCGGCTTCGCCCACCTCTTCGAGCACCTCATGTTCCAGGGCTCGGAGAACCTGGAGAAGCTGGCTCACTTCCGGCACGTCCAGGGCGCGGGCGGCACCTTCAACGGCTCCACACACCTCGACTACACCGACTACTTCGAGACGCTGCCGAGCAATGCGCTCGAGCGCGCGCTCTTCCTGGAAGCCGACCGGATGCGCGGCCCCCGGCTGACCGAGGAGAACCTCCGCAACCAGGTGGACGTGGTCAAGGAGGAGATCCGGGTCAACGTGCTCAACCGGCCGTACGGTGGGTTTCCCTGGCTGACCCTGCCGCCGGTCATGTTCGACACGTTCCCGAACGCGCACGACGGCTACGGCTCCTTCGACGACCTGGAGTCGGCCACGGTCGCCGACGCGGCGGACTTCTTCCGGCGCTACTACGCCAGCGGCAACGCGGTGCTGGCCGTCAGCGGCGACATCGACGTGGCCGAGGCGACCAGGCTCATCGAGCGGCACTTCGGCGACGTGCCGGCCCGGCCGGCACCGCAGCGCCCCGACTTCAACGAGCCCGACCTGACCGCCGAGCGGCGCACCTCGTACACCGACAAGCTCGCCCCGTTGCCGGCGGTCGCCAGCGCCTGGCGGGTACCCGACCCGATCACCGATTTCCTCGGCTACCTGCCGTACGTGGTGCTGGCCGAGGTGCTCACCGACGGTGACGCCTCCCGGCTGGTCGAGCGACTGGTGCAGCGCGACCGGACGGTCACCAGCGTGGGCGGCTACCTCGGCTTCATGGGCGACCCCTTCGACGTACGCGACCCGACGGCGCTGCTGCTCCAATCCCACCTGCCGCCGGGCGGGGACGTGGACAAGGTGCTGCGCACCGTGGACGAGGAACTGGACCGGCTGGCCACGGACGGGTTGGCCGAGGGGGAGTTGGCCCGGACCCAGGCCCGCATGGCCACCCACCTGTTGCGGGACACCGACGCGGTGCTCGGCCGGGCCCTGCGGATGGCGGTGCTGGAGCAGCAGCGCGGTGAGCCGGGCCTGCTCAACGACCTGCCCCGGCTGGTCGGCGAGGTCACCGACGAGCAGGTACGCGCCGCCGCCGCCACCCTGCGGCCGGGGCGCCGCGCCTCGATCGAGGTAATCGCCGGTGGCGCCCGGTGAGCGCGAGGAGTGAGCCGGGTTTGCGAGCCCCGCAGTCGCGAACGAAGGAGGCTCGGTGAGCGCGAGGAGTGACGCGAGGAGTGAGGAGAACGCGGTGACGGCAACTGTCGAGTCCGCGCAGCGGACCCTGCCGCCGCTCGGTCCGACGCGCAAGCTCAAGCTGCCGAGGCAGGCGGAGCGCACGTTGGCCAACGGCCTCACCGTGATCGCCGTACGCCGGCCGGCGGTGCCCCTGGTCGAGCTCCGGCTGTGGGTGCCCTTCGGGCGTACGCACCTGGCCCGCGGGGCGATGCTCGCGCAGACCGTCCTCTCCGGTACGGAGACCCACACCGCGACCCAGATCGCCGCGGAGTTGCAGAAGGTGGGTGGCGGTCTCGCCGCCGGAGTCGATCCGGACCGGCTCATGTTGTCCGGAGCGAGTCTGGTCTCCGGCCTGGGCCGGATGCTGGAGTTGCTCGCCGACGTGCTCACCGGAGCCACCTACCCGGGTGACTGGGTGGAGACCGAGCGGGACCGGCTGGTCGACCGGATCCAGGTGGCGCAGAGCCAGCCCGCCCACCTGGCCCGGACCGCGCTGCTCAAGCGGATCTACGGCCGGCACCCGTACGCGGAGCAGACGCCGGAGCCGGACCAGGTCCGCGCGGTCCGCCCGCCCGTCCTGCGCCGGCTGCACGCCGAGCGGGTGCACCCGGCCGGCGCGGTGCTGGTGCTGGTCGGCGACGTGCACCCCGACCGTGCGCTGGACGCCGCCGAGCAGGCCCTGTCCGGCTGGAAGGGTGACGGGCAGCCGGCCGAGCTGCCGCCCGCTCCGGCACTCGAGCCGGGCCCGCTGCTGCTGGTCGACCGGCCGGGGTCGGTGCAGTCGTCGCTGCGGGTCGCGCTGCCGGCGGTGCCTCGCACCCACCCGGACCACGCGGCTCTGCAGCTCGCCAACCTGATCTTCGGCGGCTACTTCTCCTCGCGTTGGGTCGAGAACATCCGTGAGGACAAGGGTTACACCTACGGTCCGCACTCGCTGGTCGAACATTCGGTGGCCGGGTCGGTGCTGGTCGCCGCCGCCGAGGTGGCTACCGAGGTGACCGGCCCGGCCCTGCTCGAGACGATGTACGAGTTGGGCCGGCTCGCCTCGCTGCCGCCGAAGGAGGAGGAGCTGGAGCAGGCCCGCCAGTACGCTCTCGGCACGCTCCAGCTCGGCATGTCCACTCAGGCCGGCCTGGCCGCCCTCGTGAGCGCGTACGCCGGCAGTGACCTGCGGCTGGACTTCCTGGCCGAGCACGCCGCCCGGCTGGCGAAGGCCACTGTGACGGACGTGGCGGAGGCGGCGGCCCGCTACCTCGCCCCGTCGAACGCGGTGACCGTGGTGCTCGGCGATGCCGAGCGGATCGCTCCGTCGCTGGCCGCGTTGACCTCGGTCGAGACGGCATGAGCGGGCGCAGCACCGTGCAGCCTCGGGCCGCTGCCGACCGAGGGGAGCCGACGGCATGAGTGGGGAGACCGCACCACCACTTGCCCGCTCCACGCTGGACCGGGCGGCGCACCGCCGTACCGACCGGGTCTGGCTGGCCGAGGCGTGGCTGCGCGGCCTGGTGCTGGTGCTGGACTCCACGGCGGAGGGCCGGACGCTGGTGCGTACGGACGCGAACCCGCCGGCGCTCGTCCTGCTCGGCGCCGACGAGCTTCCCGCCGGCAGCGAGGCGGCTGCGATGTTCCTCGGGGTCGAGGAGGACGGGGTGCCGATCTTCGCGGTGGATGTCCCGTTGCCGGAGTTGGCCGGTACCCGGGTGGTCGGTCTGCGCGACGTCGGCCATCTGCTCAACGACCGGGACGCCGGGTTGTACACCACCGCGTTGGCGCTGCTCAACTGGCACATCCGGCACATCTACTCGTCGGTCAGCGGCGCGCCGACCGAGATGGACGAGGCGGGTTGGTCCCGGATCGACCGGGACGGCGATCGGGTCTGGCCGCGCACCGACCCGGCGATGATCGTGCTGGTGCACGACGGGGTGCCGGGCCTGGAGGGGCGGTGTCTGCTGGGCAACAACGCCGCCTGGCCGAGTAGTCCCGGGCAGCGGCGCTTCTCCTGCCTCGCCGGTTACATCGAGCCGGGGGAGTCGGCCGAGGCCGCGGTGCTGCGCGAGGTCCGCGAGGAGGTCGATGTCGGGGTCGACGACATCACGTACGTCGGGAGCCAGTCTTGGCCGTTCCCCGGCTCGTTGATGCTCGGCTTCCTGGCCACTGCCGACCCGGAGCGTCCGGTGCGGGTCGACCCCACCGAGATCGCGTACGCCCGCTGGTTCACTCGGGCGGAGATCGGCGCGGCGTTGGCCGGCCGGGCGGTGGACGTGGGCGGCGGAGCGCAACTGGTGCTGCCACCGGCCGCGTCGATCGCGCTGTTCCTGATCCACCGCTGGCTGGACGGCTGGGTGGAGACCGAGCCGCGTTGAGCGTTGGAGCTGTCGTCCCGGTGGTGCCGGATGCGGTCCCGGCCCGTGACCGTCGTTGCCGCGGCGGTCACGGGCCGGGAACACGGGCCGTCGTGGTCGGTGGGCGATGAACGCGGCGGGGGAGCCGGTCCGGCCACGACGGACGCTTCAGGTTTGCCGGGCTCGGTAGGCGGGTCGGTAGTCGGCGAGCGGCAGCACCTTGATTCGTTGCCTGCCGGCGCGGACCGCCCCGACCGAGGCCAGGGCGCGGGCCAGGTGCAGGGCGGCCTCGCGGTCCTCGGCGTGGACGACCTGCCGGCGTGGCTCGGGCGCGGTCGTCTCGTCCCGCAACCGGTGGCCGCCGGCCCACGCGGCAGCGATGTCCCCGTCGGCGACGGTACGGATGTCGGTGCGAACGATCAGGAACCGCATGGGGGTCTCCGATGAACCGCGACTGGTGAGCCGGTGTGGAAGTTCCACGTCACTCAGTCGTCATGTTACGCCCCGTGTTCGTCTCAGCAAGTGAAACTCGACGATTGGTCCGGAGTGTCGTCCGATCAGGGGATGCCTGGTCAGCGGCGGGTCGGGCAGTAACGCGACGGGGCCGCCGGCGTCCTGCCGGCGGCCCCGTTTCGTGCGTCAGATCAGTTCAGATCGAACTGGCCCTCCTTCGCGCCCGCGATGAAGCCGAGCCAACCGGCACGGTTGAACAGCAGCACGGGACCGTGCGGGTCCTTGCTGTCCCGCAGGGCGATGGCAGCCGGGCCGCTGCCCACCGGGGCGACCTCCACGCAGTTGGAGGTCTGGCTACGGGTGCTCTTGCGCCACGGGGCGTCCGCCAACTGTCGGGCGGGGACGGACAGGTTGTTGCGGATCTCGTTCATGGTTCTGCTCCATTCGAACCGCTCCGATGGGACGAGTGGTGCCGCACGCACCGACGGAGGGTCCCCCGTAAATCACCTGTCCGTCAGTCGCCCCGATTGCCGGCGGCGTTGGACCGGCGCCGTTGCCGACCCGTACGCCACGTTGGACGGGGATGCCGTCCCGGTCAGCCGTCCCGTCGCCTCGATCAGCCAGGAGAGGGTGTCCGAGGCGGGAAGCGCCGCCGTGCATAACCACTCGAACACCACTTTATAGCGATTCAGGGTTTTTGCGTCGGTCGACATGACGTCGGTGAAGCCACCTTCGATGGCGACGGTCTCCGGATCGAGCGGATCGGCGAACCGGTAGAGGGAGAACGCGGTCGGCGGGAGGTACCAGTCGCCGACCCGGGCCTCGCGGAGCAGCACGTGCAGGGTGACGTTCGGCAGCATGGCCAGCTCGCAGAGCTGGACCAGTTGCTCGTGGAGCACCTCGGGCGGTCCGGCCCGGTGGCCGAGCGCCGCCTCCTCGATGACCGCCGTGTAACGGGGGGCGTCGTACTCCCGCACGAGCAACGACTGCCGGGCGAGCCGGGCCTGCACCTCGGTCTCCGGGTCCTCTGTGGGCTCGGGATCGCCGGCTTGGTTGCCGACCTGCCGGGCCGAGACGATCCGGACGCCCGCGTAGCCGGCCGTCTGGAGCAGCCCGGGAACGAGCACCGGGTTGTACTCCGAGATCTCGGCGCAGCCCGCCTCCAGTTCGGCGAAGCTCCGTTGCTGCTGGGTCATGACCGGGAAGTTCTTCAGCCAGCCGCGCATGTCGCCGGCCTCCAGGGTGATGCCGAGCAGCTCGTCACGCAGCGACTCGTCGGCCCCGTAGAGGTCGAGCAGGCTCCGGACGTCTTCCGGGTCCGGCCGGCTGCGGCCGTTCTCCAGACGGGACAGTTTGGACGCGGATGCCCAGCCGATCCGCTCGATGACCTGGTCTCCGGTGAGACCCGCGGCCTCGCGCAGTCGGCGCAGCTCGGTGCCCAACCTGCGGCGACGCAGGATCGGGCTGGGTGAGGCAGGAGGCAAGAGTGTCCTCTTTCCCATCGACCGCCGCAAGACACGACGGTAACTGTATGAAGTTCGCCCCCCACGGTCAGTATGGACGTCGCGACCGGCGTCGGAGGTTCCGGCGGGGGCGTGTCTCGCAGAAAAGAGGACCGTGGAACGTGCGACAGCCTGATGACGGCGTCGGAACCGGTCCCGCCACCCCCGAGATCGTGCCCACCACGGGCACGCCACCGCCAGCCGGAGGATCCATGCGCCACGTCCTGCGCCGACCCGAGTTCCGCCTGCTCTTCTGCGGGCTGCTGGCCAGCATGAGTGCGGAGTCCATCCTGCTGCTCGCGCTCGCCATCTGGGTCAAGGACCTGACCGGGTCGGACGGTCTGGCCGGTGCCACGATCTTCGCCGTCATCGCGCCGATGGTGCTGGCGCCGCTCGTCGGATGGTTCGTCGACCGCTACCCGCGACGACCGTTCTTCGTGGTGGCGAACCTGGTTACCGCGGTGCTGCTGAGCCCGCTCTTCCTCGTGCGGGACCGGGACGACGTGTGGATCGTGTACGGGGTGGCTGCCCTGTACGGGCTCTCCTACCTCACACTGAGCGCCGCGCTCAGCGGGCTGATCCGGCAACTGGTCCCCGTCGACCTGCTGGCCGAGGCGAACGGCGCGCTCCAGACGGTGCGTCAGGGACTGCGGTTGATCGGCCCGCTGGCCGGCGCAGGCCTCTACGCCACGATCGGCGGCCCGGCACTGGCCGCGGTCGGCATGCTCGGGTTCGTGACGGCCGCCGGGGTGGTGGGCATGCTGCGCACCCGGGAGGAGGGGCCCACCGGCCCGGGGCCGCGCTGGCCGGCCGAGGTGAGCGCCGGCCTGCGGCACCTGGCCGGCGAGCCCGCGTTGCGTCGGGCGCTGCTCGGCTACGGGCTCGGATCGCTGGTGATGGGCTTCACCGAATCGCTGATCTTCGCGTACGTCGACCAGGGGCTGCGCCGGGATGCCGCGTTCGTGGGAGTGCTGGTCACCGTGCAGGGCATCGGCGGGCTGGTCGGCGGGCTCTGCTCGCCCGGCACGGTACGCCGCCTCGGCGAGGTGGGCACCCTCGCGACCGGGGTGGCGTTCTTCGGGCCGGCCGCGCTGGCGCTGGCGTACCCCGATCTCCGGCTGGGTGTGGCGGCGGTGCTGCTGGCCGGTGTCTCGCTTCCGCTGACCATGGTCGGCTTGAACACGCTCATCCAGCGCCGTACGCCGCCAAGGCTGATCGGCCGGGTCACGGCCGCCTCGGAGGCGGTGGTCAGCGGGCCGCAGGCCGCCTCGATCGGCGGCGGCGCGTTACTGGTCGGTGCGCTCGACTACCGGTTGCTCTTCCTGCTGACGGGCGTGGTCACGCTGCTCGCGGGCGGCTACCTCTGGCGCGCCCGGCACCTGACCCCGCCCGCCGCGATCCACCGGCCCAGCCCCGGGGCGCCCCTGCACCGAATCCCGCGGATCCCGTCCCCGCGTCGCCCGGCCCAGCCCCGACCCGACTCGCCCCGCCCCGGCTCATCCCGTCCGGCCGATCATGAAGTTATCGGCGCGACACGCCGACGCCGGAATCGATAACTTCATGATCACCGAGGCGAGGCGAGGCGAGGGCGGGGGAGAGGGGGCGGGGGGTTAGGCGTTTGCGATGGTTGCGAGGTGCTTCTTGACCTGGGTGATGGACGGGTTGGTGAGCGCGCTGCCGTCGGCGAAGCGCAGCGTCGGGACGGTCTGGTTGCCGCCGTTGACGCTCATCACGAACTCCGCTGCCTTCGGCTCCCGCTCGATGTCGACCACCTCGTACCCGATGCCCTCCCGGTCCAGCTGCGACTTCAGCCGGTGGCAGTAGCCGCACCACGAGGTGGAGTACATGGTCAGCATGGTCAGTTCCTCCCACTGCTCCGCCGGCGGCTTGCCGATCAAGCCGAGGCTGTCTGCTGTAACACTCGAGGTAGCTGAGAGAATTCCTTGCTGTGGCGGATCACTCTGGGGCGGAACGGGTGCTCGCCGGGCTGGATCCGGAGCAGCGCGGCGCGGTCACCGCGCCGGCCGGGCCGGTCTGCATCCTGGCCGGCGCCGGCACCGGGAAGACCAGGGCGATCACCTCGCGGATCGCGTACCGGGCGCTCACCGGTGAGATCTCCGCCCGGCACGTGCTCGCCGTCACCTTCACCGCCCGGGCCGCCGCCGAGATGCGCAGCCGCCTCACCGCGCTCGGGATCCCAGGCGTGCAGGCACGTACGTTCCACGCGGCGGCCTTACGCCAGGTGCGCTACTTCGCGCCCAGGCTGCTCGACGGGCGGGCCATGCCCGAACTGCTGGACAGCAAGGTCCGGCTGGTCACGCTCGCCGCAGCCCGGGTCGGTCTGCGTACCGACCGGGCCGCCGCCCGGGACCTGGCCGGTGAGATCGAGTGGGCCAAGTCGTCGCTCGTCGAGCCGGCCGAGTACGTGGTGGCGGCGGCCAAGGCCCTCCGGGACACCCCGCACGAGCCGGGGAAGGTCGCCGAGGTCTTCGCGGCGTACGAGAAGATCAAGCGCGGCAACGGTGTGATCGACTTCGAGGACATGCTGCGCGCGGCGGTCTGGGGGATCGAGGAGCACGCGGACGTCGCCGAGCAGGTGCGGGCGCAGTACCGGCACTTCGTGGTCGACGAGTACCAGGACGTCAACCCGCTCCAGCAGCGCCTGCTGGACGCCTGGCTCGGCGGGCGGGACGACCTGACCGTGGTCGGTGACGCCAGCCAGACGATCTACTCCTTCACCGGGGCGACCTCGGCGTACCTGGTCGACTTCCCACGCCGGCACCGCAACGCCGTGGTGGTCCGGCTCGTGCGGGACTACCGCTCCACACCGCAGGTCGTGGGGCTGGCCAACGCCGTCATCTCCCAGGCTCGCGGCACCGAGGCCCGGCTGCGGCTGGAGCTGCGTGGACAGCGTCCGCCCGGCCCCGAACCGGAACTGCGGATCTTCACCGACGAGCCGGCCGAGGCGAACGCGGTGGCGGCACGTGCCCGGGCGCTCATCGACGCCGGCACCCCGGCCCGGGAGATCGCCGTGCTGTTCCGCACCAACGCGCAGTCCGAGGCGTACGAGAAGGCACTCACCGAGGCCGAGGTGCCGTACGTGGTGCAGGGGGCGGAGCGGTTCTTCGAGCGGGCCGAGGTGCGGCAGGCCATGGTCGCGCTACGCGCCGCCACCCGCTCGATCCCGGGGGAGACCCCGCTGCCGGCCGCTGTGGTCGAGGCGCTCGCCGCCGTGGGCTGGTCGCCGGAGACACCCCCGGCCGGTGGCGCCGCCCGGGAGCGTTGGGAGGCGCTCGCCGCGCTGGTCCAGCTCGCCGAGGAGTACGCGGCCACGCCGGCCGTCGTGCCGATCGGCGAGGCGGCGACCGTCGAGCGGCCGGTGACCCTGGTCGAGTTCACCGACGAGCTGCAGCGCCGAGCCAGCCAGCAGCACGCGCCGACCCTGGACGGGGTGACCCTGGCCTCGCTGCACTCGGCGAAGGGGCTGGAGTGGGACGCGGTCTTCCTCGTCGGGCTCTCCGAGGGCACCCTCCCGACCACGTACGCGAAGACAGCCGAGCAGGTCGAGGAGGAGCGTCGGCTGCTCTACGTGGGAGTCACCCGCGCCCGCGAGTGGCTGTGGCTGTCGTACGCGGTGGCCCGCTCGCCGGGTGGGCGCGCGCGTCGGCCCTCACGTTTCCTGCCGCAGCTCGACCGTTCGGGCGGCAGCGGTGAGCGGGCCCGCGGCACTGGGGCGACGCCCCGGCCGGAGCGGCGCCGGACGCAGATCGTCTCCTGCCGGATCTGCGGCGCGACGCTGCTCGCCGGCCCGGAGCGGAAGCTGGGGCGCTGCGCGACCTGTCCGTCGGACATCGACGAGGAGCTGCACGAGCGGCTGCGTGAGTGGCGGCGGCGGGTCGCCGGTGACCAGCGGGTGCCCGCCTATGTGGTCTTCACCGACGCCACCCTGACGGCGCTGGCCGAGCGGCGGCCGAGCCGCCCCGAGGACCTGATCGCCATCGCCGGGATCGGCCCGCGCAAACTGGGCCTCTACGGCGAATCGGTACTGGCGCTCGTGGGTGGCGCCGCGGTCGACGAGATCTGCCCCGAGAAAACTTTCGAAATCGACCCGTAAATTCGTTTGCCCTCGCCCTCTGGCGAGGAATAGCCTCAGTGCGCACCTCGCGAGCGGCGCTGTTCGGGCTGCTCACGAGGGGTTGACTAGTCGATTCGAGGAACGTGAGGGAGGTGGCACCCGTGAAGATCTTCACCTATGAGCGTCTGGCGGCGATGCCAGCTGCCTGCGCTCCGCTGTCGGCTGTCCGGGTGGCCCTCGCGGTCACGCGACCGTCGGTTCCGCAGGTGCACCAGGTCGAGGCTCAGGCCGAGCTGATCCTCGCCGCCGCGCCGAACGGACTCCGCGGGACCAGTGGCTTCACGGGCATGGGCATCGATGGCGTCGAGAAGCGCACCGATGTCCGCGGCGTTCCACCTCGAGGTAGACCGGTCTGATCACCAGACCGACCGGCTCACCTCGAGGCCGCGGAACCCGTAAACCGGGATCCGCGGCCTCAGTTTTTTGTTCCGCCCATGTAGTCGGAAGTAGCGATCCACAAGATCGAAGTGAGAGAGAGGTGACCGGGTGATGAGTCTGGCGTTGGCCTCGCTCGACGTAGACGTCGAGCTCGAGGCGAAACTCCCCTGCCGGAAGTTCGACCCCGACCTGTGGTTCTCCGACTCGCCCACCGAGCTCGAGCTGGCCAAGTCGCTCTGCGGGGACTGCCCGCTGCGCGTCGAGTGCCTCGCCGGCGCGGTCGAGCGGGCCGAGCCCTGGGGCGTCTGGGGCGGCGAGATCTTCGAGCGTGGCGCGGTCGTCCCGCGCAAGCGGCCCCGTGGCCGTCCGCGCAAGGAGGACGTCGCCCGTGACGCCGCACTTCGGGTCGAGGCCGAGGCGCGTCTGGCGGCCAGTGGGCTGTCCCAGGGGCGTAACGCGGTCCGGCTGGCGGCCTGACATGAACCCGATCCGAACCAACTACGCCGGCACCACGCCGGCGATGACTGGAAACAGCATGCTGCACGTACCCAACGGAGTTGAGATGCAACTACTTCACGAAGCGTTGTCCAGGGCTCGAATGCGTCAGCCTCAGGCCGGCACCACCACGAGCACTGAGGCAACCCGTTCCGCCCTCACCGTCGCGATGAACGGCCGCCGGCAGGCGGCGCGCGACCTGGGCCTTCGCTGATACCCACTGATACGAGGGGCGGGCGGCCGGATTCCGGCCACCCGCCCCTCGGCGTAACTATGGCCGTCAACGGCGAAAGGACCCCGGCCGACGGGGCGCCCTTTGCGCCCAGCGGCGTTCGGGGCGCGCTGCTCAGCCGACCGGCGCGAAGCCGGGCAGCCAGCGTTCGAGGATGCGGCGGTACGGCGCCTTGGCCTCCAGCTGGCACAGCACTCCGATCGACCCGAGGGTGACCCGGTGGATGAGCAGGTACGACGGGGGCAGGTTGAGCTGACGGCCCAGCTGGTACGCGGGCGAGCGCGGGCTGGCCAGCCGGGCGGCCTCGCCGCGCAGCCAGGCCCGGGTGAACCGGAACTCGTCGGCGGCCACCGGCTCCAGCATCGGCCGCAGGTACTCCAGTACCGCCTGCGCGTCGATCTCCTCGGTCTCGCTGACGAAGCCCTCCGTCCGCAGGCCCTCCACGACCGCGTCCGCCTCGCCGCGCAGCGCCATGCTGGCGAGGCGGCCGATCGGCTCCGGGGTGCCGTCGGGCATCCGGGCCACCGCGCCGAAGTCGATCACGCCGAGGCGGCCGTCGGGCAGCAGCCGGAAGTTGCCCGGGTGCGGGTCGGCGTGCAGTAGTCCGGCCCGCATCGGCGCGGAGAGATGCAGCTCGGCCATCAGCCGGCCCGCCTCGTCCCGCTGTTCCTCGGTGCCGTTGCGGATGATCTCGGCCAGTGGTGTGCCCTCGACCCACTCGGTGATGAGCACCCGCGGCGAGGCCGAGACCACGGCCGGGATGTAGATGTCCGGGTCGTCGGCGTACGCGGCGGCGAAGGCGCGCTGCGACTCGGCCTCCAGCTCGTAGTCGAGCTCCTCGGTGATCCGCTCCCGTAGCTCGACCAGCAGCGGCTTGACGTCGAGCCCGGGCTGGATCGCCCGGAACATCCCGCCGAGGCGGGAGAGCTGCTTGAGGTCGGCGAGCAGCGCGTCCCCGGCGCCCGGATACTGGATCTTGACGGCCACGTCGCGGTGCTTCGGGGCGCCGGCCGGGTCGTACCCCGGGTCCCGCCAGACCGCGCGGTGCACCTGCCCGATGCTGGCAGCCGCGGCCGGAGTGTCGTTGAACTCGACGAAACGGTCCCGCCAGTCCGGGCCGAGCTGCTCGGTCAGCACCTTGTGCACGCTGGCGACGGGCAGCGGCGGCGCCGCCTCCTGAAGCTTGGTCAATGCCTGCCGGTACGGGGCGGCGATCTCCTCCGGCAGCGCCGCCTCGAAGACGGACAGCGCCTGCCCGAACTTCATCGCGCCGCCCTTGAGCTGGCCCAGGACGCTGAAGAGCTGCTCGGCGGTGCGCTGCTGGATCTCTGCGGAGATCACGTCCGAGGCGAGGCCGGTGACGCGCTTTCCCATGCCGAGGACGGTCCGGCCGGCGAAGCCGAGCGGCAGTGCGGCGAGCTTGGCGGTCCGGGACACGGCCCGGCGCGGGATGTCGGTCACCCGGTCATTGTTACCGACTCGGCGGGCGCGCGGCTGCTGAGCGCCTCGTCACCCGTCGTTCGTTCCGGACGTGAGGTCGGACATGGGGCATCAGCGGGCATGTCGGCGGGCCTGAGCGAGTGCCGCGAAACCCCGCAGCGGCTGCGGCGGGCCCAGCGGACGACCGCCTCGCCGGATCGCCACCCGGACTCCGCATCGCTCGCCCCGGCCTGCCGGCGATCTCTCAGCGACCGCCCCGCGAGCATCGGCAGGAGGGGTGGGGTGGCCAACCGCGACGCCGGAACCTGCCGGCGGCGGTGACCTCCACCGCCGCGCCCACCGTCTCCGGCGTGCCCCCGTCGAGCTGGGCCAGCGCCTCCGCGGTGGCGAACCCGGCCGCGACGAGCAGGGTCGCGGTGGCGCCCGCGGGGAGCGACTCGTCCCCGGCGAGCTGGGCGGCGAGCCGCGGCCAGTCCGGATCCCGGTCCGTGCGGTGCAGGTCGACACAGTTCAGGCACGGGCCGGCCGGCGGGCGCACCAGCGGCCCGATCACCGGCACGCCCTCCTGAAGGGTGATCAGCAGGTGCGGCTGGCGGTGCTGGGCGTACCCGGCGGCGAGCAGAGCGGCCGGGCGGTCGGTGCCGAGCTGCACCACCAGGTCGGCTCGGCCGCGCCGACCGGTGGAGCCGGCGGTACCGGGGGCGGCCCGGGCGATCGCCTCCCGTACGGCGGCGGCGAGCGGCCGCCCGAGGTCCGCGGCCGGGATGCCGGTGCCGGCCAGGTCGGCCGGGCGTACCGGGCCGCTGAGCTCCGCGGTTACCTGTCCGACGCCGGCCTGGGCGAGCGCCACCGCCACCGCGGCGCCGAGCCGGCCGGTCCCGGTCACCAGCACCCGGGCGGCCAGCCGGCGGCGGAGCACCTGGGCCGGCGTGGCCGGTAGCCGGGCGGCGGCGAGCGCGAGCGCACCGGCCTCCGCGCCGAGCCGGGCCCGCGTCGGTCCGGCCAGGTCGCGCGGCAGCAGGGTGTGTCCCGGTACGAGCAGACCGGCGGTGCGCAGGGCTTCGATGAGGGTACGGGCCGGTTCGGCGCCGACGTCGGTGGTGAGCGGGTGGGTCAGCACACCGCGCTCGCTGCGCGTGCCGTCGAGCAGGTCGAGCAGTCGGGCGGTCCGCGGGTCGGCGATCTCGAGCAGGACGGCGCGCTCCGGCCCGACCCCGAGCTGAAGCGTGTGCCGGTCGCGCCAGAGCCGGGTGAGGCCGGGAAGCAGCGTGGGACGGGGGAGCGGGACACGGCTCATGGGAACGAATCGTGACCGCATCCATGCGCTACGTCGATCGTTGTCCACAGGTTCGGAGCGCCCTGTCCAGGGCTGTCCACAAAAAGTCCTGAGTTATCCACAGGCCTGGTGGCGTGCTGTCGGCGACCCGACACGGTTCCCCATCGGGCTGGCTCGGCACATCCCGCGGGCCGCGCCCTGCCCGACACAACGGGCGGGGCGCGACCGTAAGAGCCGCGCCCCGCCCGTTGACGTACGGGTCAGACCTTGGCCTTGCCCAGGATGCGGTTCACTGTTGTGCCGCACACCGGGCACTTGCCCTTGGCCATGTTCATCCCGGTCTTCGAGACCTCGATGTGTCCCTCGAAGTCCCGCTTCTCCTTGCACTTGACGCAGTAACCGTTGTAGGTCTGGGCCTGGTCGGCCACGGTGCCCTCCTCGTCTCGTCCGCCGGCCGGTACCGGTTCCGGCGGGGTTCCCGGCGGCGGGCCGTGAGAGGCGCCGCGCTGGGTCTAACTCCTGCGGCCACCCACGTGGCCGCTGGTCCGCGGACCCTACCCAGGTCTGGGCAGTTCCATGTCAGCTGCGCGTCGACACTGTGAGGAAGCCGACCACGAGAGTGTGCACGGCGAATAACGTCGGATAAGTCAGTTTGGCGGGGACACGCCGACCGAACCGCCACAGACGTCCCTTCGAGGCGCCCCCGTGAGGTGGGCGAGCCGGTTGATCACTTACCGTGGGGGTGGCCGGCGTTCTTCCCAGGTGGCGGGGTCGGCGGCCGCCACGAAGGGTTACGGGTGTGTCTCGACCCGCCGGCCAGAAATTTTTCAGGACTCCTGGCGACCAATCACCATCTTCCGGGCGCGTGTCGGAGGGTTGACCCTTGCGTACCCCTGGTCACTAGGCAGTAGCTTTCCTTCGTGGCAGCAAATCGAGGCTGCGCGGGTCTGTGATGGCAGGGGCGCGTAAGCCGGTCGTCGAGGTACGGCGCAGCCAGCGCCGACGACGTACGGTGTCCGCGTACCGCGACGGTGAGCGGGTCGTCGTCCTGATTCCCGACCAGTTCTCCCGGGCCGAGGAGAGCGAGTGGGTCGACCGCATGCTCGCCCGGCTCGCCGCCCGCGAGGGGCGACTGGCCCGGTCCGACGCGGAGCTGCTCGCCCGGGCCACCCGGCTGATGGACGCCTACCTCTCCGACTACGGCACGCAGGCCGTCCCGGCCAGCGTCCGGTGGGTGACCAACCAGAACGGCCGCTGGGGCTCCTGCACTCCCGCCGACCGGACGATCCGCATCTCGCACCGGGTGCAGGAGATGCCGGACTGGGTGATCGACTACGTGCTGTTGCACGAACTGGCGCACCTCATCGTGCCGAGCCACAACGCCGCCTTCTGGGCGTTGGTCGCCCGCTACCCGAAGTCGGAGCGGGCCCGCGGCTACCTGGAGGGCATCGCCGCGGCCGTCCCCGCCCTGACCGACTGACCGCCGTCGCCGGGGATCGCCCACCCGTCCCGCGTCCGCCGTCCCCTGGCCCGACCCGCGAAGACCGCGCAGCATTCCGGAAGTAGTGCCCTCAGCCGACCGTTGAAGCCACTGCTTCGTTGACGTTGCGCGATCATGATCCCGGAAGGCACCATCCGGCCGAACGGGTAGGGCTCCACAGGCGCGGCACGGGTGGGCGTCGGCGGGGTGCGGCGTTAAGGTCGGGGAATGGTACGGCGGGTGGTGGTGGCCCTGCTCGGGCCCGTGACGTGGGCGCCGCCGGGCGTCGACCCGGTGCGGTGGCGTACGGCGCTCGCCGAGGACACCGTCGACCTGCTCGCCATGCTGACCGAGGTGGACACCGCCGTCGCGGTCACCCCCGCCGACCGGGCGGTCGCCGACGCCGTGACGTGGCCGGACACGGCCGTGTACGAGGTGCCGGAGCCGACGCCGAGCGCGGTGTTCGCGGCACTGTCCGGCTACGACCAGGCGGCCGTGATCGCCGCCGACGCCCCCGACCTGCCCGGGCTGACCATCGGAAAGCTGCTTCGCCCGCTGACCAGCCGCCCGGTCGCGGTCGCGCCCGCCGAGGGTGGCCCAGGTCTGCTCGGGGTCGCCGCGCGGCTGCCCGTACCTTCGTGGCTGCCACCCGTGGACCTGGACGGGACGCTGCCGGCAGCCGTGCGCGCCGCCGCACCCCGGCCCGGCGACCTCGCGGTGACGCCGGCTTGGCGCCGGCTGCGCGGGCCCGCCGACCTGGCCGCCCTCGACCCGGCCGTCGAGGGCTGGGAAGCCACCCGCGCCCTGCTTTCCGGCGCCGGTCACCCCAGCTGACCCTGGCCCACCCGCGGCCGAGGGCAGCTCGCGTGATCAAGAGCTCTGCGGCACCGGCCGGGATCCGGATGACGCAAACCTCTTGATCACGCCCGCGTCGGTAGCCGGCTGACGGGAGGGTCAGGAACGGGTGTCGTCGTCGCCCTCGTCGCGGCGCTGCTCGGGCTCGCCCGGCGCCTGCTCGTGCGGCCCGCCGGGGGCGGTGAAGTCGAAGTTCTCCAGCTCGCCGATGACGTCGAAGTCGGCCATCGCGAACGCCACCGGGTCGGCGAAGTCGTCCTCGGAGGGGAGCAGGTCGGGGTGACCCCAGAGGGCGTCCCGCCCGGCGATGCCGCGATGTTCGGTGAGTGCCGCCCAGAGCGCGGCCGCCTCACGCAGCCGGCGCGGGCGCAGTTCCAGGCCGACCAGAGCGGCGAAGGTCTGCTCGGCGGGCCCGCCGGCGGCGCGGCGACGGCGGAACGCCTCGGCCAGGCGTACGACGTCCGGCAGCCGGCCGCCGGCAGCGCTGTCCACCACATGGCACACCCAGCCCTCGACCAGGGCCAGCGCGGTCTCCAGGCGAGCCAGCGACGCCTTCTGCGCCGGGCTGTCCTCCGGGGTGAAGATGCCCTCCAGGGCGATCGCCTGCATCGACTCCGGGTCGGTCGGGTCGACCCGACCCATCGCCTCCTCGATCGCCTCCCGGTTGACCCGGATGCCCGCGGCGTACGTCTCGACGGCATTGAGCACATGCCCGCGCAGCCACGGGACGTGCTGGAAGAGCCGCTGGTGGGCGGCCTCGCGCAGGGCCACGTAGAGGCGGACCTCGTCCTCCGGCAGCTCCAGGCCCTCGCCGTACGCCTTTATGTTGGCGGGAATGAGCGCGGCGGTGCCGGCCGGGCCGAGCGGCAGCCCGATGTCGCCGGCGGAGAGCACCTCGGCCGCGAGCGAGCCGAGCGCCTGACCCAACTGGCCCCCGAAGAGGGCGCCACCGAGGGTGGCGACCATCGACTGCATCGGGCCGAGCTGGGCGCGGGCCTCCGGCGGCACCAGGTCACCCATCGCGCCGACCATCCGGCTGGCCACCGGATCGCAGAGCTTCCGCCACACGTCCAGGGTCTTGTAGATCCACTCGTTGCGGTTCCAGGCCACCGAGGTCTGGATGCCGGAGGGCAGGGCCGACGCGGGCTCGAGCCAGAGGTCGGCCAGGCGCAGGGCCTCCTCCACGGCGTTGCGCTCGTACGGCGAGACCGCCGGGTCGCCGGCGGCGGCGAGCTGGCTGGCGGCCACCTGCCGGGCGAGGTCCCAGTTGACCGGCCCGCTGCCCGACGTGGAGAGCAGGTGCTGCAACTGCGACATGAACTGCTGCATCTGCGCGGGGTCGTTGGGGTCTGGTGGTTGCCCACCCGGTAGCGCGAAACCGAACGGAATATCAGGCACGACCTCTACGGTACGCGCGCCGCGCCCCCAGGTAGCGCCGCTGGCGTTGCGCTGAGGGCGAAGTCGCCCGCGCAGCGCCGGGTCGACCCGGCGCGGTCGGTACGCTCTGCCGCATGAGACGTCGTGGCCTGACCGTCCTGCTCGGTGCCCTGCTCACCGCCCTGCTCAGCATCGGGGTGCTCGGCGCGCCGATTCCGTACGTGGTGCTCGGCCCCGGACCGACGGTCAACACGCTCGGCGCGGAGAACGGCAAGGAGGTCATCCAGGTCTCCGGCCGGGCGACCTCCACGTCGGCCGGGCAGCTGCGGCTCACCACGGTCGGCGTCCAGCCGTCGGTGAAGCTCCGCTCGGCCATCACCGGATGGTTCTCCAAGGACGAGGCGGTGGTGCCGCGAGAGCTGATCTATCCGCCGGGGGAGTCGCAGCAGCAGGTCGAGCAGCGTAACGCCGAGGACTTCGAGGCCTCGCAGACCAGCGCCGAGACCGCCGCGCTGCGGGAACTGGGCTTCCCGGTGCAGGTGGTGGTGAAGGCGGTGACCGGCGGTGGCCCGTCCGCCGGCATGCTCAAGCCCGGTGACGTGCTGACCTCGGTCGACGGCCAGCCGGTGCCGGTCGCCGTCCGGCTCACCGAGCTGATCCGTGCCAAGCCGGCGGGCAGCACGCTGACCATCGGCTACACCCGTGACGGTGTGCCGGCCACCGCTCGGATCACGAGCCGCGAGCAGGACGGCAGCCCGCGGATCGGGGTCGAGATCGAGCAGAAGCAGCCGCATCCGTTCAACCTCAGCATCGACCTGGAGGACATCGGCGGGCCGAGCGCCGGCCTGATGTTCGCCCTCGGCATCGTGGACAAGCTGACTCCGGCCGACCTGACCGGTGGCATCGTGATCGCGGGCACCGGCACCATCGACGACGAGGGGAAGGTCGGGCCCATCGGCGGGATCGCGCAGAAGCTGGTCGGCGCGAAGCACGCGGGGGCCAAGGTCTTCCTGGTGCCGGCCGACAACTGCGCCGAGGCCGTCCGGAATCCGCAGCCCGACCTGCCGCTGATCAGGGTGGGGTCGCTGGACGAGGCGCTCACCGCGCTCGAGACGTTGCGCGCCGACGGTCAGCCGACCCGCTGCTGACCGCCCGGGGTCGGCCGCGCCGCCGCCGACCCGGACCTCGGTCGACGTCCGCGGCGGGTCGCGCGAGCCCCGCCGCCGACCCGGACCTCGGTCGACGTCCGCGGCGGGTCGCGCGGGCCCCGGCGACGCCCCCGCCGACGGCACGGCGCGACCATGGGACGCCGCATTCAGGAACACCCCGTACTCTGGGTGCCTGGTCGGAGCCGATCAATCGAGCGTGCGGAGCCAACAGTGGTCATGCGAAGCAGCAGCCCTCTGCCGAGGATGAGTCGGCGCGGTCGCGTCACGATCGCCGTCCTGGTCGGGGTGTTCGCGCTCTTCACCCTGCTCGGCTGGGGCGTGCGGGCCTGGACGGACTGGTTGTGGTTCGACGAGGTCCACTACACCGAGGTCTTCACCGGTGTGCTCGTCACCCGGCTGCTGCTCTTCCTGGTGGTCGGCCTCGCCATGGCGTTGGTCATCGGCGGGAACCTCTGGCTGGCCTACCGGCTGCGTCCCCGGCTGCGCCCGCACTCGGTCGAGCAGGCGACGCTGGAGCGCTACCGGATGGCGCTCACCCCGCGGCTCGGCACCTGGATCGCGATCGTCGCCGCGATCGTCGGCATCTTCGCGGGTCTCTCCGCGCAGGGCCGGTGGAACCAGTGGCTGCTCTTCCGCAACGGCGGCGACTTCGGCGTCAAGGACCCGGAGTTCGGCGTCGACGTCGGGTTCTACGTCTTCCAGTTGCCGTTCTACCGCTACCTGCTCGGCGTCGGCTTCACCGCGGTGGTGCTGGCCGTGGTCGGCGCGCTCGCCATGCACTACATCTTCGGCGGCGTCCGCTTGCAGGGCGTCGGCGACCGGATGACCAATGCCGCGCGCGCCCACCTGAGCACCCTGGTCGCGATCTTCGTGGCGTTCAAGGCGATCGCGTACGTGCTGGACCGGCGGGCGATGCTGCTCGAGTACAACGAGGGCGCCAAGCTCTACGGCGCCGGCTACGCCGACGTCAACGCGCTGCTGCCGGCGAAGGAGATCCTGGCCTACATCTCGATCGTGGTGGCCATCGCGATCATCATCTTCTCCAACGCCTGGATGCGGAACCTGGTCTGGCCGGGCATCTCGCTCGCCCTGCTCGGCGTGTCCGCGGTCGCCATCGGCGGCATCTACCCGTGGGCGGTGCAGACGTTCGAGGTGAAGCCGAGCGCCAAGGAGAAGGAGGCGCCGTACATCGAGCGTGGCATCCAGGCGACCCGGGCCGCGTTCGAACTCGGGGACACCAAGACCACGGCGTACGCGGCGAACAACCTCACCCCGCCGGCCAGCCTGGCCACCGACACCTCGGTGGTGCCGAACATCCGGCTGCTCGACCCGCAGTTGGTCAGCGAGACGTACACCCAGCTCCAGCAGGTGCGCGGCTTCTACGACTTCGGTCCGAAGCTGGACATCGACCGGTACGGCGTCAACGGCAAGACCTCGGACTACGTGGTCGGCGTCCGGGAGATCAACTACGGCGAGCTGACCGACCAGCAGAACACCTGGATCAACCGGCACACCGTGTACACCCACGGCTACGGGCTGGTGGCCGCGCCGGCCAACCAGGTGTGCAGCGGCCAGCCGTTCTTCGTCTCCGGCTTCCTCGGCGACAAGGCCGGGCAGGGGTGCGCCTCGCAGACCGAGCAGATCCCGGCCGACCAGCCGCGGATCTACTACGGCGAGCGGATGGGCGAGGACGACTACGCGATCGTCGGTCAGACCGACCCGAACAAGAAGGCCGAGTTCGACCGGCCCGTCGGCGAGGGCGGCGGCGAGTTCTACACGTACACCGGCACCGGCGGCGTGGAGATCGGTTCGTTCGCCCGGCGGCTGCTCTACGCGATCAAGGAGCAGGAGTCGAACTTCCTGCTCTCCGGCGCGGTCAACGACGGCTCGAAGCTGCTCTACGTCCGCAATCCGCGGGACCGGGTGGAGAAAGTCGCCCCGTTCCTGACGATCGACGGTGACCCCTACCCGGCGGTGGTGGACGGCCGGGTCCAGTGGATCGTCGACGGCTACACCACGTCGGCGAGCTACCCGTACGCCCAGCGGGTGAACCTGCGTGAGGAGACCACCGACGAGTTGACCGGTCGGGGCACCTTCCAGCTGGCCCGGGAGAACGTCAACTACATCCGCAACTCGGTCAAGGCGACGGTGGACGCGTACGACGGCACCGTCCGGCTCTACGAGTTCGACGAGAACGACCCGGTGCTCAAGGCCTGGAACAAGGCGTTCGGCGGTGACCTGGTGCTGCCGAAGAAGGACATCCCGGTCGAGCTGGCCGAGCACTTCCGCTACCCGGCGGACCTGTTCAAAGTGCAGCGCAACCTGCTGACCAAGTTCCACGTCACCAACCCGGGCGACTTCTACTCCGCGCAGGACTTCTGGCAGGTGCCGAACGTGCCGGACGCCCCGGACAGCGGGCAGAAGCAGCCGCCGTACTACCTCTTCACCCAGTTCCCCGGGCAGGAGGGGCCGCGGTTCCAGCTCACCTCGGCGGTCACCCCGAACAAGCGGGAGAACCTCGCCGCGCTGATCTCCGGGTCGTACGTGGACGGCGAGCCCCGGCTGGAGGTGCTGGAGCTGCCGGACCAGACCCGGATCTCCGGGCCGGTGCAGGTGCACCAACAGATGACCAACAACGGTGACATCCGGCAGCAGCTCAACCTGCTCGCCGCCTCTGGCCAGGCCCAGGTGTTGTACGGCAACCTGCTCTCCCTCCCGTTCGGCAACGGGATGCTGTATGTCGAGCCGGTCTATGTGAAGAGCAACAACCAGGACGCCTTCCCGCAGTTGCAGCGGGTGCTCGTCTCCTACGGCGACGGCAGTTCGTTCGTGGCGCTGGCGAACAGCCTGTCCGACGGCATCAAGCAGCTCGTCGAGCAGGGCAAGCGGGCCGCGGAGAACGCGCCTACTCCGCCCACCGGAGACAATCCGTCCGTGCCACCGCCCACCGGCGACGACACTCCGCCGCTCACCGGCGAGCTCGCCGCTGCGGCGGACCGGGTGCAGACGGCCATCGCCGAGGTTCGCGCCGCCCAGACGTCCGGTGACTTCGAACGGTACGGGCGGGCGCTCAAGGCGCTGGACGATGCGATGAAGGCCTTCGAGGCGGCTCAGGCGCAGACCACGCCGACGGCCGGTACGCCGGCGGCCACTCCGACGCCGAGCGGAACCCCGACGCCCGGCGGCAGCAGCCCGCCACCGTCACCGAACGGCAGCGCGCCCTCGGGCGGCTGACCCGCGCGGAACGACAGCCCGGCCCCCGGCCCGTGGACCGACTCCGGTCCCGGTGCCCGGGGGCTCTGTCGTCTCTCCGACCCATCACTGACTGCAACCGTCCCTACTCCCCGATCGTCCTGTCTGCATACGGGGGGCGATGAATGTGGGGGGAGCGTGGTGGCGAGATGAGGGACGCGGGCAGTTTCGACGACTTCTATCGAAGCACGTCGCGGCGGATGCTCCGGTACGGCTACGCGGTCGCGGGTGACTACACCGAGGCGCAGGACCTGGTGCAGGAGGCGTACGCCCGGGCCTGGCGGCAGTGGGGGCAGATGTCGGTCCACCCGGCACCGGAGGCGTGGCTGCGGCTGGTCGTCGCGCGGCTGGCCACGGACCGCTGGCGCCGGCTCCACGGCTGGCGCGCCGCGCTCATCCGCAGCGGCCCACCGGAGGTGGTGCAGCCACCTGGCGAGGACGGCGTGCTGCTGCTCGACGCGTTGCGTCAGCTGCCGGCCGTGCAGCGGCAGGCACTCGCTCTGCACTACCTCGTCGACCTGTCGGTGGAGGAGATCGCTCGGGAGATGCAGGTGCCGGTCGGCACCGTGAAGTCCTGGCTGTCCCGGGGGCGGGTACGCCTGGCCGCGCTGTTGCCCGGCGTTGCCACGGAGGAACTGGAGGCCAATGATGTCGCGTGACGTGTCCGATTTCTACCGATCGCTCGCCGCGGACGCCGATGGCCGCCCGCTGGACGGCCCGGGCGAGCTGCGCCGCCGAACCGATCGGCGGGCCCGGGCGCGGGCGACAGGGGGGCTGCTCCTGGTGGCCCTGCTGGTCGCCGGTGCGGCCACCGGCACCCGGCTGGTTCTGGCAGCCGATCAGGGCACCGTCGGGCCGCCGGGCGGCCCACCGGTCCCGACGGTGATCGCGCCCAGCCCGTCGCCGTCGGTGGTCACCTCGTCACCGGCCACCTCGTCACCGGCCACCTCGTCGCCGGGGCCGACGCCGACCGGCCGGCCGTCCGCGACGACGAGCAGCGGTACGGGGGAGCCGCGTACGCCGACCTCGATCCCGGACCGAGCGTTCTTCACGCAGCCCGCGTCGACGATGGCGGCACCACCCGCTTTCCGGCCAGGCGACGAGGTTCTGCCGGACTTCTGCGGTGCGGACCTCGATGGTCAGGTGGTGCAGACCCGCAGTCGCGTACTCACCTATCACCTGACCCCGAACCCGGCGGAGACGACGGTGCCGTACGGCGCCTACCGGAACTCCATCTCCATTCACCGACCCGAGCGGGCCGACGACTGGATGGCCGACCTGCGCCGGGCGGTGCGGGAGTGCCCCGAGCAGGAGGTCGTACCGGGACGGTCCAACCGGCACCGACTGCTCCCCGGCGGCGACTTCGGCGACGAGGCGGTGCTCGTCGAGGTACGCGAACCGGCCTGGGAGGCGGGCGAACCGGCGCAGGGCGAGGTCCTGCGGCTGATCCGGGTGATTCGGATCGGCGACGTGGTGACGGTGCTCTGGGAGATGGGCTGGGAGGGTACGTCCAGCGACCAGCGGCAGGTGGACGACTACAGCCGACGTGCGGAGCGGGCCATCTCGAACTGGCTGGACTGATCAGCCGCTCGGGCCGGTGCTTCGGCACCGGCCCGCCTGACTGGACCGCGTCGTTTTGCGACAGACGGGTGCCGTGCGCTACGGTTATCGAGCCGACGCGGGGTGGAGCAGCTCGGTAGCTCGCTGGGCTCATAACCCAGAGGTCGCAGGTTCAAATCCTGTCCCCGCTACGAGAGAAACATCAGATCGAGCCCGTCCCCGTTCTCGGGGGCGGGCTCGATTGCGTTGGGCGCGCGGCGCTGTACCAACGACAAGGGTGTGCAGGCGATGGCGGATGCGGTCGACCTGGCCGCCCTGAGATGTGGGCGTCGAAGCTCCGTCGGCGAGGGCGGTGGTCGGGCTGACGTGACGGCCAGGCCGACCCGACGGGTGGGCGCGACAGGTGGGTCGACCCGGCCCTCGGTGTGCCTCAGGCGTGTTTCCGCAGGTGGCGGGCCGTTGCTGCGGCCCTTCGAGCGAATCGTGGGCCCGTCGAACAGGCCCAAGGAGCATGGGGTAGAGTTCTGTTTACCGACGCGGGGTGGAGCAGCTCGGTAGCTCGCTGGGCTCATAACCCAGAGGTCGCAGGTTCAAATCCTGTCCCCGCTACGAGAACGAACAACCCGGTGTCCCGGCAGGGGCACCGGGTTGTTTCGTATCCGGGCCGCGTGCGGGGCGGCGCGATGAGGACGGCGCGCGTACGGTGTGAGCAACCTCAGGGAGATCCGGATGGCAGTCCGACCGCAGGGGCGTCGCAAGGTCAGCAAGCCGCGCTTCTTCGCCCTGTTCATCGCGCTGATCGTCGTCGGTGTCGGCGTCGTGTACGGCCTGCACTGGGCCGCGAATCCGTGGGCTCTCTCCCTGCCGGGCCGGCCGGCCCTGACCGGCTACTGGCAGGGGACGGTGCCGTACGGTCCGAGCGACGACCGGAGGATCGTGCTGCACCTGGCCGACGACCCCCCGAGCGCCACCGACCGCTGCGGCAACTGTCCGGGCATGGAAGGTGCCGCCAAGGTCTGCGACGCGGGGCAGATCGAGACCTACGAACTGTGGGGAGACGCCCGCAACTATCGCGGGACCCGATTCGCTCTGCACACCCGTTCCGGAGCCGACGGCCCCGGTCCGCGCCTGAACGAACTCCACGGAGAGTGGGACGGCGATCTGGTGCGGATCAGCACCTCTCTGATCGTGCTGAACGGCGAAGGCGCGGCCACCGGGTCCGACTCGCCGCCGGTGACGTTCGAGATGACTCGCGCCGACGAGGAGGACTTCGACGGGCTCTCCTGCCGTTGACGGTGCGGGACGGGCCCTGTCGAAGCCGCGCCACGACCGGGGGCTCGTCGGATGCCGAATCTGCCGTGGTTGCGGTCCTCGGCGAGGATGTCAGCATGTCTTCTTTCGGCAAGTGGTGGGGCCGCCTCGGCGCGGTCCTCGGTGCGGTGGTGCTCTCGGTGTTCGTGCCGGTGGCGGCGTGGGCGTCGACCGGGACGGGCGAGCTGGTGGTGGAGGCCGCACGGCGGCGCTCCCGGGGCGGCTTCGGCTTCCTGGGCCTGCTCTGCTGTCTCGTGGTCGTCGTGGTGATCGTCCTTCTGCTGCTGCGCCTGACCCGCAACCGTCGCGGCGGCCCGCCGCGCTGACGGTGACGTCGCGACGACGCTGACGGCACGGCGCGCCGGGTCAGCTGGTCAGCGCGGCGTTGGCCTGCGCCAGGAAGCGGCTCGCGGCCGCGCGGACGCCGCTGTCACCGACACGGACGCTCTCGGCGGCCGCGACCAGAAGGGAACGGACCCGGGCGTGTCCCCTCGGGGGTGGGGGCGGGGCGGAGCCGGGGCTGGAGCCCAGGAGGTCACCGAGGGCCGCGGCTCGCCGCTGCCCCGGATCGGTGATGCTGCCCTCGATGGCCCGCCGGACGGCCTGGCTCGGTGTGAGGCCGCGCTCGTGCCCGAGGATGGCACCGGCCGCGACATCGGTGGTCAGAAAGTTGATCACGTCTGTCGCCGTCTCCGGGTCCCGGCTGCCGCGAAAGACCGCCCAGTACATCGAGGCCCGTGGCCACTGGCTGGTGAGGGAACCGGGGAAGGTGGTCAGTCCCAGCTCGGCCCGGGTGAGGCGTTGCAGCTCGGGCAGCTGGTGCGACCAGGCGAAGGACGCGGCGGTCAGCCCCGACACGACGAGCTGTTGGGCCGGCTCACCGCTGTCGGCCTGCTCCACCAGTGCGGCGCTCGGGGTGGCTCGCGCGGCGCGTGCCCGGCGCCACAGCTCGAACCAGCCGATCAGCTCGTCCACGCCGAAGGCGAGCTGCCGGCCGCGGTAGAACTCCCCGCCCCGTCCCCGTAGCCACAGCCACAGCGCCCGGTGGTCGCCGGACGGGTCCATGGTGCCGGCCACCCGGCCGCCGCTCGCATCCGTGACCTGCTCGGCCCAGTCGACGTACTCCTCCCAGGTCATACCCGCGCGCGGCTCGGGGATCCGCAGGTCGCGCAGCAGGTCCCGATTGAAGATCACAGCCGCGGCCGTCTGCCCGGCGGCCACCGCCATGGTCCGGCCTTCCACCTGGCCGTACCGGGCCAGTCCTTCGGGGAGGTCGCGCAGATCGAGCCGGTTGTCCGCGACGTGGTCGGTGAGGTCGAGGATGATCTCCCGTTCGGCGTACTCGGTCAGCACGCTGTCGTCGAGCTGGATCAGGTCGGGCACGTTGCCGCCGCCGGCCTGGGTGGCCAGCCGCCCGTAGTAGCCGTCCAGGCCCTGCCAGGTGACCCGGAAACTCACCCGGGGATTGCGCTCGCTGTAGCGGCGCAGCGCCTGCTCGGTCAGCTTCGCCCGCTCGGGCCCGCCCCACCAGAAGACCGACAACTCGACCGGCCCCTCCCGGGTCGGCGCGGCGGTCGACCCGGAGCTGCAGCCGGTGAGGCCGCCGGCCGCGAGCAGCGGCGCACCCAGTAGCGCGGCGAGCACGCGACGCCGACCGGGGTCGGCTACGGGTGGCGGCGGTCCGGAAACGGGCACACGGGACTCCCGGGACGAGGCGTTGCGGACAGTCGGCCCATTCACGCAGGGACCGCCCGAAGCTGTCAACGTCCGTCCGGGCACAGCACGCCCACGCCACGGACGTACGGATCGGTGCGCGCGGCCACCCTTACCGCCGTACACGGGCCGCGTGATGTACTAGGCCGCGTGGAACTTCTGCACTCAGGCAAGGTTCGGGACGTCTACGCCGACGGCGACGACCTGATCCTGGTCGCCTCCGACCGGATCTCGATCTACGACGTCGCGCTGCCGACGCCCATCCCGGACAAGGGCAAGCTGCTCACCGCGCTCTCGCTCTGGTGGTTCGAGCAGCTGTCGGACCTGGTGCCGAACCACGTCATCTCGGCCACCGACGTACCGGCCGAGTTCGCCGGCCGGGCGATCCGCTGCCGACGGCTGGAGATGGTGCTGGTCGAGTGCGTCGCCCGCGGATACCTCACCGGCGGCGGGCTGAGGGAGTACGAGCGCACCGGCGCGGTCTCCGGTGTCCCGCTGCCCCGGGGCCTGGGCGAGGCGTCGATCCTGCCCGAGCCGATCTTCACGCCGTCGAGCAAGGCGCCGCTCGGCGAGCACGACGAGCCGATCACGTACGCCGATGTGGTGGCCAAGGTCGGCGAGGCGACCGCCGAGCGGCTGCGCCAGATCACCATCGACGTCTACCGGCGCGGCGCCGAGATCGCCGCCGACCGGGGGATCCTGATCGCCGACACCAAGCTCGAGTTGGGCTGGGCGCCGGACGGCAGCCTGCTCCTCGGCGACGAGCTGCTCACCTCGGACTCCTCCCGGTTCTGGCCGGCCGAGTCGTACCAGCCGGGCCGGGTGCAGTTCTCCTACGACAAGCAGTACGTGCGGGACTGGGCCACCAGCGGCGGCTGGAACAAGCAGGCGCCCGCGCCGGAAGTGCCGACCGAGGTGGTCGAGGCCACCCGGGCCCGCTACGTCGAGGTCTACGAGAAGCTCACCGGCAACAGCTGGGAGTGATGTCTTCCCGGCCGACACCGTCGACCACCCTCGCCGTGGGCCGGGCGCGAATACACGCGCCGGGCACGGGAGATCATGGAACTCGGCCGGACGCCGGGCACCACCGGGAGGCATGATGACGCTGCTGCCCGCGGTACGCAGTCGGGACGAGGCGGACCTCTACCTGGAGCTGCATCCGTGCCCGCGGTGCGGGTCGATGGAGGCCGCTTGGGAGGAGACGCCCGCCACGCAGGGAACCCGGCCCGCGTATCGGTACAGCGGCCACTGCGCGGACTGCGGTGACCGGCGCGAGTTCGTCTTCGCGCTGCCGGAGGGGCAGCGCGCCCCCGCCTCTCCCGGCCCACATCCCACCACCCGCTTCGGTGGGCCGCAGCCCTCGGCGCTGCTCGACCCGGGCGAGTGGCTGCTGGTCGCCGACTGGTGCGGGGAGGCGTCGGAGGTGGCCGAACGGCAGGGCGACGACGCCGAGGCGGCGGATCTGCGCTGGACCGCGGTGGCGGCCATGGAGGAGGTCCGCAAGTTCGTCCCGGCCGAGGGCGACGTGGTGCCCGAGTCGGCGTTCTGGTCGACCCGGGGTCGTACGGTCTACCAGCGTGACCCGGGCCGCTTCCGCCGGCGACGGCTCGAGGCGATTCGCGACTTCTACCTGAACAACATGCCCTGGAGTCCGTCGTGACCGCGCTCGCGGCCCGTACCGCCGCCGCCTTATGACACGGTGTTGCGGCGTCCGGGCTGACGCTCCCGGGAGACGTCAGCCGGCACTGGTGCTCGGGGCCGGCGGGGTCGCGGAGAGGTTGAAGTCGCACTGCGGGGAGGCGCTGGTCTCCGTCTCGACGACCTGGCCGTTGACGCGCAGCCGGCACTCGACCGACGGTTGACCATTGACGAAGGCCAGCCGGTCGTCCACGGCTCGGGCCCGACAGTGCGGGAAGCTCGGCAGGAGGCTACCGGTCAGTCGACCCAGTCGAGAGTGCGCTGCACGGCCTTACGCCAGTTGCGCAGCTCGCGGTCGCGGTGCGCCCCATCCATCCGCGGCACCCACTCGGCGTCAGAGCGCCAGTGGGCGCGCAACGCGGCCAGATCGGGCCAGAACCCGACCGCGAGGCCGGCCGCGTACGCGGCGCCGAGGCAGGTGGTCTCGGTGATCCGGGAACGGACCACCGGAACGTCGAGCACGTCGGCGAGGAACTGCATGAGCAGGGTGTTGGCGGTCATGCCGCCGTCCACGCGCAGCCGTCGCAGGGCCACGTCCGAGTCGGCGTTCATCGCGTCGACCACCTCGCGGGTCTGCCAGGCGGTGGCCTCCAGCACCGCCCGGGCCAGGTGCCCCTTGGTGATGTAGCCGGTCAGCCCGGCGATCACCCCGCGCGCGTCGCTGCGCCAGTGCGGGGCGAAGAGCCCGGAGAAGGCCGGCACCACGTAGCAGCCGCCGTTGTCCTCGACCGTGCCGGCCAACTCCTCCACCTCCGACGCGCTGGAGATCAGGCCCAGGTTGTCCCGCAGCCACTGGACCAGTGACCCGGTCACCGCGATCGCCCCCTCCAGGGCGTACGCGGCCGGCTGTCCGTCGATCCGGTAGGCGACAGTGGTGAGCAGACCGTGCGCCGAGGCGACCGCGCTCGCCCCGGTGTTCATCAGCAGGAAGCTGCCGGTGCCGTACGTGCACTTGGCCTCGCCCGGCTGGAAGCAGGTCTGTCCGAACAGCGCGGCCTGCTGGTCGCCGAGGGCACTGGCCACCGGCACCCCGGCGAGCACCCCGCCGGCCGTCCCGTAGACCTCGGCGGAACTGCGGATCTCCGGCAGCATCGCCGCCGGTACGCCCATCGCGGTGAGCAGCTCGGCATCCCAGTCGAGAGTGGAGAGGTCCATCAGCATCGTGCGGCTCGCGTTGGTCACGTCGGTGACGTGGCGGCCGGTCAGTTTCCAGATCAGCCAACTGTCCATGGTGCCGAAGAGCACCTCGCCGGCCTCGGCGCGGGCGCGCAGCCCGTCGACGTTCTCCAGCAGCCAGCGCAGCTTCGGTCCGGCGAAGTAGGTCGCCAGCGGCAGCCCGGTGCGCTCGCGGAACCGCTGCTCGCCGTACGCCTGGTCGAGCTCGCGCAGCAGCGGTGCGGTCCTGGTGTCCTGCCAGACGATCGCGTTCGCCACCGGGCGGCCGGTGACCCGGTCCCAGACGACTGTGGTCTCCCGCTGGTTGGTGATGCCGACGGCGGCGAGGGCGGTCGGGTCCGTGCCGGCTTGCCGCAACGCCTCGCGGACGACGTGTTCGACGTTCGCCCAGATCTCCTCGGCGTCGTGTTCGACCCAGCCGGGGCGCGGCAGGATCTGCCGGTGCTCGCGCTGTGCCACGGAGACGATCTCCCCGGCCCGGTCGAAGACGATGCACCTCGAGGAGGTGGTGCCCTGATCGATGGCGGCGACGTACTCTCCGGTCACGGCAGCACCGTACCCGCAGCGGCGCGTTCGCGCCGACCACCATCGACTCCGGCGTCTCGGGTGCGACGACCCGTCACGGCCCGTCGCACCACGCGTGCCGGGCACGGCCGTACGATGTGCAGACGTGCGTGACATCGCCGTCTTCAGCGGATCCGCCCATCCGGAACTCGCCGCCGAGATCTGTGCCCAGCTGGGCGTGCCACTGCGTCCGGCGCGGGTGTCCCGGTTCGCCAACGACTGCCTCGAGGTGCAGCTACAGGCCAACTGCCGGGAGCGGGACGTCTTCCTGATCCAGCCGCTGGTGCCTCCGGTGCAGGAGCACCTGGTCGAGCTGCTGCTGATGATCGACGCCGCCCGGGGTGCCTCGGCCGGCCGGATCACCGTGGTGCTGCCGCACTACGCGTACGCCCGGTCGGACAAGAAGGACGCCCCGCGCATCTCGATAGGTGGTCGGCTCGTCGCCGACCTGCTCACCTCCGCCGGGGCGCACCGGGTACTGGCGATGACGCTGCACTCGCCGCAGGTGCACGGCTTCTTCAGCGTCCCCGTCGACCACCTGCACGCGTTGCGTGAGCTGGCCGGTCACTTCAAGCGCTACGACCTGACCAACACCGTGGTGGTCTCACCCGACCTGGGCAACGCCAAGCAGGCGGCGGCCTTCGCCCGGATGCTCGGCACGCCGGTCGCGGCGGGCGCGAAGCAGCGGTTCAGCGACGACAAGGTCACCATCAGCGCGGTGATCGGTGACGTGGCGGGCCGGGACGTGATCGTGCTGGACGACGAGATCGCCAAGGGCAGCACGATGATCGAGCTGATGGACCACCTGCGCGAGCTGGAGGTCGGGTCGATCAGGCTGGCCTGCACGCACGGGCTCTTCTCGGGCGATGCGCTGGCCCGGCTCAGCGAGCAGCCGGGGGTGTTGGAGATCGTCTGCACGAACACCGTGCCGATCCCGGCCGGGAAGCGGGGGCCGAAGCTGAAGGTGCTGTCGGTGGCGCCGGCGCTGGCCGAGGCGATGCGGCGGATCCACAACGGCGAGTCGGTCAGTGCGCTCTTCGGTTGAGCTGCCTCGTACGGTCAGTCGGGCCGGCTGGCCGGGGTGTGCGCGGGGACGGCGGTGGTGATCCGGACGACCGTGCCGGTGTCGCCGCTGACCACCTCCATGCTGTCGCTGAGTTTGCGGGCGAGCCAGAGGCCCCAGCCGCCGGCGGTGTCCGGTGCGGGCCGGCTCCGGTCGTCCAGCCGCTGGGTGCTGATGCCGAGCCCCTGATCGGCGACCTCGCAGATCAGCCTTCCGTCCCGTCGCCAGAGTCGGAGCGAGCCGTGGCCGCCGCCGTGCCGCACCGCATTCGTGATCAGCTCGTTGACCGCGAGAATGAAGTCGTCGAGCCGCTGGTCGCGCAGGCCCGCCTCGTGGGCACAGGACGTGACCGAGTGACGCAACTCGGTCACCCGGCCCCGGTCGAAGGCTTCGGCGATGAGGAGGGCAGGTTCGATGGGCCCAACGGTACGCGGTACGCGAGGGTCGACGTTCGTCATGGCCCGTCCCGGCAGCGGATCTCGGAGTTTTTCGCGGCATTTCCACCGTACGTCAGGGTTTGCTGACGTGCATCAGCACCCCGTGCGCGGTGCGACGGCCGTGGCCGCGCAAGCCGCCGTGGCTGTCGTCGCCGGGAAGGTTCGTGCTGCCGCTGTGGCCCGCCGTCGCGTTTCTCCGGGTGGCCTCGCCGGTGAGCGTCGTGGGCCTGCGTGACCGTGCCGTGTCGACCCGGACGGTCAGACCGAGTGCGGTGGTCGCGTCTCGTGCACGGCCAGTTCCTCGGCGGTGGCCCCGCCGCCGGCCGAGCCCGCGTCGTACGCCACGTTGTCGGTCTCCTGGTCGGTGTGCGACCCCTCGTCCGGTTCGACGATCCGGCCCACCTGGGCGTCGGCGACGGTGCCGAGCTGGCCGTGGTCGTAGAGCGAGACCGGCGACTTCGGGTCCGAACTCGGGCCCGGATCCATCACGTCGGCGTCGAGCTGGGCCTGTGCCGCGGCCTCCTCGCTGTCCGCCTCGGCCGCGATGTCCGGGTCCACCGGACCGGCCAGCGGGTCGTCGACGGGTCGTTCGTACTGCTCACGCTGGAGCTTGTAGTCGAGCGACTCGCCGTCGAGCTGCTCGTCGGCGGTGGTCCCGTAGTCGTCCACGGCGACCGGGGTCCGGTCGGCGGGCAACTGGGCCGGGTCCGGGCCGTCCGCCTCGCGACCGGTCAGCACGTCGTCGTTCGCGGTCGAGTCGTCGTCGGCGGTCCCCGGCAGGCCGTTGGCCTCCGGGTCGGACACGGGGGTCGGGTACTCGTCGTCGCGCATGACGGATCTCTACCCACTCGATCCGTCGATCATGCAGTTGGGCTGCCCCTCAAAGGCCGCGTAACCGGCTATAGCCCCCACCGGGAACTGCCGGGCCGCAGGCTCAGGCCGAGGGTGCGAGGACGCACCAGACCAGCTTGCCGCCGGGGAGGGGAGTGCTCCCCCAACGGTCGGCGAGGGCGTCCACCAGCAGTAGACCCCGGCCGCCGATCGAGGTCGGCGAGGCCGGCCCGGCGAAGGCGGGCGGATGCGTCGAGTGGTCACGCACGGCCAGGTGCAGCGCCTCGCCGTCCGGGGCGACCCGCACCGTCATCGGCGTACCGGCGTGCGCGACCACGTTGTTGACCAGTTCGGTGACCGCGATGCCGCCGGGCTCGGCGAGCGCCGGCACGCCCCACCGTACGCAACCGTCGGTCACCAGCTCACGGGCCTGCCGCGCCGAGCCGACCGCCGGGGCGAGGTCGGCACTGAGCACCGCAGCCATCGGTGACCGGGCGAGCGCGTCCATGGCCGCATCCAGGTCGGGCAGGACCGGTACCCCGGCCAGAGCCGGATCCAGCCGGTCGGCCCCGGGGTCGCAGACCAGCAGACCCGCCGCGGGCCAGTCGGCGACCTGGCGTTGCACCTCGGCGAAGACGGAACGGCTGGCCGGATCGGCGACCCGCAGCTCGGTCAGGTCGGCCACCACCGGGCCAGGACGCTCGCAGAGCCGGATGAGCAGCGCGTCGCGTACGGCGGGAACGCCGGCCGGTTCGAGCACCCCGGTGAGCCGGACCACCGCCGAGGACTCGTCGGCCGTCAGGCGCCAGGACGCTCCGGCCGAGTCGATCGTCGTCTCGTGCCCGGCCGTCGGCCGCTCGATCCGCGTCATGAGCGGTCCGTCCGCGAGCGCCGGGTCCGGGCGGCCATCGTGCCGACGGCCGTACCGGCCGCCGCGAGACCGAAGGCGGCGGTCATCCGGATCAGCTGCCGGCGCCGGCCGTGCCAGCCGCCGTCACGCCGGCCGTCCGCGTCGGCCCGGAACACGTTCCCCACGGTCTCCGGTCGGGCACCCGGCCCGAACTGCGTCTTGTGCGCGTACCAGCCGAGCGTGCGCTCGGCGAGCGCCGGCGCCAGCCGCCACTGGAGGCCGATCAGCCGTGCCGCGCTGCCGGCGTACACCTCGCGGCGCGGCCGGCGCAGCAGGCGCACGATCGTCGTCGCCACCGTCTCCGGTGGGTAGACCGGCGGCGGCGGCGTCACCTCCCGCCCGCTGTGGTTGGCGACGTGCCGGAAGAACGGGGTGTCGATGCTGGCCGGCAGGACCGTGCAGATCGAGATGGCGGCCCGCCCGGTGACCCGCAGCTCCTGGCGGACCGTGTCGGCCAGGCCGCGCAGGCCGTGCTTGGTGGCGTTGTACGCCGACTGGTAGGGCATCGCCACCTCGGCCAGCACCGAGGCGTTGTTGACCACCACCCCGCCCCCGGCGGCACCGAGGTGGGGCAGCGCGGCGCGGATGCCGTGCACCGCACCGAGCAGGTTGACCTCCAGTACCCGGCGGAACTCGGCCACCGGGATCTCGTCGAAGAGACCGACGGCACTCACCGCCGCGTTGTTGATCCACGCGTCGATCCGACCGAACTCCGCCGCCGCCCGGTCGGCCAGCCGCTCGACCGAGGCCGCGTCGGTGACGTCGGTCGGTACGACCAGCGCACGGCCACCGAGTTCCCGGCACCGCTCGGCGACCCGGACCAGGGCGCCCTCACTCCGCGCCGCCAGCACCACCGCGGCCCGCTGGCGAGCCAGCGCGTACGCGGTGGCGGTGCCGATGCCGCTGGAGGCGCCAGTTATCACGACGGTGGCGGCGTCGAGGCTGCGCGTGAGTGGCATTTCACGCCCGTACCCCCGCCCGGGGTGGGTCATGCCGACGAAGGCCGTCGGATCACCACCGAGATTGATCAACAGGACGATGACCGGGACGTTTGGTGGCCTCGTGGCGCAAGTGTCCGGGTGACTCGTCGGGCTCTTCCTGATCTGCCAGGTTTCGGCTTCTGGGGCCGTGGTTAATGGGACCCTCTGACCGGGAGGACCACCGTTGGATACATCGCATGGAGGTGACCCATGCGCGTCGGCCTCGTCTGCGCGCACGCCGGCCCGTCCAGGACGACCGACGGCCCGACCGTCGGCACCCATCAACACATCGCACGGGTCGCCGCCGAACTCGCCAAACGAGGCCATGACGTCCGGGTCTACGAACGCCGGGACGACCCGGCGCTGCCGGCGACCCTCGACCTCGACGGCTACCAGGTGGAGCGGGTCCCCGTCGGGCCGGCCGAACCGCTGCCCACGGCCGAACTGATCCCCTACGTGGCGGAGTTCGGCGGCTGGCTGACCGACCGTTGGACCGGCGAACGATCCCCGGAGGTGGTGCACGGTCACTACTGGGTCGGTGGGCTGGCCGCGGCGCACGCGGTGCGCGAGACGGACATCCCGGTCGTGCAGACCTTCCACTCGCTCGGCATCGAGCAGCTGCGCCACCTCGGCCGGGCGTACGACGGCCCGGGCGAACGGATCCCCCTGGAGCGGGCGCTGACCCGGGCGGTGGACGTGGCGGTCGCCCAGTGCAACGACGAGGTCGACGAGCTGACCCGGATGGGACTGCAACGCACTGCGGTCGCGATGGTGCCGACCGGGGTGGACGTCGAACAGTTCCATCCCGACGGCGAGGCGGCTCCCCGCGACCAGCGGGCTCGGATCCTCTCCGTCGGCGGGCTCGCCCCCGGACACGGTCAGGACGACCTGATCCAGGCCATGCGGCTGGTCGGCGACGCCGAGCTGGTGATCGCCGGCGGGCCGCCGCTCGAAGAGCTGGACAACCACGCCGAGGCGCGCCGGCTGCGCGAACTGGCCGAGCGCAACGGAGTGGGCGAGCAGGTACGCCTGGTGGGGGCGGTACCGCACGACCAGATGGCCACCTGGTACCGGTCGGCGGACGTGGTGGCCTGCACCCCGCACTACTCCTCGGCGGGGCGGGTCTCGCTGGAGGCGATGGCCTGCGGTGTGCCCGTGGTCGGCTACGCGATGGGCGGGATCGCCGACGCGGTGGTCGACGAGGTGACCGGGCGGCTCGTGCCGCCGGGCGACGTACGCACCCTCGGGGTGACGCTCCGGCGGCTGCTCACCGACAACGCGGGCCGATTCGCGTACGGTCACGCGGCCGTGGACCGGGTGCGGTGCAGCTACACCTGGGAGCGGACCGCCGGCGCACTCGAGCGCCTCTACGAGCGGGTGATGAGCCGGCGCAAGCCGGTCGAGGCCTGAGAACCCGTCAGACACCCGCGCGGCGGCTGCGGCCGGTCGGGCTCGGCTTCCCGGCCGGTGGCTTCAGCGGGGGCGTGCGACGCCGGCCATGGCAGGCTCGTCGGCCCGGGCCGACGCGGGGTGGTGCTGCGGCTCGGCGTACCGGGTCAGGCCGATCACCGCGCCGAGGGTGATCAGGAAACCGACGCCGGCCAGCCACTCCCGGCCCGGCCAGATCTTGTCGTTGAGCAGCAACAACCCGACGATCGCCGCGGGTACCGCGCCGGCCGCGTCCATTGCCGCCACCGCCGCGGTCGTGGAGCCGCGCTGCATCGCCAGGCCGAGCAGCAGCTGCCCGACGATCGAGTGCGCGACCAGGAGGTAGAGCAGCGGGTTGCGGACGAACGCCTCGGCCGACGGCGTGGAGGCGAGCGGCCGGGCGGCCACCGCGGCGGCGGAGAACGCCAGCCCGGCCAGCGACCCGAGGGCCACCGAGCCGGGCGACCCGTGCAGCCGGACCGCGAAGAAGCCGAGGACGGCGATGAGCCCGAGCACCAGCAGCAGGCCGAGCAGGGCACCGGGACCGAGCTGCCGCGACGGCGCCGGGCGGGCGGCCAGCACCAGCGCGCTGATCCCGGCGAAGAGCAGCGCCAGCAGCACCACCTCGGCGACCGGTAGTCGCCACTTCAGCACCGACACGCCGAGGATGGCGGTCACGCCGAGCCCGGCGGCCACGCTCGACTGCACCAGGAAGAGCGGCAGGTCGCGGCGGGCCAGGAAGGCCAGCAGGAAGCCGCCGAGCTGGCAGGCCACGCCGACCAGGTAGGTGCGGTGCCCGGCCAGTCGCAACAGCAGCCCGGGATCGAAGGTGTGGTGCACCGTCGTACGCACCGCGGCTACCGACTGGAGCAGGTTGGCCACGCCGTACGCGACGATCATGGCGGCGAGGAAGCACCAGCCGGAGGAGACCACCTGGCGAGGATAGAGGCTGACGAGGGTCAGCGCTCGGCTGGTCGACCGAGCCGGGCGAGGATGTCGGGGTGCAGGGCGCCGTTGCTCGCCACCACGCTGTGCTCGGTGCCGGGACCACCCCCGGGGGCCGGCGCGCCCGCCAGGTCGGTGATGGCTCCGCCCGCCTCGAGCACGATCGGCACCAGCGCCGCGACGTCCCAGAGCGACAGCTCCGGTTCCACCATCACGTCCAGCGCCCCCTCGGCCAGCAGCACGTAGCCGTAGAAGTCGCCGTACGCGCGGCTGCGCCAGCAGTCACGCATGAGGTCGAGCATCGCGTCCAGCCGGCCGGCGGCCTCCCACCCCGTCAAGGAGGAGTAGCAGAAACTGGCGTCGGCCAATTTCCGCACCGCGGAGACGCGGATCGGCTCGCCGCTGTCCCGGTCCGGTCCGGCCCAGGCGCCCGCGCCGGCCGCGGCCCACCAGCGGCGTCCCAGCGCCGGGGCGGAGACCAGCCCCAGCACCGGCCGGTCCTGCTCGAGCAGGGCGATCAGGGTGCCCCATACCGGCACGCCCCGGACGAAGTTCTTGGTGCCGTCGATCGGGTCGATCACCCAGCGCCGCCCATCCGGCCCGGCGGGGGGCGTGTCGCCGTACTCCTCGCCGAGCAGTCCGTCGGCCGGGCGGTGCTCGGCCAGCAGAGCGCGGATCGCCCGTTCGACGGCGGTGTCCGCGTCGGAGACCGGCGTCAGGTCCGGCTTCGACTCGACTCGCAGGTCGAGCGCCCGGAACCGGGCGCTCGAGATGGCGTCCGCGGCGTCGGCGAGCCGGTGGGCGAGGGCGAGATCGTCGGCGTACCCGGTCATGCGGGCAACCTAGCCGACCAGGCGCGGATCATCCGAGGGCGGGCGGCTCGCCGCGGGGCTCCGGTTCACCGCGCGCGTCGCCGTCGCCGGCCCGGGAGGCGAGCAGCCGGCGGTACGACGCGAGCCGCCGCGGATCGGCCTTGCCGGCGGCCACCCACGCGTCCAGCCCGCACTCCGGCGCGTCGGCCGTGTGCGGGCAGTTGGCCGGGCAGTCGACCGTCCCCTCGACCAGGTCGGGGAAGCCGTGCAGCAGGCTGTCGGCGGAGACGTGCGCCAGCCCGAAGCTGCGTACGCCCGGCGTGTCGATGATCCAGCCGTCACCGTCACCATCCTCGCTCTGCGGCAGACGCAGCGCGACGGCGCTGGACGAGGTGTGCCGGCCGCGGCCGATCGCGCTGACCGTGCCGACCGCCCGGGCCGCCTCCGGGACCAGCCGGTTGACCAGCGTCGACTTGCCCACCCCGGAGTGCCCCACGAGCACCGAGATCCGCCCGGCGAGCAGCGCCCGCAGTGCGTCCAGCTCCGAATCGGGCCGGATCAGCACGTACGGCAACTCCAGCTCGGCGTAGTAGTCGAGCACGGCCTCCGGCCCGGCCAGGTCTGCCTTGGTGAGGCAGAGCAGTGGTTCGATGTCCGCGTCGTAGGCGGCCACCAGGCAGCGGTCGATGAACCCGGTGCGCGGCGGCGGGTCGGCCAGCGCGCTGACGATCACCAACTGGTCGGCGTTGGCCACCACCACCCGTTCCAGCCGTCCCTCGGCGGTGGTCTCGTCGTCGTCGGCGGTACGCCGCAGCACGGACGACCGCTCGGCGATCCGGACGATCCGGGCCAGGGCGCCGGGTACGCCGGAGGTGTCGCCGACCAGGGCCACCCGGTCGCCGACCACCACCGACTTGCGGCCCAGCTCGCGGGCGCGCATCGCGGTGACGGTGACCGCCTCCACTTCGGCGTCGTCGAGCACGCAGGTGTAGCGCCCCCGGTCCACGGCGACGACGAAGCCCTCCACGGCGTCGGCGTGCCGGGGCCGGGTGCGGGTACGCGGGCGCGAGGACCTGCCGGGTCGGACCCGTACGTCGTCCTCGTCGTACTCTCGCCGTTTGGTCGCCAGGACCGCCCCTCCGTCGCGTCAGCTCTTGCCCGTTACCATCGCTGACCATAGTGCCGGGAATTCGGGCATGGTCTTCGAGGTACAGGCGACGTCGTCGACTTCGATGCCGGGCACGGCGAGCCCGGCCACCGCGGCGGCGTGCGCCATCCGGTGGTCGGCGTAGGTGCGGAACGTACCGCCGCGCAGCGGGCGGGGCCGGATCCGCAGCCCGTCGTGGGACTCGGTGAGGTCGGCGCCCAGCGCGGTGAACTCCCGTGCCAGCGCGGCGATCCGGTCGGTCTCGTGGCCGCGGATGTGCGCCACCCCGGTGAACCGGGACGGCGAGTCGGCCAGCATGGCCAGCGCGGTCAGCGCCGGGGTCAGCTCGCTGACGTCGGAGAGATCCGCCTCCAGGCCGTGCACCGAGCCGGTGCCGCGTACCGTCAGTCCGTCGGTGGAGAGGGTCACCTCGCCGCCCATCCGCTGCAGCAGCTCCCGCAGCCGCTCGACCGGTTGGGCGCTGCTGTGCGGCCACCCCTGGAGGGTGACCTCACCGCCGGTGACCAGAGCGGCGGCGAAGAACGGCACGGCACCGGACAGATCGGGCTCGATCTGCCAGCCACGGCCGGCGAGCGGCCCCGGCTCGACCGCCCAGACGTCGGCGACGGTGTCGTCGACCGCGGCGCCCGCGGCGCGCAGCATCTGCACGGTCATCCGTAGGTGCGGCGCGGAGGGCACCGGCGGGCCGACGTGCCGGACCACCACCCCGCGGTCGAAGCGGGGTGCGGCCAGCAGCAGGCCGGAGACCAGCTGGCTGGAGGCGGAGGCGTCGATGACGACCTCGCCGCCGACGACCCGGCCGGCGCCGAGCACGGTGAGCGGAAGGCTCTCGGGGCCTTCGACGTCGATCCGGACGCCGAGCGAGCGCAGCGCCCCGATCAGCGGGCCGAGCGGGCGGGTCCGGGCGTGCGGGTCGCCGTCGAAGGTGATCCGTCCGTCGGCCAGTCCGGCGACCGGCGGCGCGAAGCGCATCACCGTGCCGGCCAGGCCGACGTCGACGTGCGCGGGGCCGACGAGCCGGTGCGGTCGGACGAGCCAGCGCTCGTCGTCACTGATCGACACGTGTGCGCCCATGCCGCGCAGGCCGGCGGCCATCAGTTCGGTGTCCCGCGCGCGCAACGGCCCGGCCAGCGTCGACGGACCGCCGGCCAGCGCGCTGAGCACCAGCGCGCGGGCGGTCATCGACTTGGATCCGGGCAGGCGCAGCGTGGCCGCGACCGGGTCGGAGGCGGTCGGTGCGGTCCACGGCTGCAGCGGCCGGGTCGCGGTCGGATTCCCCACGGTTACATTCTGCCGTGTCCGCCGGCCGGTGACGCCGGCCGCCCGGCAGTCGGGACAGCCGAAGTGGTGTCCGGCGGGTTAGCGTGTGCGACATGTGCGGCAGGTACGCGACGACTCGGAGCTCGGGCGAGCTGAGCGCCATCTTCGAGTCGTCCGACGACACCGCCGGAGAGGTGGGCCCGGATTACAACGTGGCGCCCACCGACCCGGTCCCGCTGGTGCGGTTGAGCCCGGAGGGGCATCGTGCCCTCTGCGTGGGCCGCTGGGGCTTCCTGCCGCACTGGGCCCGCAACGCCGCCGGGGCCGCACGGATGATCAACGCCCGCGCCGAGACGGTGGCGACCAGCCGGGCGTACGCCGGCGCCTTCGCCCGGCGCCGCTGCCTGGTGCCGGCCGACGGGTGGTACGAGTGGGTGCGCTCCCCCGAGGGCCGGCAGGCCTACTACATGACCCCCGCGGACGGCTCGGTGCTGGCCTTCGCCGGCATCTGGTCGACCTGGGGTTCCGGTGCCGGGGAGCGGCTCACGTTCAGTGTGCTCACCACCGCCGCGCTCGGCGAGCTGGCCGAGGTGCACGACCGGATGCCGCTGTTGCTGCCGCGGGAGCGCTGGGCGTCGTGGCTGGCTTCCGCGGAGGATCCGACCGAGCTGCTCGCCCCACCGACACCCGAGTGGCTCGCCGGGCTGGAGATCCGTCCGGTCGGCGCCGCGGTGGGTGACGTACGCAACGACGGCCCGCAGCTGACCGCGCGGGTACCGCTCGCCCGCGGCGTCGACGTGGCGGAGCCGACCCTGTTCTGATAGCGGCTTGCGCATTGTCGTGCACCGATTTGCCGGTATTCGGGGGGAAACGTCTCCCGGCCGTTCAGCCATCTTCCCGATAGCCCCTTGTGACCCCCTCCACAAGTGCGGTAGAACACAGCGCCGGTGGTGAGTGTCGATCCGCAGGGGGCGGACGACATTCATCGATCTTGCCGGTCCCACGGGGGAGGTGGGTGGATGACCCGGGCGCGTATGCCCCGCCCGCACGAGGTTGCTGCCGCACGACGAGATCCGCGTCTGCTCCGCGCGCTGCGCGAGCGACGTGAGGACGAGGCGTGGCGGACCAGAGGCACCTGCCAGACTGTCGATCCGGAGACGTTCTTTCCCGCGCCGAACGAGCCCGCCGACGCGGCGGTCGCGCTCTGCCGCAGCTGCGAGGTGCAGGGTTCGTGCCTCGCCTGGGCGCTCGAGGTGGGCGACTGCCACGGCGTGTGGGGCGGGACGACGCCCCGGGAACGCCGAGCCATGCTGGTCGCCTGGCGTGGCGAGGTCCAACCGGATCCGGATGCCGCCGAGGAGGCCGGGCCGCCGGTCCGCGACCGCCTGCTCACTCTCGTCCCGCTCAGCTGAGCCACCGGGACGGGGCTCTCGCCGTGCTCGGACCGGATACCCCGCCGTCGGGTTGATCGCCCACACACCCCCCGGGGCCAGGTGAATCGAACCGATCGTCGGCTCCGTCGGGTCCGATCCGGGCGTCACACCGGTCGTCAGGGACGAGAATGGGCCGGTGACACAGCACGACGAGATCAGCACGCCCCGCGGGCCGGCGCGGGTCGACACCGACCTGCCCGCCGGCCCCGTCGCGTCCCTGCTCGTACTCGGCCACGGCGCCGGTGGCGACGTCGACGCCCCGGACCTGCTCGCGGTACGGGACGAGGCGGTGGCCGCCGGCGTGACGGTGGCCCGGGTGACCCAGCCGTACCGGGTGGCCGGTCGACGCGCGCCCGCGCCCGCCGGGCACCTCGACGAGGCGTGGACCGCGGTGCTCGCCGTACTGCGGGAGCGGCACCAGGGCGTGCCCGTGCTCGTGGGCGGGCGGTCCAGTGGCGCCCGGGTGGCCTGCCGGACGGCCGGCACGGTCGGCGCGGCCGGGATCGTGGCCCTGGCCTTTCCACTGCACCCGCCGGGTCGGCCGGAGCGGTCCCGAGCGGCAGAGCTGCTGACCGGTCTGCCGACCCTGGTGGTCAACGGCGACCGGGACCCCTTCGGCGTGCCCGAGGCGAGCCCGGGCGTAACCGTGGTGACCCGTCCCGGAGAAGTGCACGACCTGCGGAAGGACCCGTCGGGCGTGGCCGCCGTGGTGCGGGACTGGCTGCGCGGGCAGGGCTGGGCGAAGGGCTGACCGGTGCGGCCGGCCGGGACGGCCGGCGGCCGCGACGGCACGTCGGCCACCTGACGGCGCCGCGGATCAGCGAGGTCGGACCGGCTGTCCGACCACCCAGGGGCAGAGCTGCGGAGAGGGCGCCGTGTCCGGAAGGAGCCGTTTCCGGCGGCCGAGGAGGGTCGTTGCATCGGATGGTGCCGACGCCCGGTTCGGACGGCGGAACCATCCTCCCAGGCCCTTCCTGGTCCCAGCGCCGGTCGCGCCGACGCCGGGACCAGGAAAGGGGGCGGGTGGCGAACGATGACCGACCCGACCTCGCCGGATCGCGGTGCCGACCCGACGGGACGGCCGGACTCCGCCGGACCCGAGGCGATCAGCTGAGGCTCCCGGAATGCCCCACCGCACACCCGCGTTACTAACCCCGGGACGACTTTTCTTCGCGGAGGGGGGACCGGGGTGCCGATCGAGACACGGCGCCGGGAGCGGGACGATCGGGACGTGCGGCAGCTACGCCAGCTGCTCGCCGGACCCGAGTGGCCCGTCACATCGGGCTCAACGTCAGTGGTGAGCACGAGCACACCGGCCGGAAGTGAATCTGCGGGCAGGTCCGTACGCGTATCCTCGGCGGGAAAGCATCCGACGCGAGGGGATGTGCGGTTGACCACCGAGAAGACGGACGAGCGCAGGGCCCGCTTCGAGCGGGACGCGATGCCATTCGTCGATCAGCTCTACGCTGCTGGGTTGCGGATGACGCGTAACCCGGCGGATGCCGAGGACCTGGTCCAGGAGACCTACCTGAAGGCGTACGCCGCCTTCCACCAGTTCGAGCAGGGCACCAACCTCAAGGCTTGGCTCTATCGGATCCTGACGAACACCTACATCAACTCCTACCGGCGGCGGCAGCGCCAGCCGGTGCAGGCGCCGACCGATGAGATCACCGACTGGCAGCTTGCCGAGGCCGAGTCGCACACGTCCAGTGGGCTGCGTTCGGCGGAGACCGAGGCGCTGGACCGGCTGCCGGACAGCGACGTCAAGGAGGCCCTCCAGCAGTTGCCGGAGGAGTTCCGCCTGGCGGTCTACCTGACGGATGTCGAGGGCTTCTCCTACAAGGAGGTCGCCGACATCATGGGTACGCCGATCGGCACGGTGATGTCGCGTCTGCACCGCGGTCGGCGTAATCTGCGCAAGCTGCTGGAGCAGTACGCCAAGGAGCGCGGCTTCAGCGCCGCGACCAAGGGCTCGACCGCTCCTGCCGGTCGGGAGGTGTGACGTGAGCTGTGGAGAGCCGCACGAAACGGATTGCCGTGAGGTCCTCGCGGAGGTCTACCTCTACCTGGACCTCGAGTGCGCCGATGAGCGGCGCACGCTGATCCGGCACCATCTCGACGAATGCGGGCACTGCCTGCAGGAGTACGGCATCGAGCAGGAGGTCAAGGCGCTGGTGGCGCGTTGCTGCGGCAACGAGACCGCGCCGGAGCAGCTGCGTGAGCGGCTCCGCCTCAAGCTCACCGAGTTGGTCGTCTTCGAGAGCACCGAGTCGCGCGAACTGGCCGACTGAGAACCAATACGCACGGTGGCCCGGGTCGATGTTCGACCCGGGCCACCGGCGTCCCGGCCGGGGCCGGGTCAGCTGACTGGTCGTCGGCGGGGTCACCCGCCGCGAGGTCAGGAGTTGGGGCGCTTGCCGTGGTTGGCGCCGCTCTTCTTACGAGCCTTCTTCTTACGGGCCTTCTTCGCCATGGTGACCTCCTTGTGATGGTCGGATCCGGCTTGACGACCTCGGCGCCGGTGCAGTCACCGGCCGCCCGGCACCGGGTCCGACCCGCTGATGCTAGTGCGGCCCGCGTCGCCCACGCCGCGCCGGGGCGTCGGCCACCCGGCGAGTGCGTGGTGACCGTCCGCGTAGGGCTGCCTACCCGAGCGCTCGGCGATCACGCCCGCGCGGCCGCATGATTGGATACGTCGTCAGGCAACCACGAGAGGGAGGGGCCTGGAGATGGCCGAGGAGATCCGCGCCGAGATGGTGGCGAACGTCTGGAAGGTCGTCGCGTCGCAGGGCGACTCGGTGTCGGAGGGGGACACCCTGGTGATCCTCGAGTCGATGAAGATGGAGATCCCGGTCGTCGCCGAGTCCGACGGGATCCTGCAGCAGCTCGCCGTCAACGAGGGCGACGTGGTGCAGGACGGCGACCTCATCGCCGTGATCGCTTGACCGGGCTGAAAGTCCGGCCCGCCACGCCCGCCGACTTCCCCGCGATCGCCCGGCTGACGGTTGCCGCGTACGAGGCGGACGGGCAGCTCAAGGGCGAGAACGGCTACGGCGTGGTGCTGGCGGACGTACCGGCCCGAGCGGAGAACGGCACGGTGCTGGTCGTCGAGGACGCGGCCGGCCGGGTGCTCGGCTCGGTCACCTTCGTGCTGCCCGGCACCCGGTACGCCGAACTCGCCGATCCCGGCGAGGCGGAGTTCCGCATGCTGGCCGTCGATCCTGCGGCGCAGGGGCTCGGCGCCGGAGTCGCGTTGGCCCGGGCGTGCATCGACCGTGCCGCTGAACTCGGCTGCTCGGCCGTGGTGATCTGCGTCCGTGACGGGATGGCCGAGAAGGCGCAGCGTCTCTACGAGCGGCTCGGCTTCGTCCGTACCCCGGAGAAGGACTGGTCGCCACTACCCGGGGTCCGACTGCTGGCTCTTCGCCTCGAGCTGGCCCGGGCCTGACGCGCCCGGCCGCCACGCCCCCGGCTCCCCGTCCGCGCGGTCCGGCTGGCCGATTCGGTCGAGCAGCTCGCCTCGACCACTGACCTGACCCGGTGATCATGAAGTTGTTGTCGTGACACGCCGAGGCGCGCGGCAACAACTTCATGATCAACCCTCTGGTGGGGTGGGGTCAGGGGCGGCGGAGGGTGGCCGTGAGGCGGCGCCAGAGGCGGGTGAGCGGGTTGCGGGGGCGTGGGACCGCAGCGGCGGCACGGAGCAGGACGGTGGCGAGCCCGCGAGTCTCCGCGTCCAGCGCCGGGGTGGTCAGCGCCAGGTGGGCCAGTGACGTGGCGATGGGCACCGGGCGGGTCCGAGCCACGGCCGCCGCGTCGGCGAGCCGCTCGGCGACCACCCGGGCCACGTCGGGGCGTACGGCCGGGTCGACCCAGGCGGCGGTGACCATCGCGAACAGGGCCGCCTCGGTGATCCAGTCCTCTACGCCCCAGACCAGGTCGAGCAGCACCTGGCGACGGGTGGATTCGATCCACGGCTCGTCGGTGCGATGGTGCAGCAACCCCAGGCAGGCCCAGACCTGCACGCAGCGCACCCACATCGTCGGATCCTGACCGGCCAGCACCCGACCGACCGCGGTGGCCGGCGGTTCCGGCGGGTGGACCAGCAGCCTGACCAGGTCCGCCAGCTCCAGGGTGGCCAGGCCCACCGCCGCGTCGTACGCGGCCGGCGGGTGCGGCCAGGCCGGGTGCGCGAGCTGGCGCAGCCGGTCGGCGGCCCCCGCCGAGGGGGCCGGCACCGTGGGCACCGGGATCGTGCCGTCGTAGCGCCAGAGCCGCCGGGTGCCGGCCCGCCGGGGCTCGCGCGCGTCCGGCGAGCCGCCTCCGGTCACCTCGACCCGCATTCCCGTCGCCGTGCCCGCCCGCAGCGCGCTTGGCGGGGGAGGCGTCGGTGACCGTACGGTGGCGCCGATACCGGGGTGCTCCGCCGCGACCGCTTGGCGCAGCGCGTCGGCCACCGGCCCGCCGGCAGGGGTCAACTGCCCGAGCCAGGGTCGGCCGCGGCAGCACTCGGCGAGGTCGCCGTGCTCGTGCGTGTCGTCTGGGTGATCCCGGGCGAAGTCGGCGAGCGCGACCAGGTGCGCGACGTCGCCGTCCCGCAGGTAGCGCAGTCGATGCGCCGTGTGCACCGCGCAGTCGAAGGTCGGGTCCCGATCCAGGGCCCGATCGATCCAGTCCAGGGCCTCGTCCAGCCGGCCCGTGTCGGCCAGGGTGCCGGCGATGTCGGCGTAGACGGCGAGGTCGTCGGGATCGTGCTCGACCGCCCGGCCGAGCGCCGCGAGCGCCTCCCGGGTACGGCCGGCGCTGCGGTACGCGTACCCGAGCCAGACCTCACCGAGTTTCGTCGGTTCGGCACGTACGCCTCGCCCCGCCCAGTCGATCGCCAGCGCCGGTTCGCCGAGGCGCCGGGCCAGCGCGGACGCCGCGCCGAGCAGCAGCGCGTGCTCGGGATGGGTGGTGACCGCGTTGCGGGCCAGCGTGAGGTACGCGGCCAGCGCCGGCCGCCCGGCGCGCGGCACCGGGTCGGGAACCGCCGCGCAGACCTGCATGAGAATCCGGGCCACGTGCTCCGGCGTGATCCGCTCGGTCAGTTCGGGCGCGGTCACCCAGGGCACCCCGGCCCAGTCGGTCTGCGGTGCGTAGCCGGTCGCCGCGGCGAGCAGATCCAGCCCGTCGCCCGGGTGCCCGGTGGCGGCGAGCAGGTGGGCGCGGGCGACCGCGGCGCCGACGTAGGTGTGCTGGTCGAGGGGGAACAGTTCCACCCCGCCGCCGCTCACCGCGGCGAGCCGGGCCAATGTCTCGTGCACCTCGGGCAGGGTCGGCGCCTGCGCGAGCGCGCCGGCCACGTGCCCGGCCGCGTGCTGCAGGTCGCCCTCCTCCAACGCCAGCCGGGCCAGGGCGAGTTCCTCCGCGGCGGAGAGCGCGGCGTCGTCCTCGGGCACGTCGTCCTCTCGTCGTCCGGTGGCGGAATCGAGCCGGGACAGCCTAGGTGATGTTGGAGCGACATGGTGATCATCTGCGCACTACTGCTCGTTCAATTGCTCATGTCAGATCAAAGATGCAAGACTGAGCAAGAAACGCGCGGCAATCGCGCAGTGGGAGGAGTTTCCGTGACGCGTGCAGGGGCTGGCATGGCGGCCGACATCGACGAGCAGCCGGCCGGCTACGAGCGGTTGCTCTCCACCGAGCACGCCCGGGCGATCGCCCGGGTCGCAGCCGCGATCGCCGAGCGTCGGCCACGGCACGTCGTCTTCACCGCACGGGGCACCTCGGACCACGCGGCGCTCTACGGGGCGTACCTCGCCGAGATCCGGCTCGGCCTGCCGGCCGGGCTCGCCTCACCCAGCGTCGTCACGCTCTACGGCGGCCGACCGGACCTCTCCGACGCGCTGGTGGTCGGGGTGAGCCAGAGCGGCGGCTCGCCGGACCTCACCGAGGTGCTGCGGGAGGCCCGAGCCGCCGGCGCGCTCACCGTCGCGGTCACCAACGCGCCCGACTCGGCGCTCGCCGACGCCGCGGAGCTCAGCGTGGACATCGCCGCGGGTCACGAGCGCGCGGTGGCGGCCACCAAGACGTACACCTCCGAGCTGCTCGCCCTCCTCCTGCTCGTGGAGGGGATCCGGGCCGGCGACGGGGTGCTGCCGGCCGAGGAGCGGGCCGCCATCGCGGCGCTGCCGGAGCTGGCCGCCCGTACCCTCGCCGACCCCACCCCGGCGCAGTTGGCACCGCGCTACCGGTTCGCCGCCCAGCTCGTCACCACCGGCCGCGGGTACGCCTATCCGACCGCGCGGGAGGCCGCGCTCAAGCTGATGGAGACGTCGTACCTGCCGGCGCTCGCCTTCTCCGGCGCCGACCTGCTGCACGGCCCGCTCGCGATGACCGACCCGGACGTGCCGGTGCTCGCCGTGGTCGGTTCCGGGCCCGGCGGGCGCTCGATGGGCGAGGTGCTGCCCCGGCTCGGTGAGCGCCGCGCGGACGTGGTCGTCGTCGGCTCGGCCGACGTCGAAGGTGCCACGCGGATCGCCGTTCCCGAGGTCGATGAGCGGTACGCCCCGCTGCTGGACATCCTGCCGCTGCAGCGGCTCGCCCTGGCGCTGGCCCTGACCCGGGGCGAGGATCCGGACGCCCCGCGCGGACTCAAGAAGGTCACCGCGACGATGTGAGGAGGCGCGTGGCACGCTGGTGAGCGTGTCCACGCTGCGCGACCTCGCCGAGGAGCACACCCAGCTCCGCCCGGCGGACATCGACCACCTGCACCGGATCGCCGGAGACTGGCAGCTGCTCTCCGACATGTCCTTCGCCGACCTGCTGCTCTGGGCGCCGGTGGACGCCGACGGCACGTTCCTCTGCGTCGCCCAGGTACGCCCGACCACCGCGCCCACCGCCTACCAGGACGACCAGGTGGGCCGGATCGTCGGCGGGCCGGAGGTTGCGCACCTGGAGGTCGCCTACCGGCAGGGCCGGATCTGGCGGGAGGGCGACCCCGTCTGGTATGGCGACGTGCCTGCCCGGCACGAGGCGATCCCGGTCCGGCTGCGTACCGCCGACGGCGAGGCGGGTGAGGTCGTGGCCGTGGTCGGCCGGGACACCAACCTCTCCACCGCGCGTACGCCCAGCCAACTGGAGCTCAACTACCTGACCACCGCCGACGACCTGGCCCAGATGATCGCCGACGGCACCTTCCCGCCGCCCCGGCACCCGGGCGAGACGACCTCCGCGCCCCGCGTCGGCGACGGCCTCGTCCGGTTGGACGCGAACGGCAAGGTCACCTATGCGAGCCCGAACGCCCAGTCCGCGTACCGGCGGCTGGGTTACGCCTCGCACCTGGTGGGCGAGGACCTGGCGGCGCTGCACCGCCGGCTCGCCAACGACCCGCTGGAGGGGACCGACGCGGCCAACGCGGTGCTGGCCGCGCTGCGGGGCGACGCGCCACCGCGCCGGGAGATCGACGCCCGCGGCGCCACCGTGCTGACCCGGGCGCTGCCGTTGATGCCCGCCGGCGTGCCGATCGGCGCGCTGGTGCTCGTCCGCGACATCACCGAGGTACGTCGCCGGGACCGCGCCCTGATCACGAAGGACGCCACCATCCGGGAGATCCACCACCGGGTGAAGAACAACCTGCAGACCGTCGCCGCGCTGCTGCGCCTCCAGGCCCGCCGGGTCGCCATGCCGGAAGCTCGGGTCGCCCTGGAGGACTCGGTACGCCGGGTCGCCTCGATCGCGTTGGTGCACGAGACGCTCTCCATGTCCAGCGACGAGGCGGTCGAGTTCGACACGATCGTCGATCGGGTGGCCAGCGCGGCGACCGAGGTGGCGGCGACCGAGGTGCCGGTCGGCATGCGTCGCACGGGAAGCTTCGGTGTGCTGCCCGCCGAGATCGCCACGTCCCTGGTGATGGTCCTCAACGAGCTGCTCCTCAACGCCGTCGAGCACGGCTTCGCCTCGGCCGACGCGGGCGACGACGCGGGCGGGGCCGGATTCACCGCGCCGGCGTTGGTGAGCGCCGCGACCGAGGACGGCGATCCGCCGGCGAAGCCGGAGGTGGTGGTGTCGGCGCACCGGTTCCGGAAGCAGTTGCACGTCACGGTGACCGACAACGGGCGCGGGCTGCCCGCCGGGTTCGACGCCGACAGCGGGGGCAACCTCGGGCTGCAGATCGTCCGGGCCCTGGTCACCGGCGAGCTGCGGGGCAGCATCGAGCTGCGCGACGCCTCCGGTGGGGGCACCGAGGCCGTGCTGGTCGTACCGCTGGCGCGCGGCGGCGCGGACGGCCGCTCGGCCTGACCGTCGCGCTTCCGGCCACCGCGCCGACGCGCCACGTGCGGCCTGTGCGCCGCGCGCCACCTGCGCCACCTGCGTCCCGCTGCGCTGCCTGCGCTCGCGCGCTGCCGGGTCAACGGGTGAGCAGGGCGAGCGTGAGACCCGGACGCTGCCAGACCTGCGTGACGGTGAAGCCGTCCCGCAGGGCGGCGCCCTTCGCGCCGGACACCGCGGCCAGCGGATCGGTGTGCCGACCGGAGAGCACCAGCCAGACCCGGGATACTCCGGCCAGGCAGTCGGCGGGCCGGCCGCACTCGGCGGCCCAGAGGTCGCCGCGCCGGGCCGCGCTCTCGATGAGCAGCGCGTCCCGGGGACGCCGGTCACCGAGCTGGTACTCGATCCCGAAGTCGAGGAAGAGCCAGCTGTGCCGGGGCGAGTAGACGATCGCGTCGCCGGGACGCTGACCGGCCCCGATCACCTCGGCCACCGCCCGATAGTCGATCGGCGCGCTGCGCGGCCACTCGTGCGTGTACCGCAGCGCGGTCTGGTCCGGCAGGCCGAGCAGCCCGGCCAGCACCACCACGGCGAGCCCGCCGGGCAGCGCCACCGCGGCCAGCGCCGCGCCGGCCAGCAGGCACGCGAACGGTACGACGAAGAACAGGTAACGGGGCACCCAGAGCGGGACGGCCAACCCGGCGACGAAGAGCAGCGACACCGGCAGCAGCACCGCGGCGCCGGGCAGCAGGGCACGCCGGCCGAGCCGGGCGGCACCGAGCACGGCGAGCCCCACCAGCAGCCCGCCCACCACGCTGCTCTGCGCGACCCCAACCGGCAACGTGGTGAGATCGGTCGGCCGGACGATGTCCACCCACTGCAACTGGCGTCCACGCTGGCTGCGGGCGACCAGTGCGAGCGGGGCCACCAGCAGCACCGCCGGCAGCACGGCCGGCAGCCAGAACCAGCGCCGCCGGTCCCGGGTGCCCCCGCCGTCGTCGGTGAGCCCGACCCGGGGTGCCACGAGCACGGCGACCGCGTGCGCGGCGAGCAGGGTGAGCGCGATCAGGTGGGTCAGCCCGAGCGCGGCGAGGGCCACGGCGTACCCGGCCCAACGTCCCCAGCCCGGCCGGCGCAGGGCGTCGACCAGGAGCAGCGAGGCGAGTACGGCGAGCAGGGTGGCCAGCGCGTAGGGGCGGGCCTCCTGGGCGTACCGCGACGTGCTGGGCAGGAGCGCGAAGAGCAGCCCGGCGAGCAAACCGGCCCGGGCTCCGGCGAGGCGCCGGCCGAGCAGCGCGGTCAGCGCCGCCGCCCCGGTCATCGCCAGCACCGACGGAAGCCGTAGCGCGACGATCGAGTCGCCGGCCAGCGCGACCCAGCCGTGCATGAGCAGGTAGTACGGCCCGGTCGCCGCATCGATGTTGCCCGCCAGCCGCACCAGGTCCGGTACCGAGCGGGTGGCGGCGCTCCATGTCGCCAGCTCGTCGCGCCACAACTGTGCGCCGGTGAGCCCGGAGAGCGTCACCCCGAGGGTCAGCAGCGCCGGTGCCAGCCAGATCGCGGTTCCGGGCAGGCCACGCCGGGCCACGGGCGTCGCCGCGTCGCTCGCGGCCGGGGTCGCCCGATGCCGCTTATCGGACTCTTCGCCCACGGGTCGAGCCTATCGACGGGGTCGGCCCGTCATGTGGGATCAGGCACGCGCTCGTTGGCCGGGCCCGGTCGGGTATGGCAGCATGACGGGCATGACTGCCGCCGTCGTGCGTCGATTCGTGGCCCGCCGCCACGTCGACTACGGCCGCGTGCGCAGCGCGATCTGTCCGGCCCACTGACGACGCCCGACTCATTCATCTCGGGCGCGTTCCGCGCCGGCTCTCCTGACATCGCTGTCCTCAACCCGTCCTGACGGGTCGCCGTCGCGTACGCGCTCCCACCGAGGTCCAGCAGACGACGGAGGAGGCCGCGATGGCGGTCAGCAGCATCTCCACCCGGCCCGAGGATCCGCCGACCCGCCCCGCCCGAGCCCCGCGCCGCCCGCGCGGGGAGGGGCAGTGGGCGCTCGGTCACCGCGAGCCGCTCAACGCCAACGAACGGACCAAGAAGGACGACGATCCGCTGAACGTCCGCGCGCGGATCGAGAACATCTACGCGCACCGCGGCTTCGCCTCCATCGACCCCGCCGACCTGCGCGGGCGGTTGCGCTGGTGGGGCCTCTACACCCAGCGCAAGCCCGGCATCGACGGCGGGCGTACGGCCGTCCTGGAACCGCACGAGCTGGAGGACGAGCACTTCATGCTCCGGGTGCGGATCGACGGCGGCCAGCTCTCCCTGGCCCAGCTGCGGACGATCGCCACCATCTCGCAGGAGTTCGCCCGGGACACCGCCGACATCACCGACCGGCAGAACGTGCAGTTCCACTGGATCCGGATCGAGGACGTGCCGGAGATCTGGCGGCGGCTGGAGTCGGTCGGCCTGCAGACCACCGAGGCGTGCGGCGACTGCCCCCGGATCGTGTTGGGCAGCCCGGTCGCCGGGGTGGCCGAGGCCGAGGTGATCGACCCGACCCCGGCGATCGACGAGATCGTCCGCCGGTACGTGGGCAACCCCGAGTTCTCCAACCTGCCGCGCAAGTTCAAGACCTCGATCTCCTGGCTCGTGGACACCCCGTACGAGGCCAACGACGTCGCGTTCCTCGGCGTGGAGCACCCCGAGCACGGCCCCGGCTTCGACCTCTGGGTCGGTGGCGGCCTCTCCACCAACCCGATGCTGGCGCAGCGGCTGGGCGTCTGGGTGCCGCTGGCCGAGGTGCCCGACGTCTGGGCCGGCGTGGTCGGGATCTTCCGCGACTACGGCTACCGCCGGCTGCGCAACCGGGCCCGGCTGAAGTTCCTCGTCGCCGACTGGGGCGTGGCGCGCTTCCGGGAGGTGCTGGAGAAGGAGTACCTGGGCCGGACGCTGCTCGACGGCCCCGCCCCGGAACTGCCCGAGAAGCCGATCGACCACATCGGCGTACACACCCAGCGCGACGGGCTCAGCTACGTGGGCGCCGCGCCGATCGTCGGTCGGGTCTCCGGCGGGCAGCTCGCCCGCCTCGCCGACGTGGTCGAGTCACACGGCAGCGACCGGGTGCGGCTCACCCCGTACCAGAAGCTGCTGGTGCTGGATGTGGCGCCGGATCGGGCGGAGTCCCTGGTCGCCGCCCTGCGCCAGATCGGGCTGGAGGCCCGGCCCTCGGCCTGGCGGCGCGGCACGATGGCCTGTACCGGCATCGAGTACTGCAAGCTCGCCATCGTCGAGACCAAGGCCCGCGGCGAGGAACTGGTGACCCGACTCGAGGAGCGGCTGCGCGACTTCGACGCGGACATCTCCATCCACCTCAACGGCTGCCCGAACGCCTGCGCGCGCACCCAGGTGGCCGACATCGGGCTCAAGGGCCAGCTCGTGGTCGGCCCGGACGGCCGGCAGGTGGAGGGTTTCCAGGTGCACCTCGGCGGCGGCCTCGGCATGGCGGCGGGGCAGACCGCCGGCTTCGGCCGCAAGCTACGCGGCCTGAAGACCACCGCGGAGGAGCTTCCGGCGTACGTGGAACGGCTGGCGCGCCGCTATCTGGCCGGTCGGCGCGAGGGCGAGGCGTTCGCCCAGTGGGTGATCAGAGTCGACGAGGAGGAACTGCGATGAGCAGCGCGAACCGAGCGGCACCTCTGTACTGCCCGTACTGCGGAGAGGAGGACCTGCGGCCGAACGAGGCGAGCCACGGCGCCTGGGAGTGCCACGCCTGCGCGCGGGTCTTCACGGTCAGGTTCACCGGCCTGCTCGGCCGGGCGGTGACCCGGTGAGCGCCGAGGTCGCGCCGGCGGCGACGTCTCTCGTGTCGGCGGTGGACCTCGCCCTGGTGAGTGCCGGCGCGTCCGCGCCGGTGGACCCTGCCCGGCGTGACCCGGAGGAGTTGCGGGCGCTCGCCGAGACGGCCGGTCGGGAGCTGGAGGACGCTCCGGCGCTGGAGATCGCCCGCTGGGCCGCGGAGACCTTCGGCGACCGGTTCTGCGTCACCAGCTCGATGGCCGACGCGGTCCTGGCCCACCTGGTGTCCCGGGCGGCGCCGGGGGTGGACGTGGTCTTCCTCGACACCGGTTTGCACTTCCCGGAGACGCTGCGCGTACGCGACGAGGTGGCCCGGACGCTGCCGGTGAACGTTCGGTCCGTGCGGCCTCGGCTGACCGTGGGGCAGCAGGACGGCCAGTACGGTCCGCGGCTGTTCAACCGGTCCCCGGACGACTGCTGCCGGCTCCGCAAGGTCGAACCGTTGGAGCGGGCGCTCAGCGGGTACGACGCGTGGGCCGCGGGGCTGCGCCGGGACGAGTCGCCGACGCGGGCGAACACGCCGGTGGTCGCGTTCGACGCCCGTCGCGGCAAGGTGAAGGTGAACCCGATCGCCACCTGGACCCAGACGGATGTGGACAACTACATCGCCCGCTGGAACGTGCCGGTCAACGAACTGTTCAAGCAGGGGTACGGCTCGATCGGCTGCTGGCCGTGCACCCGCCGGACGAGGGCGGGGGAGGACCCCCGCGCCGGCCGGTGGGCGATGTTCGAGAAGACCGAATGCGGGCTGCACACCTGACCCGGCCGGTCCGGGCGGTGGTGGCGCGAGCCGACCCCGTGGTCCTGGTCGCGCACGGCAGCCGTGACCCGCGAGCCGGCGCGGCGACCCGGGCACTGGTCCGGGCGGTACGCGCCGCCCGGCCCGGCGTTCCGGTCTCTGCGAGCTGGCTGGACCACACGGAGCCGGGGCCGACCGAGGCGTTGCGGGCGCTGGCCGGCGCCGGCCGGCACCGGGCGGTGCTGGTACCGCTGCTGCTCACCGCCGCGTACCACCGTCGGGTCGACATTCCGGCGGCGGTGGCCGCGGCCCGGGCCGCCGAGCCGGAACTCGCGGTACGGGTGACCGACGTGCTGGGGCCGACCGGGGCGGAGGTGGACGGGGCACTCCTGGCCGCCCTGCTGCGCCGGCTGGCCGAGGCGGATCCGGGGCGGCTCGACGCGCTGGTGCTGGCGGCGGCAGGCACCCGTGACGCGCGGGCCCGTGGCTCGGTGGGTCGCGTGGCGGCCGCGCTCGGCCGTGAACTGGGGGTGCCGGTCCGAGTGTCGTACGCCTCGGCGGCCCCGCCCTCGGTCGGTGCGGCGGTGGCGCGGCTGCGTGCGAAGGGGGCCCGCCGGGTCGCGGTGTCGGCGTACTTCCTGGCACCGGGGCTCTTCCATGACGCGGTCACGGCGGCCGCGCGCGACGCGGGAGCGGCGGCGGTCTCGGCCCCGCTCACCGACGCGCCGGAGCTGGCGGGTCTGGTGTTGCGTCGGGTCGACGCCGCGTGCGCCGCTTCGACCCGGCGCCTGATCGGCGGACTGGATGTGCCCGCCGCGGGGCCGCGAGTTGACGCTGCGTGATGGCGAGCGCCGTCACTCTCCGACAGGGTCGGCGTGACCGGACGATGCCGGTGCGTGACGACGCCCGGGCGCTCGGGCCTGGACGGCAGAACGCCCCGCGGGGTGACCCGCGGGGCGTTCTGCTGTGTCGTTGGTCAGGCGGAGTGGGCGCGCAGCACCCGGAGGCCACCGCGACGCTTGAGGGCGCGCCGCTCCTCCTCGCTCATCCCGCCCCAGACGCCGGCGTCCTGACCGGACTCGAGCGCCCACTGCAGGCACTGGTCGGTCACGGAGCAGCGCCGGCAGACGGCCTTGGCCTGCTCGACCTGCAGGAGAGCCGGGCCAGACGTCCCGATCGGGAAGAACAGCTCCGGGTCCTCGTCGCGGCAGACAGCATGGTGACGCCAGTCCATGGCGGCAACACTCCTCATTCTGGATGGGTGGCAGATAACGCTTTTGGTGCTTTTCCTATATGCGTCCGCACTGCCGGTCGTAACGGTTCGCGTTCGACTATTCGGCACTGCGTGAGCAGGCTGCTGGCCCCGCGGACCTGCTGGAACGGCTCAACATGGTGAGCATGTCCAGGCGATGTCCCGGTAACTCAAGTTCGCTTGTGAATACTTTCACGAACTCACGCAATGTCAAGGGTGACGCTCGGAAAAACTCCGTGCGGTGAGCAAGCCCACAACCCATTTGTCCGGATTCTTAAGCGCTCTGGTTACCCGGAGTGCCACAGTCGAGGATCAATATAGTACGGATCTTGTGTCAACGCTGACATTTCCGGCACCCTTCCTTCGGCGTGGCGGCGGCTCGTCCTGGTGTGAGCGCCGCGTCAACCTGCGGTGGTACCCGAGACCTAGCAGATTACTCTCAGTGCGGCAGGAACGGATGTGAATCTGACTTTCTCCCGTTCGCCCAGGTAGTCCCCGTCGAGTTGGAAGGCCTGCGGGCGGCTGGAGACCAGCGTGAACTCCGCCACGTCGTGCAGGCGCAGCACCTGCCGCCCGGTCGGATCCGGCCGCGAAGAGAAGAACTGGGTGACCGTCCGTGTCGTGCTGGGCACTCGAAGTTGGCGCAGCGCGAGCACGTCGAGGTCGAGGTCGAAGGACGCCTTCGGATTGGGGTTGACCTCCCGGTCGCCCAGGTACGTCCACGGCGCCGTGTTCTGGATGATCGCGGTCGACAGGCCGCCCTCCACCAGTTCGCCCGGCCGCTCCAGTCGGATGGCCGGACGCCGCCGGTCCGAGGCGAAGAAGTACTGGCTCAGAATCGCGCGCAGGTAGAGGCCGGGGCTGGAGACCCGTCCCCGGCGACGCGCCTGCTCCACCCGGTGGATGACCGCCGCGTCCAGCCCGAAACCGGCGCAGAAGGTGAAGTAGCGGTCGTCCGCCCGGCCCAGACCGATGGTCCGGTAGCGGCCGAGACGCAGCCCTTCGAGGATCATGCTGGTGCCCTCCGGCCACTCCCGGGGCAGGCCCAGTGCTCGCGCGAAGACGTTCGTCGACCCGCCCGGCACGGTGGCCAGCGCGGGCAGCCGCTCGGCCGACGACACCGCGCCGGGCACGGTCGGCGGCTGCGCCGTCATGAGGCCGTTGACCACCTCGTTCACCGTGCCGTCGCCACCCAGCGTGACGACGACGTCGACGCCCTCCTCGGCCGCCTCCCGAGCCAACGTGGTCGCGTGTCCCCGCCGACGGGTGTAGCGCACGGTGAGGTCGACCTCGCTGCGCAGAGCCCGGACCAGGACGTCCCGGCTGCGTTCGCTGGTGGTGGTGGCCTTCGGATTGACCACCAGGACGGCCCGCATGGGCGGCACTGTACCTCTCGGTAGCCCAGGTATCGTGGCGCCCGTGACCACCGACTCCGACCCGATTCCCGTCACGCTCCGCTGGGCCGTGTGGCTGCTGCGCGGCGAAGCGGTCGCCGTGGGACTGATCGCCCTCTGGCTGGTGTGGGCCGACCTGACCGCGGAAACCACCGTCGGCCTGACCTCGGCGCTGCTGGTGACGGCGTTCGCGGTCGCCGGAGCCGTCGCCCTCTGGGCGCTCGGCGCGGCGCTGCACCGTCGCCGCGCCGGCGCGCGCGCCCCGGCGATCGTGCTCCAGCTGATGCTCCTGCCGATCGGCTGGTACATGATCCAGGGCGGGATGGGCTGGCTGGGCGTACCGCTGATGGCGCTCGGGGTCGGGGTGAGCGTGCTGCTGGTCGCGCCCGCGAGCAACCGGGCCCTGGGCTTCTCCTGAGCCGGCCGGCGGCAGCTCAGTAGCCGGTGGACCGTCGCGTGAGCAGCGAGATGGTGGCCCGCCCGTCGCTGGCGGTGGCGCTGGCGGACGTGGTCAGCGCGGTGAGCACCTTCCAGGCGAAGGACGACTCGGCGGGGAGCACCGCGCCGCGGACGGTCGGGACGGTCACCTCGACGGTCAGGGCGTCCTCGGTCACCGAGAACCGGCACTCCAACTCGGCGTCGGACGTGGCGACGGCCAACAGCATCGCGCAGGCCTCGTCGACGGCGATCCGCAGATCCTCGATTTCGTCGAGGGCGAACTGCAGCCGGGCCGCGAGGCCGGCGGTGGCGGTGCGGAGCACACCCAGGTAACCGCCGTCAGCGGGCACGGTGAGGTGCACGATATCGTCGCCGGTGGCCGCCTGGCCGGTCAGTTGAGTCACCACTCATCCCCCCGGTCGGGGACTCTACCCGCTCAGACGGTCGTGCGCGTGGGGGCCGCCACCGCCTGGGCGGCCAGTCCGTGCAGAGCCTCGCCGCTGAGCCGGTACGGAACCCACTCGTCCATCTTCTCCGCGCCGATCGCCGCGTAGAGGCCGGCCGCCGGGTTCCAGTTGATCATCCACCACTCGAGCCGGCGGTAGCCCCGCTCGACGCAGATCGATGCGAGGGTGGCCAGCAGGAGCCGGCCCGCACCGCTGCCCCGGGCCGCCGGACGGACGTAGAGGTCCTCCAGGTAGATGCCGTGCACGCCGGCCCAGGTGGAGAAGTTGAGGAACCAGAGCGCGAACCCGATCGGCTCGTCCTGCGCGTCCACGGCAACGTGGCCGAAGAGCGCGGGCGCCGGGCCGAACAGCGCGGTGGTCAGCTGCTCGTCGGTGAGGTGGCACTGGTCGGGAGCGCGTTCGTACGCCGCTAGTTCGTGCACCATCGCGACGACGGCCGGTACGTCCTCGGGACGTACCGGCCGGATCGTCGGTGCCTGAGCCCCGAGGGTCACGCCTTCTTGGTCTCCCAGAAGATCTTGGCGATCTCGTCGATCTTCTGCAGCAGCTGGTCGGCGGTGGCCGGGTCGAGGCTGCCCTTGACGCCGCCGGAGCCGGCGAGCTTGGTGGCCTCGTTGAAGAGCTGGTGCAGCTGCGGGTACTTCTCGAAGTGGGTGGCCTTGAAGTAGTCCGTCCAGAGCACCCAGAGGTGGTGCTTGACCAGCTCGGCGCGCTGCTCCTTGATGATGATCGCGCGAGTGCGGTACTCCGGGTCGGTGTTCGCCTGGTACTTCTCGCAGATCATTTTCACCGACTCGGCCTCGATGCGGGCCTGCGCCGGGTCGTAGACGCCGCAGGGCAGGTCGCAGTGGGCGCTCGCCGTGACGCGGGGCGTAAGGATGCGTGGAAGTCGCATCGGGATCCTCCATGGGAAGTTTGCGATGATCCAAGACGACATTACTCCTGGACCGGCTCCCCGACCCGGTGGAGGTGAAACCATGCCGCCCAGTCACCCGGCGGAGCCGCACCGGCTCCGCTGGCCGCTTACCGCGGTCCTGGTGACCGGCCCGTCCATGGCGCCCACGCTGCGCCACGGCGACGCGCTGCTGGTGCGCCGGGGCGGCCGACCGGTACGCCCCGGCGACGTCGTGGTGGCGGTCTTCCGCAGCCGCCCGGACCTCCTGGTGGTCAAGCGCGCGGTACGGCAACAGGACGGCGGCTGGTGGCTGCGCGGGGACAACGACCTGATCACCGACGACTCTCGGGCGTACGGCGTGGCCGACGTGCGGGGTCGGGTGCTGGTCCGCTACTGGCCCCGGCCCGGCCGGGTCGGCGCGCGACCGTTATGACCCTGCGCCCGTCCGGAGAGCGCCTCCGACACTATGCTCGAAAAGTGCCCGGGTGACCCCCCGCACCGCGCGTCGCCGCTCGCCGCCCACCTCGCGCACCGAGCGGGCCGCCCCGTCTGCTCGACAGAGTTCTGGAGTCACCAATGCCTACGTCCCCCGTGGACCCCGCTGACCCCGTCTTCCAGCTGCACCGCGGCGGCAAGATGGCCATCGCCTCGACGGTGCCGCTCACCAGCCGGGAGGACCTCTCCCTCGCGTACACCCCGGGGGTCGCCCGGGTGTGCGAGGCGATCGCCGCCGACCCGGGCCTGGCCGCCGACTACACCTGGACCGCGCACACCGTCGCGGTGGTCACCGACGGCTCGGCGGTGCTCGGGCTCGGCAACATCGGTCCACGAGCGGCGCTGCCCGTGATGGAGGGCAAGGCGGTGCTGTTCAAGCAGTTCGCCGGCGTGGACGCGGTCCCCGTCTGCCTGGACACCCAGGACGTGGACGAGATCGTGGCGGCCGTGCGGGCGCTCGCGCCCTCGTTCGGCGGAATCAACCTGGAGGACATCAGCGCGCCGCGCTGCTTCGAGGTGGAACGCCGGCTCGACGAGGCGCTGGACATCCCGGTCTTCCACGACGACCAGCACGGCACCGCCATCGTGGTGCTGGCCGCGCTGCGCAACGCGGCGACGCTGCTCACCCGCAAGCTCGGCGACCTGCGGGTGGCCGTCAGCGGGGCCGGCGCGGCCGGCGTCGCCGTCACGAAGATGCTGATCGCGGGCGGGGTGAACCCCGACCAGGTGGTGGTCTGCGACTCCAAGGGGATCATCGGCCGGCACCGCACCGACCTGACCGGTACGAAGGCCGAGCTGGCCGCGACGACCAACGCCGACGCTCGTACGGGCGACATCACCGAGGCGCTGCGTGACGCGGACGTGCTGATCGGTGTCTCCGGCGGGCAGATCCCGGAGGCGGCGGTGGCCGGCATGGCGGCGGACGGCATCGTCTTCGCCCTGGCCAACCCCACCCCCGAGGTGCACCCGGCGGTGGCTGCCCGGCACGTCGCCGTGGTCGCCACCGGACGCAGTGACTACCCCAACCAGATCAACAACGTGCTCGCCTTCCCCGGAGTGTTCCGGGGGGCGCTCGACGCCCGGGCGACCCGGATCACCGACGGGATGAAGGTGGCCGCCGCCGACGCCATCGCCGGAGTGGTCGCCGAGACGCTCACCGCCGACGCGATCGTGCCGTCACCGCTGGACCCGCGGGTCGCGCCCGCGGTAGCGGAAGCGGTCGCCGAGGCGGCCCGCCGGGACGGCGTCGCCCGCGCCTGAACGCACCGCCCGGCCCGCCCACGCGGTGCGGAGGAGTCCCTTTCTGTCGTGTTCGGCACAGGTAGGGGCCTTCTTAACGGCCGCTCAGCTTGTTACGGTGCCGACCATGCGTGCCGCCTTCGCCTCCCGTTTCGATGACACCGACCCGCTCGCCGCGCTCGCCGTCGGGGAGCGGCCGGAGCCGACCCACCCGGCCGACGACTGGGTGACCGTGGAAGTGCGGGCCACCTCGCTCAACCACCACGACCTCTGGTCGCTGCGTGGTGTCGGCCTCACTGAGGCGCAGCTGCCGATGGTGCTCGGCTGCGACGCGGCGGGCGTGGACCCCGAGGGTAGGGAGGTGGTCGTCTACCCGGTCGTGCCGACCCCGGGCGACCCGCGCGGATCCTCCATCCTCTCCGAGTACTTCCCGGGCACCCTCGCCGAGCGGGTGGCCGTACCGCGGGCGAACCTGGTGCCCCTGCCCGACGGGCTGTCCCTGGCCGACGCCGCCTGCCTGCCCACCGCCTGGCTCACCGCGTGGCGGATGCTGACCACGAAGGGCCGGTTGGACGAGGCCGACTCGGTGCTGGTGCAGGGCGCCGGCGGCGGGGTGTCGACCGCGGCCGTCGTGCTCGCCGTGGCGATGGGCAAGCGGGTGTACGCGACCAGTCGGGACGCCGGCAAACGCGAGCGGATCGCGGCGCTGGGCGCGACCGGGGTCGAACCGGGGGCCCGGCTGCCGGAGCGGGTGAACGTGGTGATCGAGACGGTCGGCGCGGCCACCTTCGACCACTCGCTGAAGTCCGCGGCCCCGGGTGCCCGGATCGTGGTCTCCGGGGCCACCGCGGGGCACGAGCCGAAGGTCAACCTGCGCCGGGTCTTCGCCATGCAGCTGGAGATCCTCGGCACCTCGATGGGCACCCCGGGGGAGCTCTACGACCTGCTGACCTTCTGCGCCGAACGGCAGGTCCGCCCGGTGGTGGACAGCGTGGTGCCGTTCAGCAAGGTCGAGGACGCCTTCGCCCGCCTGCAGTCCGGTGACGCCTTCGGCAAGATCGTCATCACCCACACCGCCTGACCCCCCTCGGGGGGTCGCGCGGGAGTTAGAGGTGGTTGTCCAGGGTGGCCAGGTTGCCGCGGGTGGCGTCGGTGGGGATGCGTTTCTTGGCGGCTGAATCGCCGTACAGGGACCAGCGGAGGAACTCGACAGTGGTGTCCGCGACGACCCGCATCGCCGCCCCGTCGGAGAGCAGCGCCCTTCCGTGGTCGCCCCTGGTGAGGCTGAGCATGGCCTTCGGCCAGGGCACGGCGTCGTAGACGGCCTTGCCCGCCGCGTACTCGACCACCTCATCCAGCTCGCCGTGCACGAAGAGCTGTGGGGCGGCCGTTCCGGCGAACGCCGTGCCCACGCCGAGCGACGTGCCGGCGAAGACCACGCCTGCGTCCAACCGCTCGTCCCGCCCGGCGGTGAAGAGGCCGATCGTGGTCACCCCGCCCGCCGAGTGCCCGGCTGCCGCCACCCGATCGGTGGCGAGCCGGCCGCGCAGCTGGTCACCGGCCCTGCGGTCGAGCGCGAGCACCTCCGTCAGCGCGTACGACACGTCGGCGGGCTGGTTGAGCACGTCGAGAACGTTTCCGTCGGCGTCCCGGGAGGTGTGCGGGAAGGTCGGCGCGGCCACCACGAAGCCCGCCGCCGCCCAGCGGGTCAACAGGGCCTCGTAGTCGTCCGGCCGGCCACCCAGGCCGTGGCTGAACATCACGACCGGGAACCTTCCGTCGGCCGCCGCGGCCGCGTGTTCCGGCTCGGCCCCGGGCGGCCCGGCCGCCGGGTACCAGAGGGTCACCGGGAGGCGGCGGTCGCCGTCGCGGTTCAGCTCCAGTTGTCGTACGCCGACCCCGAAGTCCCGCGTGGGTGCCGTGGATTCGGGTACCCGGGGCGCCGGCGTGGCGCTCGCCGAACGGTCCACCGGGGTGGTCGGCCGCTCGGGAATCGGCGCCTTGCCGGAACAACCCGCCGTTCCGGCCGCGAACAGGGCGGCGGCGAGCAGGGCGGCGCGCCGACGACGGGACATGAGTCCGATTGTGCCCGACCGCTGGTGTGTGGGCTGGCCAACAACCGACCGCCGTCCGCCGTCCGCCGTCGCGGTCGCCGTCGGTTCGGTCCGGCTCGACACGGCCATCGGCCTTGTACGGTCCGGCGGACAGACCCGCCCCGACGAGGACAACGCCGGCACTGCCCGCGGGGACGGCCGACGTCGCCGAGCTTGATGACTGTGAGGTATAAAAATGCCTCACAGTCATCAAGCTCAGTTGAAACCTTGCCGGCCGCGCCATCCGACCGCGCCGCCCTCGCGGTACGGAAGAACTGATCCGCGACGGCTCGTCGCCGGGCGGTGCGCTAAGCGATGAAGGACGCGCGCAGCCGAGCGAGATCGTCGGCGTCCTTCGGCCGGCGGGGGCGCTCCGGCATCCAGACCGGGAACATCTCCTTGAACTCGATCTGTGCGGCCACCGAGATGACCGGTGCGGTGTGCGAGCCGATCCTTCCGGCCGGGCCGTCCAACATTCCCGTCGGCAGTTGCGTGCCCGCCCATGGGCCCGCGCCCACCGTGACCTGGCCGCTGGCGTCGCGCGCCAGGTAGGCGAAGCTCACCTCGACGTCCCCTCGGAACAGGTCCAGCTGTAACTCGGCCGGCATCCGGGGGTCGGGCCGCCAGCCACGACCCGTCAGCGACGCGGCCAGGCGGTCCACGTCCGCGCGCCAGCAGTACCAGTCGACGTCGACGTGCGGCCGGGTCACCCGCCCGAGGTGGAAGTCCATCGCCCAGCCGCCGCGCAGCCACACCTCGATACCGGCCGCACCGGCCGTCGCGACCACCTCGTCCACGCTCTGCAACTGCCGCTCCGCGAGCCCGTCCACTCGCCGACCGTACCCGCCCGTCCGCCCCTGTGCGGGCCTAGCGGGACTCGTAGCGGGTCAGCGGCGATCGTGCGTCGGTGCCGAGGCGGTCCCGGGCCTGCCGGTCACCGTAGAGGGTCCACCGCAGGAAGTCCGCCATGGTGGCGAAGACCTGCTCGAAGCCGGGCTTCCCAGGGATCAGGTATTCGCCGTGGCCCTGCCCGAGCACGCTGACGAAAGCGGCCGGGCCGGGAGCTCGGTCGTACGCCGCGCGGCCCACCTTCAGCGGCACGATCGGATCGGCGGTGCCGTGCACGAAGAGCAGCGGGGCGGGCTGCCCCGCGAGGCCGCCCGCCATCCCGCCGCCCGCGAGGATCACACCTGCGCGCAGCCGGGACGCATGGCCCGAGGTGAACATTCCAGCGGTGGTGTAGCCGCCCGCCGAATGGCCCGCCGCCGCGAACCGGGCGACGTCGAGGTGCCCGGCCAGCGGGTCGCCCTGACGCGCGTCCGACCGGACCAGGTGCCGGATGAGCCGCCAGCAGTCGGCTGGCTGGTTCCGTACGTCCGCCCTGTCGAACCGGGCCGCGCCGCGTCGCGTGTGCGGGAAGGCGGGGGCGGCCACCACGAAGCCCGTGGCGGCCAAGCGGCTCGTCAGCCCGGTGTGGAACTCGGGCAGGCTGTCCAGCCCGTGGCTGTAGATCACCACCGGGAACCGCCCGATGGCCACCGCCCCGCCCTTCGCCGGGTACCAGACGGTCACCGGCAGGGGACGCGCCGAGCCCGCGTCGAGGGTGAACGTACGCACGCCGACGGCGTACGTGCCCTCGGGGGCCCGGCCCGCCGGAGCCGCCGCCTCGGTCACGGCGCCGGCCGGCGCGCAGCCGGCGAGCAGCATCGTCAGCACCGCTCCCAGCAGACGCCTCGTCCCCACGGTTCCACGGTAGGGGGCCGGGCCCGGCCATCGTCCCAGTCGTCCGGCTTCCGCCGGACGACCCTCGGCCGGATGACGTCCACCGCGCGGTCCGCCCCAGCCGCCGGCCATGGCGGACCGGCCGGCCTGGACCGGCTTAGCTAGGGTCACCGCATGCCTGAGAACTACACAGATCCGAGCGGCAACACCGAAGCCTTCCGCGCCTTCGCCCACACGCCCGAGCCGGCGGTGCCGGCGGCGACCCCCAGCCGGCTGCCGATGATCGTCGGCGCGGCCGTGGTCGCCGTGGTGCTGGTCGCGGTGGCCGTCTGGCTCGCGGTCGCCTGAGCGCTCAGGCCGCCTCGGCCACCTGACGGGCAGCGCGAGCGATCTCGCGCTCCTCGTCGGTGGCGACCACGCAGACCGTGACCTCGGCCCCGTCCGGTGAGATGACCCGGTCACCCGACCCGGCGTTCCGTGCCGGGTCGACGGCGATGCCGAGCCGGTCCAGGCCGGCCAGGGCCGACTCGCGCACCGGTGCGGCGTGCTCACCGACACCGGCGGTGAAGGTGATCGCGTCGACCCGGCCGAGCAGCGCGTAGTACGCCCCCACGTAGCTGGTGATACGGCGGCAGTAGACGTCGAAGGCGAGGGCCGCGGCCTCGTCGCCGGCCGCCCGGCGCGCCAGCACCTCCCGCATGTCGTTGGCGCCGGCCAGCCCCAGCAGGCCGCTGCGGTGGTTGAGCAGGTCGTCGATCTCGTCCACCGAGAGCCCGCCCTCGCGTCGCAGGTGGAAGACGACCGCCGGGTCGAGGTCGCCGCTGCGGGTGCCCATGACCAGGCCCTCCAGCGGTGACATGCCCATCGAGGTCGCCACGCTACGGCCGCCGGCGACCGCGCAGGCGCTCGCCCCGTTACCCAGGTGCAGGGTGATCGTGTTCAGTTCGTCGTACGGGCGGTCGAGCAGTTCGGCGGTGCGCCGGGACACGTACGCGTGCGAGGTGCCGTGGAAGCCGTACCGTCGTATGCCGTACCGCTTCGCGGTGTCGCGTTCGATGGCGTACGTCGCGGCGGCCTCCGGCATCGTGCGATGGAACGCCGTGTCGAAGACCGCGACCTGCGGCACGCCCGGTAGCGCCTCGCGGGCCACCTCGATGCCGGCCAGGTTCGGCGGGTTGTGCAGCGGTGCCAGCGGCACCAGGTCACGGATCGCGGCGAGCACCGCCTCGTCGATCCGTACGGGTTCGCCGAAGCGTGTGCCGCCGTGCACCACCCGGTGCCCCACAGCGGTCAGCTCGGTCAGGTCCAGACCGGCGAGGATCTGCCGGACGGCGGTCTCGTGGTCCGCAGGTCCACCGCCCGGCTCGCCGATCCGCTCGACCGTGCCGTTGTCCCGCACCTCGTCACCGTCGTACAGCCGGTACTTCACCGACGACGACCCGCAGTTGAGCACCAGCACCCGGCTCATTCGGCCTCCTCGGCCGACGCGGCGGCCTGGATCGCGGTGATCGCCACCGTGTTGACGATGTCGGGCACGGTGGCTCCCCGGGAAAGGTCGTTTACGGGGCGGCGCAGACCCTGCATGACCGGCCCGACGGCCACCGCACCGGCGGAGCGCTGCACCGCCTTGTACGTGTTGTTGCCGGTGTTCAGGTCGGGGAAGATGAACACCGTCGCCCGGCCGGCGACCGGACTGCCCGGCAGCTTCGTGGCGGCCACCGCGGGATCGATGGCCGCGTCGTACTGGATGGGGCCCTCCACCAGCAGCTCCGGGCGGCGCGCCCGGACCAGTTCGGTGGCTGCGGCGACCTTCTCCACGTCCTCGCCAGCGCCCGAGCTGCCGGTCGAGTAGGACAGCATGGCCACCCGGGGCTCGATGCCGAACCGGGCCGCGGTGTCCGCCGACGAGATCGCGATGTCGGCGAGCTGAGCGGCGTCCGGGTCGCGGTTCACCGCGCAGTCGCCGTAGACCAGCACCCGGTCGGCGAGCAGCATGAAGAACACGCTTGAGGCGACCGAGACGGCGGGCACGGTCCGGATGATCTCGAAGGCGGGGCGGATGGTGGCGGCGGTGGTGTGGGTCGCCCCGGAAACCATGCCGTCGGCGAAGCCGGCCCGCACCATGAGCGTGCCGAAGTAGTTGGGCTGGGCCACGATGTCGTGCGCCAGCTCCGCGGTCACACCCCGGTGGGCACGCAGCCGCGCGTACTCGGTGGCGAACTCGTCCCGCCATTCGCTCGCGGTCGGGTCCACGATGTGCGCGTCGCCGACGTCGACGCCCAGTTCCCGGGCACGCCGGGCGATCTCGTCCGGGCGGCCCAGCAGGGTCAGCTCGGCGACGCCCCGGCGCAGCAGGATCTCCGCCGCGCGCAGGATGCGTTCCTCGCTGCCCTCCGGCAGCACCAGGTGACGGCGCCGGGTGCGGGCCCGGTCGATCAGCTCGTTCTCGAACATCAGCGGGGTGACCCGCTCGGACCGGCTGACCCGTAGCCGGCTGGCCAGGTCGGCGGTGTCCACGTTCGCTTCGAACGCGCCGAGCGCCGCCTCCACCTTTCGCGGGTTGTCCGTGCTCGGCCGCCCCTCGATCCGGCTCGACGCGGCGACCGTGTCGTAGCTGTCGGTCCGCACGGAGAGCACCGCGAGGCCGGTGTTCAGCTGCTCCACCAACCGCATCGCCCGTGGGTCCGGCCGCTCGCCGAGGGTGAGCACCAGGCCGGCCAGGGAGACCTGCCCGGCCACGTGCGCGGCGCTCGCCGCGACGAGCAGGTCGGCCCGATCACCCGGGGTGATCATCAGGGCTCCGGGAGTCAGGTGGTCGAGGAGGATCGGCACCTGCGCCGCCCCCACCACGAAGTCGAGCACGTCCCGGCTGAGCGCGGCCTCGTCACCGGCGAGCACGGTGCCGTCGAGCGCCGCCGCCACCTCGGCCACCGTCGGCGCCGAGACGCTCGGCACCTCCGGGATGGCGTACGCGGGCACGGGCAACTCGGGCAGCGCCATCGGTTCGGGCACCCGGTTGGCGATCACGGCGAGCACGGTGGCGCCCAGGTCCGCGAGGTCGTGGTACGCGCCACGGGCGGCCGCCGCGATGGCGGCGGGTTCCTGGCCGAAACCGTCCACCACGGGCACCACGACGCTGCCGAACTCGGTGGCCAGCCGGGCGTTGAACGCCAACTCTCGTGGGCGGGCGGGGTCCCCCGTGTCGTCGAAGTCGCTACCCACCACGACCATCGCCGAGCAGTGCCGCTCGACGGCCCGGTACCGCTCCACGATGAGGGAGATCAGCTCCTCGCGGCGGCCGTCGGAGACCAGGGCGGTGGCCTCGGCGTACGTCGCCCCGGCCAGGTCCGCCAGCGGCCGGTCGACGCGGTAGCGCTCGCTGAGCAGAGCGAGGATCGGGTCCGGGCCGGTGCCGGCGATCAGTGGTCGGAACACGCCGATCCGGCCGACCTGGCGAGAGAGCAGCTCGGCCAGCCCGAGCGCGATGGTCGACTTCCCGCCGCCGGACCCCACGCTGGTCAAATACACGCTCTGCGCCACGACCTCACGCTACAAGATCGCGGTGTCGCCCGTCGGTTCGTGTCCCGGGTCGGCTCCGGCGGGCGCATGCGCATCCGCGCTGGTCGGAGGGGGAACCATGCGGACCGACGGTGAACGCCGGGGGGCGGCGGCGGGCCGATCCGGTGCGGGCCGCGAAGCCGCGGCGGCGGGATCGACGAACGGGGGCGGTACGCCGGCAGAGACGTGAAGGCCCCTCGCTAGACTCGCGACCTGTGACCGACCGCCCCGCCCTCGTCCAGGCCGTGACCCGGAATCCGATCGAGGCCGCGGCCGAGAGTTCGAAGGTGGTGCAGGGCACGCCGGAGAGTTCGACCGGGGAGGCGGCCGGAGATTCCGCCCCCGGACAGCCCCCGCCCGCCGTACCTGCCCTGGCCCGGACGCCGGCCGAACCGTCCGTCTCCGACGACGCGACAGTCATCATCAAGCCCGTGGTGTCGTCGTCGGTGCGGACTCCGGTGGTCGTGCCGTCGGTCTCCGACGACGCGACAGTCATCATCAAGCCCGTGGTGTCGTCGTCGGTGCGGACTCCGGTGGTCGTGCCGTCGGTCTCCGACGACGCGACAGT